>JBGSTO010000714.1:0-7303 GCA_041736465.1 Anaerolineales bacterium | reverse complement strand
CCGCCGGGGAGAGACCCACCTGCTCCAGCAGCTCGGCGACGCGCGCTTCGCGATCCGCCACAGTGCCGATGCCCTGCACCACCAGCGGTTCGGCGACGGTATCAAAGATGGTCAGGTGCGGGTTGAGCGACTCGTACGGGTCTTGGAAGATCATCTGCACCCGGCGGCGGAAGGTCTTCAGCATGCCGCCCTTGATCGCCGCCAGGTCCACCAGCTCCTGCTCGCCGTCGCGCAGGAATACGTGCCCGCCGGTAGGGTTGTACAGGCGGGTGAGCAGCTTGCCGGTGGTGGTCTTGCCGCAGCCCGACTCACCCACCAGCGCCAGGGAGCGCTTTTCTCGGATCTCGAAGCTGACCCCGTCCACGGCGTGGATGAAGCTGTTCGGCTTGCGGAAAAAGCTGCCGCCGACCGGGAAGTGCATTTTCAGATCCTGCACCTTGACCAGGACGCTTGTATCGGGTGCGGCGTTCATGCGCTCACCTCCAAAGGATGCCAGCAAGCCACCTGATGATTCTGTCCGATGAAGCTAAACGGGGGCGCCTCGACGCGGCAGATATCGCTGGCGTACGGGCAGCGCGGGTGAAAACGACAGCCAGGTGGTGGATAGAGCAGGTCGGGCGGCTCACCGCCAAGACCGGACAGGCGCATCTTGGGACCGAGGATGCTGGGAAAGGCCGACATCAGCGCGGCGGTGTAGGGATGGCGCGGCCGTTTGAAGATCTCGTTGGAGCGCGCCAGCTCCGCCAGCCGCCCGGCGTACATCACGCCGATCTTCTCGGAAACCTCGGCGATGACAGCCACGTCGTGCGAGATGTAGATCATGCTCATGTTCAATGTGCGCTGCACGTTGCGCAGCTCGCGCAGCACCTGGTCCTGGACGATGACATCCAGGGCGGTGGTCGGCTCATCGGCGATGATCACGGAAGGCATGCACGCCAGCGCCATGGCGATGACCGCCCGCTGGCGCATGCCGCCGGAGAACTCGTGCGGGTAGCGATCGATCATCCCGCCGTCGATGCCCACCAGGCCAAACAGGTATTCCACCCGCTCGCGCGCTTCGGAGAGCTTGATCTGCGGCTCGTGGCGCTCGATGGCCTCGATAATCTGCTCGCCCACGCGGTACACCGGGTCCAGGGCATTCATTGCCGCCTGGAAGACCATGGCGATGCGCTTCCAGCGCACATCCTGGATCTGGCGCTCGCCCATCGGCACCAGGTCCTGCCCATCCAGCAGGATGCGGCCGCGCCGGATATGGGCGTTGTCGGGGGTCAGCTTGAGCAGCGTCATGGCGATCGAGGTCTTGCCACAGCCCGACTCGCCCACCAGCCCCATGGTTTCGCCCTGGCGCAGGTCGAAGGAGACGCCGTCGATGGCAGAGACCGGGCCTTTGCGGGTCTGGTACTCCATAGTCAGATCTTGTAAGGACAGCAGGGGTTGCTCGCTCATGGCACACCTCTCAGCGTTGGCGCAGCCGCGGATTGACGACTTCATCCAGGGCGCGGCCCACCAGGTAGAAGGCGGAGCACAGCAGGGTGATCGATACCCCTGCCGGGAAGATCAGGTACCAGTAGTCGATGTTGCGCAGCATATAGCCGGATACCTGGGTGATGTAGATCATGATGCCCCAGCTCACGCGCACATTCAGCAGCCCAAAGAAAGACAGCGCCGCTTCGGTGAAGATGGCGCCGGTGGCGGTGAACATCATGTTCAGGAATGCCAGCGGCATCAGGTTGGGCACCATGTGGCGGAAGATGATGTGCCAGTGACTGCCGCCGGCGATGCGCGCTGCTTCGATGTACGGCTTGACCTTGATGGTCAGCGCCTGGGCTTTGAAGATGATGGTGGTGCCGCCGAAACCCGAGAGCACGCCGATCACAATTGCCAGCGTCCACAGGTTCATCTCGACGAAGGCGCTCAGCACCACCAGCAGGGCCAGGAAGGGCAGGATGTTGATCAGGTCTGCCAGACGCATCAAGAGCGCATCCACCCAGCCGCCGAAATAGGCAGCGATGGCGCCCACCGAGGTGGCAATCGTAACCGTCAGGAGCGCCGCCAGGAAACCGAGCAGGAATTCGTTGCGCGTGCTGTACATGAGCTGGCTGAGCACATCGCGCCCCATCGGATCGGTGCCTAAGATATGCCGGCTGGAGGGCGGCGAAGGATGGTCATAGATGGTGTTGTCGTTGCCGACGAAGGGGTCGTACACCTTGTTGTCCCACACCGTCGCCATCAGGATGGGATGGGCGGCTGCCAGCAGGGCATAGAAGATGATGATCCCCAGCCCCACCAGGCCAATCCGGTTCTCGGCGAACAGGGCGAAATTGCTGGTGAACGATTTCCAGGCGTGGCGCAGGCGCACGCGCCACAGCGCTTCGCTGAGGGGTAAATTTTGTGGCTGCGTAATGATGGTCATAATTCTCTCCTGGCCTTTGACTTCTTTTGCCTGTCACTCTGAGCGCAGCGAAGAGTCTCTGTGACTGTCTCTAAGATCCTTCGCTGACCGATCCTGCGGATCGGCGCTCAGGATGACAAGGTCTACGCATAGCGGATGCGCGGATCTAGGAACATATAGGCGATATCGGCTGTCAGGTGCGCCAATAAGGATAATATTCCAATGAACAGGAAGGCGCCCATGATCATGGGGATGTCATTGTTGTTCGCCGCTTCCAGCATGGTCAGCCCCATACCGGGCCACGAGAACACCGTCTCGGTGATGATGCCGCCGCTCATCACGAAGGGCAGGTTGATGATCAGGCTGGTGAACACCGGCAGCAGGGCGTTGCGGGCGGCATGCTTATCGCGCACGTCCCGCTCGGAAAGCCCCTTGGCGCGCGCCGCCATGATGTAGTCTTCGCGCAGCGTCTCCAGCATGGTGGTGCGGGTGAGCAGCATGGTGCCGGCAAAGTTGATCAGCGTCAGGGTCATCACCGGCAGCACCAGATGGCGGGCGATATCCCAGGCCAGGTAGCCGTAGGGATACAGCAGCCACACCACGAAGGCAGCGATGACCACCAGCATGCTCAGGTTGGTGGTGATAATTTTTTGACGATTTGGGTTGATGCGCCGCGCCAGGTAAGCGATCAAAGCGATTGCCACGGCTACCAGAGTGAAGGTAAGCAGCAGGCGATTGAAGATTAAGTTGGCAGTGATATCCGAACCGGCAGGGATTTTACGCCACACCACCGGATCGAGGAATTTTCCAAGCGGGAACCATTTGAGATTGTAGCTGAAGATCCACACCATGATCAAAGCAAACCAGGGTGTGAAGATGGTAAACATCACCGACCCGATGATGGTAATGCCATACTCCAGGCCGGTGCCGCGCTGCCAGGCAAGCACTTTTCCCAGGGAATAGCCGATGAAAAATGCCGCCAGCACGGCGATCAGGAACAGGAAGATGGTGCGCGGGGCGCGTTCTTTGATGATCTCCATCACCGGGCGACCCTCCACGAAGGAGTCGCCCAGGTCGCCGCGCAGGGTATTCCCCAGCCAGCGCAGCAGGCGCTCGCTTGCCGGGCGGTCGAGCCCCAGGCGCGCCTGCAGCATCTCACGCTGCGCCGGGGTAAAGCGGGGGTTCATATACAGCATGGTGATATCCCCCGGCTGAGCATCCAGAATGAAATACGTCAGACCGAAGAACACCACCAGGGTAACAATGATCTGCAGCATGCGGTTGAGTAAGTATTTCCACATTCGGGCCTCCGCGACCCCCGCCCCTTCTCCTGGTCGTCGGCAGGAGAAGGAGACGGGGGTTTGCAAGGGGGAGTGTTTGTCTGTAACTTGTAGTGAGCGAGGAGCTACAGCTTCCGGGAGGACTGGCTTACTCCTTCGTGTTGGGCATCACCAGCCCGCCCAGGCCGTACTGGCCCTGCAGCCCATCGAATACTTCGGTGTATGGGAAGGCGATGCTGGTGCTGTAGGCGTCGTAGATCGGGTTGGTGAACAGGGTGATGTAGGGCAGCTCGGTCGCCAGGATTTCCTGCAGCTTGAAAGCCAGCTCGCGCGCCTGCTCCAGCTCGGTGGCGCCGTAGAACTCAGCGCAGGTCTCCTGCAGCGCCGTGCTGACGTAGCCGATGTTGTCAGAGCCATCGCCCACGCCGGTCGCGCCGGTGAAGAAGTCGCACAGGTAGGAGGGGAAGGCAGTCAAGCCCCAGCCGAGCATGATGATGTCGAATTCACCCGAGTTCTCGTTGGCGCGGATGGTATTGAAGGGGGTGTATTCTGCGGTCACCGGGATGCCCAGGATGCGCATCCACTGCTCGATGTAGATGGCAGCGGTGGCGCGCTTGGGGTCGTAGCCGGGGGCGGGCGCCTGCAGGGTGATGTCGGGGAAGGTGCTGCCATCCGGCAGTTTCAAGCCTTCGCCGTAGACCACACCGGCGTCGCGCGCCGAGCCAGCGATAGCAGCGGGCTCTACATCCCAGGTGTAGCCGGCTTCCTTCAAGATGCGCACGCCCTCAGCGATGCGCTCCTCGGTGGTCATGCCCTGGCAGAAGATGG
Source organism: Anaerolineales bacterium (assembly GCA_041736465.1). Taxonomy (GTDB): domain Bacteria; phylum Chloroflexota; class Anaerolineae; order Anaerolineales; family UBA4823; genus JAJUJL01. Next base: position 2,803 of record JBGSTO010000714.1, on the reverse strand, counting down.
GCACGTCCGGGTTGAAGTAGTAGGTCAGGCCGGGCGGCACCAGCGTGTACACCGGCTCGACTTCGCGCTGCAGCACTTCATTCGCCAGGTAATCCAGGTCGAACTGGCAGGCAACCGCCTGGCGCAGGGCAACGCCCTTTTCGCCGCTCAGGTAGTCGCGGTTCATGTTGAACTCGATGTAGCGGAAGCCGTTCTGGGCATTGCGCACGATCTGGATGCTCTCATCGCCTTCCATCTGGTCGCGCAGACCCTTGGAAACGCCGCTCGGATTGAGCACGATGTCCACTTCGCCGTTCTGCAGCGCCAGGTAGGCGGCATCCTGCGAGTAAACCGGGTAGAGCACGGTCTCGAAATACGGGCCGTAGGTCAGTTCCAGAACCTTGTCGCCAGCAGGCTCACCATACATGCTGAATTCATAGCCTGTTTCGGGGTGAACTTCGCGATAGGCGCCGTTGGCATATTCTTCCTCGACCTGCCCGATGGTGTGCACGTTCTCGTTGACCACGTTCTCAGAATAAGCGCCCGACTCCCAGCGCTTGAACATCAAGGGGCCGTAGGTTGGCTCACCCTCGGTTGTCAGGGCTTCCAGCTCCTGCTGCAGGGGAGTGATCACATCCACGAAATCCGCCGTTGCTGGATCCAGCGCCTGAGCCTGGGCTACCAGCTCGGCGATCTTCGGCTCCCAATAGGCCTTGCTGACGATCGGCCCCTGCAGGGTGCCGTACTGCCAGGTGGGGATGCCGGGGATCAAGTTGTAGGTGAAGCGCACGGTCAGCGGATCGATGGCTTCGGCGTTAACCATGGTCTGCGGGTTGTAGTAGCCGACCCAGTTGCCGGACAGCGAGAAGAGCCGTGCGGTATTGGCGGTGAAGGCTACGTCTTCAGCGGTAAGCGGCGATCCGTCGTTCCACTTCAGCCCCTCTTTCAGCTTGACGTCGGCGTAGAACAGATCGCCATCCTGCTGGAATTCACCCGGCTCGCCATCGGCGAGGTAGGGAACGAAGTCCCAGCGCTGGTCTGAGAGCCAGTACAGCTGGGGATAATACTGGTTAATTACTACGTAGTTCCAGTAACTGGAACCGGTGATGTCGTACAGATAGAAGGGGTTCATGCCGTCGATGTCGGAGAGCATCGCCAGGCGCACCACCTCGGCGCGATCGTAGGGCGAGGCCTTCACCGGGGCGGCGGGCTCAACAGCCGCTTCGGGCGTGGGTGTGACCACCCGCTCGACCACTCGCTCGACCACCTGCGGTGTGCCCTGCACCTCGACCACCTCGGTAACCACCACGGTCTCGACGATGCGCTGCGGCGCGCAGGCGCTCAACAGCAGGCTCAGAACCAGTATGACCCATAACAGTTGTTTCGTGCGCATTCTTCACTCCTTTATTGTTCTGTCATCCTGAACGCAGTGAAGGATCTAGATCCTTCGCTTCGCTCTGGATGACATCATTGTGAGTGGCCCAAATAGTCGGCCAGCTTGTGAAATTTGGCAGTCAGGCGTGGGATTCTCCCCGCCTGCCTAAATCTGGAAACGGCGTGTTAAGAAAAGGGCTGTCGCTGAGCGGTGGAATCTGCAGGCTCTTCCTCAGAACCGGTACCTCCTTCCTGGGGTTCTTCCTCCGACCAACCGGCTTGCGCGGCGTACTGCCCGGCGCTGTCCGGTGGTAATCCTCATCTTGCAGTTCGGGGAAAAGATTGATCTTCATCGGCTGCTTGGGCGCTGCGGGTCTCCTGGCGACCCGGCTGCAATGGTTCGTGGATCAGGTTATTGTCTGCAATCAGTGTCTGCAATCAGTGTATATAAAATAAAACCCGGGCGCATGATACGCCCGGGTGATAAGGGGTTGTAGCCGGTGGGGTTATTTTTCTAAGCCACCCGGCCCCCTCACCAATCTTCTCTGAATCGCCAAAGCAATCGCCTCGCTGCGATTGGAGACCCCCAATTTGGAAAGGATATTGCTGACGTGCACCTTCACCGTCGCCCGGCTGAGCACCAGCCGCTCGGCGATTTCCGGGTTAGAAAGCCCCTTGACCAGCAGACCGAGCACCTCGTGCTCGCGGCGGGTCAGATCATCCCCCAGGTGGTCTTGATCGGGGTCGCTCTGGATGAGCGCCTGCACCGCTTCGGGCGCCAGGGTCGGGCGCCCGGCCCAGGCTGAACGGATGGCGCGCGCCAGGTCTTCGCCGGAGACATTCTTCAATAAGTAGCCGATGGCGCCGGCCTTCAAAGCATCCTGCACCAGCTCTTTGTCCTGGAAGCTGGTCAGCGCCAGCACCTGAACCTGGGGCCAGTGCTGGTGGATGTGGTGGATGGCAGCCACACCGCCCAGCTCCGGCATGATCAGATCCATTAGTATCACGTCGGGTTTCAGCCGCTCGCAGCCGGCGATGGCTTCGCGGCCGTTGCGCGCTTCACCGACCACCTCGATATCCGGCTGGCTGCGCAGGTAAGCCATCAGGCCCTTGCGCACCATGCCGTGATCGTCTACCAGCAGTACCTGGATGATGTGATCGCCAGTCATAATTCCTCTTTTCTTGACCTGTCATCCTGAACGCAGTGAAGGATCTAGCTCTTAGAGGATCAACCCTCAAGGTGGGCGTTCAGCACAACTTGTTTTTCAAACACCCTCAGCCTGACCGGCCTGCGGGCTTGATTGTACCGGCTTTTGCTCCGGCCTCCAGGCGACAGCCACCAGCGTCCCTTTGCCGGGGGCGCTCTCGATCTGCAGGCTGGCGCCGATCGCCTGGGCGCGCTCCTGCATGATGCCCAGCCCCAGGCGGTTGAGCCGAGCCTGGCTCGCGT
>JBGSTO010000694.1:0-6374 GCA_041736465.1 Anaerolineales bacterium | reverse complement strand
GGGTGTTGGACAGGTCATCTCCAGCTCGCTCTCTGGTATGACCGGCGCCCAGCCGCCTGCATCAACCGCCTCTGCTGCCGGCGCGGCGGCTGCCATGCCGGATGTGATGACTCCCGCAGAAGCCGCCGCTTACCTCAAGGTCTCCGAGGAAGACGTGGTTGCCGCTATCACCGCCGGCGATCTCAAAGCCCGCAAGCTGGGCAATGCCTTCCGCATCAGCAAGCAGGCGCTGGAAGATTTCCTGAAGGGATAAGTTTTAAAGGCGAAAGATTAAAACACAAAGGGCACGAAGAAATAGCGCTAAGTCCACAAAGTTTGAATAATCATTCTTTGTGGGCTTTGTGCCTTCTTGGTGCTCTTTGTGTTTCAACTACCCAGCGGCAGGAAAAACGTAAACCCGCTGCCCTCCCCCAGCTTGCTCTCGACGTCGATCTTACCCGCGTGCTGCTCCACCACCTGGCGGGCGATCGACAATCCCAGCCCCGCGCCGGAAAACAGGTGCCCGTTGACCTCGTCCAGCCGGAAGAAACGGCGGAACAGACGCGGCAGGGCTTCCGCCGGAATCCCCACCCCTTGATCCTGGACGCGCACCCAGATATATTCATCTGTGCTGCCGGCTGTGACGGTAATGTCGCCCCCATCCGGGCTGAACTTGATGGCGTTATCCAGGAAGACGCTTACCACCCGCTCAAGGCTTTTGGCATCCGCAGGTACCAGCGGTAAATTGCAGGGTAGATTGATGCTCAGCCCCAGCTTGCCGCGCTCCGCCTTGAGGCGGTGCTTCTCCACCGCCGCCATCACCACCGCGCCCAGGTCGGTGGGCTTGAAATCCTGCAGGATCAGCTCCATCTCTTGCAAGAAGAGGATGTCGTTGACCAGGTGAATGATCTTCTGTAAATTCTCGTGCACCGTATCCAGGGCCGAGTGGGCAGCCTCGCCGTGCAGCATTCCCTGGCGGATCACCTGCAGAAAGCCGTTAGCTGAGGTGAGCGGGGTGCGCAGCTCGTGGGCGATGGTGGATAGAAACTGCTGGCGGGCGAAATCCTGTTCTGCAAGCTGCTGGTAAGCCTGCGCCAGCTCACGCGTTTTCAGGCGCAGGTCTTCGATCGCCATTTCATCGTTTTCACGCAGGCGGCGGCTGACCTCGCGCACCATCGCCAGGGAAACGGTGGAGTTGCTGCGCAGGATCTGCTCGAAGGCCTCCTGCCCGATTTCCAACACCGTGGTCGGCGCCAGCGTCGTCACCGTGGCGGCGCGCGGCGCCTGGTGGATTAAAGCCATCTCGCCGAAGAAATCTCCCGGCTGCAAGCGCTTCAACACGCGCACTTCGTTGGCGTTGATCTGCTTGGAGACTTCCACCTCCCCGGCGAGCACGATGTAGAACACCTGCTCGGAAGCGCCCTCTTTACACAGCAGCACGCCGGAAGGATACACGCGCACTTCCCCCTGGCGCGCCATCCCGTCTGCGTCTTGAACAGCTAAACCGGGAAAGGCGCGCAGCACAATCGATTGAATGTGAACGTCATGTTCCGGCGAACCAGAAACGATCATTGAAGCTCCAAAAATGCTGGCGCGAGAATGCACACCGGATTAATCATCGGCAGGCGCAGGCGAATCTTTACGCCCATAAAAAATCAGCAAGGTGCTGCCGTATTTGCGCTGGTCAAATTCGGAAAAATTCAGCAGCTCGAGCGGATGGTATTCGACCGGGTGGATCTGCACGATAATCCAGGCATCCGGGTCGAGCCAGCCGGTGTGGTCATCCAGAAGCTGCATGGCTTTGACCCACATGTCTTTATACTGCGGCGGGGCGATGTAGACGTAGTCGAAATGCCGGTCAGGTGTCTGCTGCAGGTATTGAAAGGCATCCATGCGCAGCACAGCGGCTTTTTCCCCCAGTTGGGTGAGCTGCAGGTTGGCGCGGATGGTCTGCACCGCCTGGCGATTCAGATCGATGAATCGCACATAAGCCGCCCCGCGGCTGAGCGCTTCGATGCCCACCGCGCCGGTGCCGCCGAACAAATCCAGCAGGCTGGCGCCGTAGATATCGGCGCCCAGGATGTTGAAGAGCGACTCCTTGGTGCGGTCGGTGATCGGGCGGGTGCTGTCTCCGGGCACCGATTGCAGCCGCCGCCCGCGCGCCGACCCGGATATCACTCGCAAGCTGCTCATGGCTGTATGACCACCATTCGGTTTTGCCGGATCGCTGCGGCTTTGTCGGGCAGGTCAGCTCTCGACGCTGTGCCGCGCCGCCAGCAGGTTGGCATGCGGGGCAGTGACCGGCACGACACACCCGGTGCCTAAAATGAAGCGCCCGCCGCCGGTAGAATGGATGGCATCTTGAGCTTCGGCGCGCACCTGGTCCGGCGTGCCCAGCACCAGGCTGCGCTCGCGCTGCAAGCCGCCGCACACTGCGCCGGGGAAATGCTGCAAGCCTTCTGCCAGGGAGGGCGGGGTATCGCGGTCATGCCAGTTGAGCACCTGCACTGGATAGCGGCTGACCAGGTCGAACATCACCGCTTCGCCGTGCAGGTGCAGCACATTCAGCCACATGCCGGAAGCCGGCGGCGCTTGCAGCGACTGCAGCACCTGCAGGTCATATGCCTGACCGAACTCCCGGTACTCCTGCTCGGAGAGCAAGCTGTACTGCGCGTGCTGCACGGCGTAGAAGATGCCGGCTGCGCCGAGGCGGGCTGCCGCCTCGATGAAGCGGATCGTGGTTTCGGTGATCGTCTTCAACGCAGCGTGCAGTTCATGCGGGTGGCGGCGCAGGTGCACCTGCAGGCTGGCTTTTCCCACCAGGTTCTTGGCCTGGGAGAGCGGGTTGAAGATGGTCTGGATTACGGGTGTCTCGTGATCTAAAGCCTGAATGATGTGCCCCAGGCAGGCCAACTGGCGGCCTAAATGCCCCTCGTCCGGCGGGAGGGCCTGCAGGCGCAGCCAGTCTTCAGGCGAGTGAACCACTGTGCGGGTGTACTCGCGCGTGCCCTCGGCAGCGCCGCGCCACTCATCCTGCACGCCCCAGTCTTTCAGGCAGAAGGAGGACGCCGGAGTGACTTTGACGAAATCAAAATCGTAAGCTCGCTGGTAATTGATGGTTGCCGCCGCCAGGGAGACCGGATCCTGATCGTCCACGGGGAAGTGCCGCCACAGCGCCACCGGGGGCCGGTCCACCTGCGCTCCAGACAGGCAGGCCTGCAGGCGCTGGCGGTGGCTTATCGCTACGCTCATGGGCTGCGTTTCCAGATTTCTTTTTCCAGACCCCAGTCGCCGATGCGCATCAGGTTGAGGTAGCCGTGCACCAGGCGGCGCATCAGCGCGATCCGGCTGCGGTCGCTCAAATCGCTTTCGATCAGAGGCAGCAGCCGCTCGAAAGCAGCGATGCTCTCATCGTGCCGCCTGGCTACTTTGAGAACCACACCCAGTCCGTAATAGGCTTCGATCGAACGCGACGTGCGCTCGATGGCGAGGCGAAAGTCTTTCTCCGCTTCAGCCAGGTCGCCTTTGCCGTAGTGCTCCCAGGCGCTGCGCACCAGTTCGTCTCCGGCAGTTGCCATTTTCTGTACACCCATATCCATCATGTCTGCACTCCTTGCTGGGAAATTCCCATCGGGTTTCAGCGGATAAAGTGGTTGGTTACAACTCGACCGCCTGGAGAGCGGCCTCGATTTCGGTATCTTCGTTGTTGATCTGCTGCAAATATTGGGTCATGAAGTCCGAACGCCGCAGGCGCAGCGCCATCAAAGCCACGCGCCGTAAATCTTGCAGCTCTACCTGGGTGCGAGCATCGGCGGCGGCATATGCCCGGGCGGCTTCGAACAAGGTAATCTCGGCGCGCAGCGAATCGATCTTCAGGCGGTCCACCAGCGCCAATCCCTGGCGGGCGACTTCCTCCGCGAGCTGCACCTGCGGCAGCAGCCGGCGCGCTTCCTGAATTTCCTGGCGTGCCAGCTCTGTCTCGACGGCAAACTGGGCGATCAACTGGCGGCGGTTGGCCTGGTATGCGCGCACGCGGTGGTAGGCTTCCAGGCGCTCCGCCGCAACGCTCAAGCCGCTCACCATCAGGCGCAAGCCGAAGCGATCCTGGATCTGCGGGCGCAGGCGGCCTTCTTCAGGATTCATCGAGCCGATCAGCAGGAAGCGCGACCAGTAGGTGGCAGCCAGGGTGCTGTGCCGTACGGTGTAGCTGCCCTGGGCGGCTGCATCCAGCAGCGCATCCACCACATCATCCTGCAGCAGGTTGGCTTCGTCTACATACAAAATATTGCGATCGGCTTGAGCCAGTATACCGCGCTTCAAACGCATGCGCTCGTGCAGCGAGGCACGCTCGTCCAGCCCGCCAATCACCTCTTCCAGACGGGCATTGAGCGGCAGCTCGACCAAGCGCACCTGGTCGGGACGCGCCAGGGGTTCGCCCCTGCCGTACTTTTCGGCGCATTCCGGGCAGACCGCATCGATGCCGCCGGACTCGACGTCTTCGGGCATACAGCCGTAGTGGCACAGGCTGCGCGGCACCTCCGGCAGCAGGTCCACCAGGCCGCGCACTGCGGTGGTCTTACCGGTTCCACGCGGCCCGACCAGCAGCACACCGCCGACAGCCGGGTTGATCAGCGCCAGTATCAGGGCCAGCTTCATCTCGTTCTGCCCCACCAGTGCCAGGAAAGGGAAGGGCAGCGATTCAGCCAGGCCCGATTCTTCCTGCGCCGCCGGCGGGCGGATGCCGCGTCCGGTCACCCGGTCCAGCAGCTCGCGCAGCGATCTTACCGGGGTGATACCCGTTGGCAGCCCCTGCGCCTCCTCCGGAGCCGGAATAGATTGCGTGGACACATCTTCGCTCATGATTGCACTTTCCGGATTAACCCTAAGGCGGATTCACCGCGGCTGAGAAAGCCGGTAAGCCTGGCGCGCCCGCCCGGCTTCCATGCGCAGGCGCTGGTCTTCATTTTCCGGGAGCAAGGGCGGCACGCGCGCCGGCTTGCGCTCATCGTCCAGGGCTACATACACCAGGTAGGCCGTGTTGGTGTGGGTGCATTCCCCTGTGACGGGGTTTTCCGCGGTCACCTGCACCTCGGCTTCCAATGACGTGTTGCCAACGTAGCTCACCTCCGCATTGAGGATCACCAGGTCGCCGATGCGAATCGGCTGGCGGAAGATCATGCGATCCACCGCCACCGTGACCACGCGGCGCTGGGCATGGCGCATACACGCCAGCGCCCCGGCCTCATCCATCAGCTTCATGATCCAGCCGCCGTGCACATTGCCCTGGCTGTTGGCGTGCTCCGGATGCATCAGTTGAGCCAGCCGGATCTGCGAAGCGCCCACCGGCTTACCTGCCATTTGCTCGCTCATTCAATCCATATCCTCTTTCAGGTCGCCAAAATCGATTGCCGGCAGCATTTCCGGCGATTCCTGCAGCACATCGAATACACCCATGGGCAGCTCTGGCATCATCGGCGCCAGGGGGACTATGGCGGGCGGCATCACGCGCTGCGGCGCCAGGGGCGGTGTGCGCCGCGGTTTCAAATAGCCCGAGGATTGCCTGCGCAGCACGCGCGGGTCATCGCTCAACCAGCCGACGTAGTGCCCGTGCACCGAATACACCTGCCGCTCGGGTGTCACCCATCCAATCCATTCGCCCTGCCGGTTGAACAGGTGCGGGTAGCCCAGGAATGCCTCACAGTCGCCGCGTGAGGAATAGATCGGGATCAGTCGCAAGCTCGCTGTCATTGCTTTAAATTATACCCACTTGCTCACCCCTGCGTGAGGGTTTAAACCGGATTGCAGGCAACCGCTACTGCACGTCGCTGTACGTCCAATAGCGGTTGATAAAGAAGTTCCAGAACATCACCACCAGCACTGCAATTGCCAGCGCCAGGTTGTGCCCGAGGAATTCCGGACTTACGGAGCCAACCGGCAGATGCAGGAAAGCAAACCAATCGATCAGCGGGCGTTCCAGGCGCACAAACAGCGGTGTGCGGATCGCCAATCCTGCCAGGCTGATAATTCCAAACTGGATGACCTGCTGGGAAATCCGTTTGGAGCGAGAGTCGGGATAGGTCCAGTAGCGGTTCCAGGTGAAATTGCTGCACACCGCGGCGGCAAACGAAAGCACGCTCGCCCAAACCGGCTTCACCCTCAGGAGCGAGGTGAGCAGGTTGAAAACGCCAAAATCCACCACAGCGCCGATGATGCCTACAACCGCAAAGCGCAAGAAACGTTCGCGCTCCCGAGAAATAACCAGCCGAGCACCCATCATACGCCGAGCGCCTGCTTAAAGTAGGGGATCGTGCGCCGGATGCCAGCCTCCAGCGAGACGCGCGGCTCCCAGCCCAGGAGCGCCCGGGCGCGGCTGATATCCGGCTGGCGGCGCTGCG
>JBGSTO010000685.1:0-68792 GCA_041736465.1 Anaerolineales bacterium | reverse complement strand
CTGCCCTTCACTGAAGGCGGTTTGATTGCTTTATTCCATGAACAAGGTCAGGTGGAACGTGTCGAGCAGCAGCACGGCGGCGTTTTGATCCATGGTCGCCTGCCAGGCAGATTGTTGGCTCGCTACCAGGCGTATTGGTTCAACCCAGGATAGCCATGTCAGAATCATTTAGCCGTCTCCTGGATCGCCTGTCCGATTATTTTGCTCATCGCAAGGGGCTGCTGCCGATCCTTGGCGTGCTGCTGGTAGCAGCAAATTACTTCCTGCAGTTCTTTATTTCCGGCTGGGTGGTGGAGAGCGACCTGCTGCTGCATCTGGGAATCATCGTCGCGCTGGTGGGATTCCTCTTAGCCTGGGCGCTTTAACTCGCGTGATTTCATCGTTAAATAAACAGCACCCCCACGCAGACTCGAACTGCGCTCTTTGGCTCCGGAGGCCAACGCTCTATCCACTGAGCTATGGGGGCAAGCGGCAGTAATTTTACCATATTTGCATTGAGACCTAATTAATTTCGAGGGATTCGATTACCTTTTGGGGTGTGCCAGCCTGCACAGCGTAGCCGCATGCCAGCAAGATCACTCCACCGAGAACCTGGTACCACTGCACCGGCTCGTGCAGCAGGAATACTTGAAGTAAAACCACGCATACAGGTTCCAGCAGCAAGATGATGCTGGCGACCGAGGCTTCCAGGTACTGCAGACCATTGTAGAGCAAGATATAAGGCGCGGCTGTGCCGGCTAAACCAAGGCCGAGCATCATCAGGACGGCTTCCATTTTCCAGGAGATGCTCCACAATTCCGGATTTGCTGGCGCAGATATTCCAATTATGACGCCGCAGAGCAGCCCCCATAATGCTGCCGAAACCAGCGCCTGTTCCAGGCCTACCAGCGGGAAGCGATTGTGCAGGGCTGCGCTGCGCCTGCCTAAAATAGGAATCGTGGCTGTGGCAAACGCGTTGGCGAGAGCAAAGAGATCGCCGGTCTGAAAGGTATACAATCCGGCGACATTCCAAAAACCGATGGATATCAGCACTCCAAGAACACCGCCAAAGATGGTCATAAGTTTCCGCCGGGTCAACGCTTCTTTCAAAAATATGCGCGCCAGCAGAGCAGTGATAATCGGACTGGTATAGATGATGAGAATGGCTTTGACCGGTGGTGTGCCCAGGTTGATCGAGGCAGTGTAGGTAGTGAAAGCCGCGAAAAGCACCAGCCCGCTGGCAGCTGCCAGCCAGCGGGCTTCTCTGGTCGGCCTGGCGGCATCCCGCGAGGCATGATGCCGGAAAAATCGGTTCCACAGGATCAGCGCCAGAGCGCCAAGCAGCAGGCGTGCAGCGAGTTGAGTGCCGATCCCTAACTGCAGCCTGCTGGATGCCCGAAACAGCACCGGGAGCAGGCTGATGCTGGCGGCTGCTGAGGCGACCAGTAGGATGCCGCGCCGGTTTGCTGCTGGGTTCATCAAGAAGGCTCAGAAAATGACAGGTTGGCTTCAGTCTAGATGAGCGCTGATAGGCGGGTTAGCTCTGTACGCAAATGCTGTATGGCTGCACTGTTCCCATCCACCCGGTCCCCTTCTTCTCCCAGACGGGTGAGCTGGTGCTTCTTATGTGCAAGCTCGGCGCACATCTGGTAGAAGCGGTGGGTATTTTTGAAGCGACCACCCATAAGCCCACTGAAACGGGCAGCGCTTTGTGAACGTGCAGATCGCGCAATCTGAAACTGCTGTCTGGTGATCGTGCCCAGTACGACTTCATCTTCCAGATGCTGGCTGATGTATTTTTTCTCGACCAGGGTAGCCCAGATGATGATGCAGAACATAAAGAGCCAGCCGCTCCAGTCGAGCAAGGTGGTGAAGGCCAAACCTCCCAACCCGGATGAAAACTCTGCCAGGGTGTTGTGCATCGAATGGGTGAAGACTGCCAGTCCCCATCCAAGTATCGGGGCAGCGATTCTCACCACCCACTTTGAGGAGAGGCGTGCTGCTGCCAGACCAAGCCCAAAGAAGGCAGTGTAGAAGGGGTGCTGCCAACCTACCAGAATGATGCGAATAAAGGATAACGTAATCAGGCCCGCAAACCCATTTTCCAGGTAGCCTCGACTGTAAATATAATAGCTGTTCTCTGTAGCAGCAAATCCGAGCGCGACGATCCCAGCATAGATGATGCCATCCAGGTATGAGTCAAACTCCTTGCGGTTGAGGAGAAATATAACAACAACCGCGAACCCTTTCAATCCCTCCTCGACAAGAGGGGCAATGATCGAGCCGGTGGTCAAATCGGTCAGGTTTTCAGAGCCGGAGAAGTAGAAAACACCGATGCCCAACAGGGTGTTGAATATAAAGGCTGCTCCCGCGGCAAGAACTGCTCCCCAGGTGAATACTCCGCCCAGCAGCAGCAGGGGCTCTTTTTCATAGCGATCCAACCAATAGAGGATCAGCGCGAAAATGAAAGATGCTGAAAATCCCACCCACAGAGAGATCGCTATTCCCATGTGAACCACCCCAAGGCTAATGTTTGGTTTGATTATACCGGGGAGCCAATCACCACATGCAGGCGGTGGTAGCGCACTGCCAGGGGATCGCCTCCCAATTCAGCCACGACTTCTTCAGGTCGTCCCGTCGCGCCTTCTCGAGCCGCCAGGCGCATGTGAAGTTGAGCAAAGCCACCTTCAGGCTGCGGGAGGACAGAAATTTGCTCGATCAACGGGCGAAGATCGTAGGATTTGCCGCGCCGTTCTCTCGGCAGCGTATCCGCAGATAATATCGCCTCAACACGCTGCTCAAGATCTGATAGCGGTTCGAGCAGGGTGACCTGGTAGTCACAGGCCTGGACTTCAGATTGCAGGCTTTTGGCATCTTGTGGAGCAAGTTCGACCGAGTGCATGACCATACCGGGAGGCGCCGCTTTCTGCAGTGCAAGCAGGGTTTGCTCCAGGCTCAATTCATTTTTAAGCCAGATATCGACTACCTCTGCCTCACTGGTGAAACCGAGGGGCAGCGCAGAAGCCAGGTTGATGCGTGGGTGAGGTTTGAAGCCCTGGGTGTAGGCCAGGGGCAGCTTTGCCCGCCGGATGGTGCGCTCAATGGTGCGGAATAAATCCAGGTGCCCGGTGTAGCGCATGGCCTCGGTTTTGGCGAAATTCAATCGTATGCGCATAGCTTAAATGTCTCAATCGCCCGCTACAGGCAGAATCAACTCCGGTGATTGCAGCTCACTGACTGGAATACGCTTGGATTTCACTTCCGGACACTGCCAGACCTCCCCGGGGTTTGCCCGGCGCATATCCACGAAAGTGGGTAGTATGCCGCAAGCGAAACAGCGCTCTCGGCAGTCGACCCGGGTTTTTCCTTGCTGGCTCCACAGGTAATCTTCAGTCAGGAATTTCTTCCGGACGGTGGTGCTGATATGCTCCCAGGGGAAAGTTTCATCGATGGGGCGTTCGCGGTGCGAGTAAAAAGCGGGATCGATCCCAACCTGGGCAAAAGCCTGGCTCCAGGCTTCGAAGCGCATCTGGTCGCCCCAGGCATCGAAGCGCGCTCCCAGCTTCCAGGCACGATAGATGACATCCGCCAGGCGGCGATCTCCACGCGACAGCCACGCTTCAAGCAGCGAGTCTTCCGGGCGTACCCAGTTCAGCTTCAAGCCATGTCCGCGCAGGGACTTGCGCAGAAGCTCTTGCTTGGCGCGGATCTGCTCGAGAGTGTCGCAGGGAACCCACTGAAATGGGGTGTGAGGTTTTGGGATGAACGTGCTGACACCGGCAGTTACGCTGGCGCGATTGCCAATTGCCTTGCGGCCCTCCGCCAGCACTGCTCTACACAGATCGGCGATGGCTTGAACGTCCTCGATGGTTTCGGAGGGATGCCCAATCATGAAATAAAGCTTGATATGCAGCCATCCGCGGCTGTAGATCTCGCGAGCAGTGTCCAACAACTGCTGTGTGCTCACGGGTTTGTTGATAATCTCGCGCATACGTTCCGTTGCGGCTTCTGGAGCTAATGTAAAACCTCCTCGACGCGAGTCCCTGAGGGCATCCATCAAGTCCACCGAAAAAGATTCGATGCGCAGGGAAGGCAGCGAGACATTGAGATTCTGGTTTGCGAATCGCTCTGAAACTGCGTTGACCAGCTCTAAGATATGCGTGTAATCCGAGGATGACAGCGAGAGTAAGCCTATCTCTTCATAGCCTGTCTTTTCCAGGGCTACTTCGACTGCATCGACGATTTCCTGCACGCTGCGCTCTCGAACCGGGCGGGTGATCATGCCGGCGTGGCAAAAGCGACAGCCGCGAGTGCAGCCGCGCATGATCTCGACAGGGATGCGGTTGTGAACCGTATCGATATAAGGAACGATAAAGTTGGTGGTGGGCGGCGGGAGTTTTGGAACGATGCGTTTCACAACCGGCAAGGGGGCTTGAGCATCGAGCTTCTCGATATGAGAGAAAACGCCATCGGACCCGTAATGGGCATCATAGAGCGCTGGTACATACACACCCCAAATCTTGGAAAGCGCTCTGAGCAGCTCGTGACGCTCAGCGCCGCTGGCTTTCCAGGCCTGGTGTCTGTCAATGATCTCGTGGATTACCTCTTCCCCCTCGCCGATCACAAAAGCGTCAATGAAAGCGTGCATCGGTTCTGGGTTGTAGGCAGCGTGACCACCAGCGATGACCAGCGGATCATCCTGCTCGCGTTGTGATGAAAACAGGGGAATACCAGACAGATCTAGAATGTTGAGTGTATTGGTAAACAGGGTTTCATAGGGCAGTGAGAGACCGATGATATCGAAATTCGCCAGGGCATGTTTGCTCTCCAACGAGTACAGGGGAACGCCAGCCTGGCGCATGGCTGCTTCCATATCAATCCAGGGTGAAAAGGCTCTCTCCGCCAGGGCATCCTGCCGTTTGTTAATCAGATCGTACAGGATTGCCATGCCCAGGTTAGACATGCCCAGGTCATAGATATCTGGAAAAACCAGAGCGATGTGCGACGTTACCGCATGCCAATCTTTTAAGACCTGATTCAGCTCGCCGCCGGTGTAGCGTCCAGGTTTTTCTACTCCAGGAAGGATGCGTTCGATGTGTTCGATGATCTCTTGGGAGGTAAGCGCCATTAAATATTCCTTACTGCTAAACGTGTTGCGCCATTATATCAGATATGATTTGTGGGTTTAAATGCGCGCCAGGCGGGATACACATATGCGTGTATCCCGCCTGATTGGTGGTCAAATGAGGGGATTATTCGAAGATCCAGCGGTCTGTCTCGCGGGACCAGGCGACCAGCTCTTCCGGCTTGAACCACAGTGCAATCTCATTCTCTCCGTTTTGTACACTGTCAGACGCGTGGGTGAGATTGCGACCGGTCTCCAGTGCTAAATCATGGCGAATGGTTCCGGGAGCGGCTTCAAACGGTCGGGTAGAGCCCATGGTTTGGCGCACAACTGCGATCGCCCGCGGGCCTTCCCAGGCCATTGCCATTACGGGTGAAGAGGTGATATAGGCAATCAGGCCAGGGTAGAAATCTTTGCCTTTGTGAACGGCATAGTGGGTCTCTGCCAGTTCGCGGCTGACGGACACAAACTTTGCTGCAATCAGCCTCAACCCTCGCCTCTCTAACCGGCTGATCACCTCACCGATCAGTCCACGCTGGACACCATCGGGCTTTACGAGCACGAGTGTTCTTTCCAAAACTGCCTCCAAAAAAATATAGTCTGTGCTGTTTTAGCGCAGCAGTTCTTCCGCTCGGGTATAGGCATTCAGCGCCTCTTGAATATGCCCGGCGCGCAAATTTGCATCTCCCAAGGCCTGCCAGGTGTCGAAATCTTTAGGGCTGCGGCTGATCGCTTCGTGGAGATCGTGGATTACATCCTCCAGCAGTTCCTCAGATTCGATCAAACTGAGGTACTTTTGCATTGCGGGTTGGGTGAGATCCTGAACCAGCTCATTGCGCGCTTGCAGCAGGGTAACTTGCGCCTCTTCTGATGTAATGGTAGATACCGGCAGCGGAGCCTCTTCTACTGCGGGGGCAGGGGCTTCTACTTGCACGACATCGAGTAAACCCTGGATCGTATCGGCATCGAAGCCATCAATTAGATTCAGCTCTTCGACACTATGGAATGGGCCATTGGCTTCCCGGTATGCGATCAACGCTTGAGCTCGGATGAAGCCAACACCAGGCAGGCGCTCCAGGTCTCTTAGGCTGGCAGTATTCAGATCAACGCTCTCGAGCTCAACCTGCTCCGGAGTAATGGCTGCTTCGGGCGGTGTCCAGGTTATCTCTTCTTCCTGAACTGGCTGCTCTTCAAGATCCTGCAGCCAGTCTGGCAAAGCAGGAACTGTTTCAGTGATTTCTTCAACCGGGGCGACCGGTTCAGACACCTGTTCAGGTAGGGTGTACCCGGTTTCAATCTCTCCCTCTACAAATTCTTCGCCTTCTACGATTGGCAGGCCTTCCCTCACCTGATCCAGCTCGGGCAGCGCCTCTGCGGCTGGTTCGCCCAGCGCCGGTTCGACTTCTTCGGCCAAGCCAGGCTGCACTTCATCGATAGCGGGTTGTTCCTGCACCGGAAGGTCCGGTTCCTGGATGTATTCAGACATGGGGCCGGTACGCGCCTCGATAAAGGCAGGAAGTCCGGGTTCCAACGGTTCTGCTGGCGTCAGCTCGCCCGTATCCAGTACCTTCTTGATCCAATCAGGA
This sequence comes from Anaerolineales bacterium, assembly GCA_041736465.1. Classification (GTDB taxonomy): domain Bacteria; phylum Chloroflexota; class Anaerolineae; order Anaerolineales; family UBA4823; genus JAJUJL01. Next base: position 62,102 of record JBGSTO010000685.1, on the reverse strand, counting down.
GGAAGTTCCGTGCGTTCGTCCGGTTCCAGCAATAATTCATCTTCTCTGGCCCCTTGCCGGGTGGCAAGGCTCTCCAGCCAGGCAAAAGCAGCATCTTCGTCGGCAAATTCCGCCGGCGTTTGCTCCTGCGATATCTCGGTTAGCGCCTCGAATTCCTCTGCTTCGACTTCAGCTTCTGGCACGATAGCCTGCGATACTATTTCAGCCTCAGCGGAGGCTCCAATTGCTTCGGGCTCTTCACCAGTCTCAACAACATCGACGATCGATGGCTCTGCCTTCGGCCACTCAGGCAGAAATGCAGCTTCTTCCTGCACCAGACCCTCGACAATGTCTTCCGGTTCCTCAGCCTCGATGATCGATGGCGCTACCTCTGGCCACTCAGGCAGAAATGCAGCTTCTTCCTGCACCAGACCCTCGACAATATCTTCCGATTCCTCAGCCTCGATGATCGATGGCTCTACCACTGGCCACTCAGGCAGATCTTCAGTTTCTTCCTGCACCAGATCCACGACAATATCTTCCGGTTCCTCGATATTGAAGGCTGCCTCTGCATTTTGAGCAGGGATCTCATCCAGCGGCGGCTCACCAGCCATTTCTACCAACCAATCCGGCAGTTCAGCGGCCTCAGGCTCAACGAGTGCTTCTGATGGCATCGCCAGCTCTTCAGAAGCGGGCTGCGGCACCTCGGGCTGCAGGTGTTTCAATATTCCTGTTGACGGTCGAGTGTCGCCTTCGATGATATCCGGCTCCTCAGGCCAGGCGTGCAGCTCGCTTTGCGGCGCTGCTTCGGCAGCTTCTGCCTGGAGCCAATCGGGCAGATCTGCCCGGATAGCTTCTTGTTCACCTTCCAGTTCTGCTTCTGTGTCTAAGAAATCAAAACCTTCCTCAAGCGCTGCTTCCGCCGGCTCGAGGGATGCGGGTTCTTGTGGTTCTACCTCAGCCTCAAGCTCTCGCAGCCAATCGGGCAGCTCAGCAGGTTCGGCCTCAGCTTCAGGTTCGATGACCGGTGCAGCTTCGCCTTCACCTGCTTCTACTTCGAGCTGTGAGATGGTGGGTGCTTGTTCAGGCTCTACGGATGCAGGTTCTTGGGGTTCTACCTCCGCCTCAAGCTCTCTCAGCCAGTCGGGCAGCTCAGCGGCTTCAGCTTCAGCCTCAGCCTCCGGCTCTGTCCCGCTGCCGGGTGCTGCCTCAGATTCGGGGGTGATCAATGCTTCCTCAGCCAGGCCCTCTTTTTGTTCCAGATAGTCTGGCAATCCCGGGGCAACTTCTTCTTCTAACTCGCTCAACCAGTCAGGAAATACGACAGGTTCAGCTTCTGCTTTTTGCTCGGAGATACCTGCCCCCTCATCACTCAAACCAGCCAGTTCTGCTTCTATATCTGCCTCGGTGAAAGCCGGTGTGACCTTCGGCAGCGTTGATTCCTCAACTGCTGGAGCAATTTCATCCGCTGGCTCAGTTTGGATCTCCTTCAGCCAATCAGGCAAAGGTTCAGCGCCGGTTTCTTCGCCTTCTTCATCTGGAAATTCGAGGTGTGCAGTCAAACCCGGGGAAGCAGCCTGTGCCTGGAATATTTCCGGCTGCGCTTCCTGAGGAGTCTCACTATCCGCGATCCAGTCTGGAGGAGCTTCCTGGCGTTGGTCTGGGGAAAGGAGCAGCTCATCCTCGCGAGCGCCCTGCTTTGCAGCCAGGCTTTCCAACCAGGCAAAGGCGGAATCGACGTCGCTATCATCAGCAGAGAAGGGAACAACTCCCTGTTCACTTTCCTGGGATGGAACAGGCGTCTCGGACGGGATTTCTTCGGGAGTTTCGGGTGAACTTTCCATGACCTCACCTGCTTTGGCTGACTCAGCCTGTACATATTCTGCTTCGATTTCTTTCATCCAATCGGGCAGCTCGTCGGAAGGCAGAGCCGCCAGCTCTGATAATGCCTCGTCATCGCTTTCGCTCGAGAGCTCAAGACCCGGCTGCCCGGCTGTACCTTCCGCACTTATATTTTTCAGCCATTCCGGAAAATCTGCGGCATCTGCAGGTAAGGATTCCTCGAAGGACGGCGATGCGGGAGTTTTATCTTCGAATTCAAATAACCATTCCTCATCTTTGCTCGCAGTGTCCGGTTTGATGGCAGATGCTTCGGTTTCAGCACCGGCTTCTGGTTCGATCTCTTTCAGCCAATCCGGCAGCGCGGCAGGCTGTGCGCTACTATCAGCAAAAAGCTCCGCTGCAGGTTCTTGACCGGTTGGTTCCTGCCCAACCTGGTCTTCGGGCGCCAATTCTGCTAACCAGTCCGGCATATCCTCAGATCCAGATTTTTCAACTTCAGCGGGTTGGGAGGGCTGCTCGGCCTGTGCACCGCCCAGTTCCATTAGCCAATCGGGAACCTCGATGGGTTCCTGGACGTCACCGAGGTCAAGCTCGGCTTCCGGCTGGATAGAATCTGCCGGTAAATCTGCCATGCCTGCGCTGAGTCCGGGTTCGGGCTGCTCCAACCAGGCCAGGTCATCTTGTTCGCCGGCTGTATCTTCCAGAGGAACGGGTTCACCGGCTTCAGCCTCCGGAGCGATTGCCTTCAGCCAGTCTGGGATCTCTGCTCCGACCGCAGGTTGTACATCTGGACCAGGGACGACATCGTCAGCAGCTTCAATGGATTCGCTTTCACCACTGGATGGACCCCACCCGGCATCCTTGAGCCACTCTGGAATGAAATCGTCTGATCCCTGCGGTGCTTGGGCAGCCTCTGGAATTACTTCTTCATCCTCAGCAGCAGATGTCTCAGCCTGTGGAGCGGCGCCCGACAGCCATTCGGGCACATCCTGGCGAGTGGGCGCAAGGTCATCAACTTTGACTCCCAAAGATGCCGCCCAATCTGGTTGGGCGCCCAACTGACCGGAGGAGCGTCCAGGCTGCCAGGTTGCCTTTTCTATGACGACAGCTTCATCAGGAACTTGAGACGAATCCGGACGGACGGAGGTGGTGTGAGCATAGTATGGATCAAGCGCCTGGACACGTTCACGGCAAGCACGGGCTTCATCAGATCGTTCCGTGCTTGATAGGATTTGTTCCAGGATGCGGTTCGCCTCCAAGGCATACGGCAGTTTGTGCAATATGATGGAACAGGTCTCTGCTGCTTCCACTCTTTGGTCAACTCGCAGATAGCACTGACCAAGCAGTATTTGAAGGTCAATTCGCTTGGGGTCTTCCACCAGAGCGGCGCGCAGCTCAGCAATTGCCTGGGGATGCAGATCTCCCTTCATATACATACGCGCCAACGCACCGCGAGTCAGGCGAACCTTCGGGGCATCATACCCATCGCGTTTGTTGCGCAAACGACGCAGTTCAGCCTGTATGGCGCTGTTGGAGGGCTGTGATTCGAATGCTCGTTCCATGTGCCAGATCGCATCGCTGAGATTGCCTTCATCCTCGCGGATAATGCTCAATCCTACGTGCGAGACGAAATCATCCGGAATCGAAGATAGTACGCGCTGCAGGATATCGGCAGCATCACCATATCTTTGGCTTTCCAGGTAGGTTTTGCCAAGCAGCCGGTATGTATCGATGTGCTTTGGGAAGTACTGCAAAATATGGCGGCAGTGGAAGATGGCCTGCTCGTACTGGCCGCGTTCAATCAAACTCTCGATTTCACGGTTATAAGCTCTTAGCGAGGTAATGGCCATAGCATACGCTCCCTTCCGCTACTAGTATGCCCTATTCTATCCCAGGATGCAAGGTTATTGCCATTATAAATCAATGCAGGGGTGTTTGGACAGGCAACCCGTACCAAACACCCCTCCTCTTGAGAAATGCTATTGCGAGGATAGCACAGGGTATCCGCGCAGTTTCTGGTTGGCCAGGCCAGCTTAATCAGCAGGCGCAGAGGCGGGCTGCTTTGCCGAAGTCTGGCGCTTGGATTGGAAGATCGCCCAGGCCAAAATGAGAACAAGCACAACTACAACTATCCAACCGCCAATCCCAAGCGTCTTGTAGGTGACAACGATGGGTGCAATAATCAATGCAACCAGGTTTACCACCTTGATCATGGGGTTGAGGGCCGGACCGGCGGTGTCCTTGAACGGATCGCCGACGGTATCGCCAACGACTGCTGCCATGTGGCGCTCCGAGCCTTTACCCAAATTGTTCTTGGGGTCTCTAGGCTCATCCTCGATCAACTTCTTGGCATTATCCCAGGCGCCCCCGGAATTGTTCAAAAAGACTGCCAGAAGCTGGCCCGAGAGGATGATCCCCGCTAGAAAACCGCCCAGGGCCTCGACCTGTAAAACGAGTCCAACGATGATTGGGGAGAGCACCCCGATCAGTGCCAGTGGCACAAGTTCTTTTTGTGCAGCCGCAGTGGACAGCTCAACGGCTTTTCCATAATCTGGTTTAACTTTTCCCTCCAGCACGCCCAGTTTGAACTGGCGGCGCACCTCGTAAATGATCAAAGATGCAGCCCGGCTCACTGCCTGGATGGCGTAGGAAGAAAAGAGCCACGGGATTGCGCCGCCAATCAGCATTCCAACGAATACCTGGGGTACAGAGACGCGGATACCCCCGGCTAAAGCAGTTGGATCAACCCGGCTTACGTCGGTAATGAACGAGCCAAACAGCGATACCGCGGCAATTACTGCAGAACCGATGGCAATCCCTTTGGTGATGGCTTTGGTGGTGTTGCCGACTCCATCCAGGTCTGCCATAATCTGCCGGGCGGCATTGGTGTCGGGATCATCCATCCCTTGCCAGGACATCTCGCCGATTCCGTTGGCGTTGTCTGAGATTGGCCCAAAGGAGTCCATGGCGACATTGTTGCCGGTGAGCGTCAGCATGCCAATTCCGGTCATCGCCACACCGTAGAGGATGAATGTGAAACGGATAAAACCCTCATCTTGCCCCGAGCTTGCCGCCAGGTCCGCCACGGGTATCCCTGTGAAGATCAGGATCGAGGAGAAGAGGGTCAGAGCGATCACCAGGATCGACCAGACCGAAGATTCAAATCCAACCGAGACGCCTGAGAGGATCAGTGTCGCCGGGCCGGTGTCTGCCGATTTCTTGATTTCCTTCACCGGGGGGTTGTGGGTTCCGGTGAAAAACTCCGTAAGCCGGTCGATAAGGATCGCCAGCATAACACCGGAAGTTGTGGCAAGGAAAGGACGCCACCAGCCTCCATTGACGTTCTGCATATAGAACAAACCAACAATACCGAAAAATACCACCGAGATGCCGGCCGAGGAGAGAAAGCCTGTAAAAATAGACTTCATGGCATCGCCGCTTTTGCCCTGGTCGCCGCGCACCAGGTAGGTGCCGAAGATCGATGCCAGCACACCGATACCGCGCACCAATAATGGATAGATAATCCATTCAAGATGCCCGGTAATACTGGTCAATGCGACTCCCAGAATCAGGCTCGATACAATGGTGACTTCATAAGATTCAAAAATGTCCGCTGCCATACCTGCGCAGTCGCCTACGTTATCCCCGACCAGATCAGCGATCACAGCCGGATTACGAGGGTCATCTTCAGCGATACCTGCTTCTACCTTGCCCACCAGGTCTGCCCCGACATCTGCGGCTTTGGTGAAGATACCGCCTCCCACGCGCATGAACAGGGCCAACAAGGTTCCACCAAAGCCAAAGCCGAGCAAAGCATCAGGAGCGGCAATACCAAAAATGATGAATATGATCGTTCCGCCAAATAATCCTAAACCATCAGTGAGCATGCCGGTGATCGTTCCAGCGCGGTAGGCAATGCGCAGTGCGCCGCCAAAGGAGTTGCGCGCTTCTGCCGCCACGCGCACATTGCCCTGGACTGCCATGCGCATACCGATCTGACCAACGATCAAGGAGAAGCCGGCACCCATGACGAATGCAATTGCTCGACCGAAGCCGATCAACAACCTGATTTGCTGTTGTTCCTGAGCGTTCAGATCATGCCCACAGGCACGCGCAGTTTCAAGAGTAGCACCTTTGAATGCCAGGCAATACCATTCCGAAGCCTCTGGGGTTGGTTTTACAACGAATACTGAGGCGAAAAGCGCAATGGTGAGGATGATAATGAGCGGCAGGATGGAGAAAAGCTGGCGCTTTAAATAGGCATCCGCGCCTTCTTTGATGGCACTCCAAACCTCCTGCATCTTCGCAGTCCCTTTATCTTCCTTTAACACCTGGTATCGCAGCAAGAGGGCGTACAGCAGTCCCAAGATAGCAACGCCGAGTACACTCCAGATAGCAACTTGCTCAAAGCTTGACAATCCATACATGCAGGTGTTCCCTCCCGAGATAGGTTTATTTTTGCCTGCGAACGGCGGAACCGGCGCGGCAGTGGCGATGAATCTCCGACTGCGGAAAATATTGGTCGGCGGTACCTCCTGGTCTGAGTTTAGCTATCATTATTGTGTGAGATTAATCTCGTGGCGAAATTTCGAGATAATGGAAGTTATTCCCAACGGTGTACCGCTGGGAATCATGCCGCAAGTGTATCGGTTTAAGTTCCGGAAAAATCCGGTCTTCTGGGTATTTCAGAAGTTTTGGCACGCAATCCGCCCCGACAGGTATCCTGGATTCTGAGCTGACAACTTAAAAAAGCGTGTCATTGACAGATAGTTCGATCGGTGCTGTATTCCGGAGAAACGAATTGTGTGAAATATATCTCTTAATTGCATTGTACGGGAGGGCGGCAAGTCTGTCAAGAAGCATGTGTTGTTTGAAGAAAAATATATGTGCCGGCGGCCAGTTTGTTCAATATTAGCATTTTATTAAAAAAGGGTAAAGTACTTGATTTGCCCTGCTTTTTCATGTATCTTATAATCCGGAGTAGGGACTCATATCTAGTCAGCCCCGTCCATAAATATCTAAAGGAAATGTATACCAAACCGCGGAGAGCACCGCCGCCGCATGACGGCTGCTGTGCTTTTTGTTGTAAGATTCATCTTGAAAATTGCAGTGGGAGACCGATATGATCCAGGTTGAAGGGCTAACGAAGGATTATGGGGCTCGTCGAGCGATTGATGACCTCTTCTTCCATGCTGAAAAGGGAGAAATTTTAGGTTTTCTCGGGCCGAATGGTGCAGGAAAAACCACCACAATGCGTATCTTGACAGGGTATATGCCGCCGACTGCTGGCAAGGCTATGGTTGCTGGTTATGACGTGGTTGACCAATCCCTTGAAGTTCGCCGGCGCGTGGGCTACCTTCCGGAAACTGTCCCCTTATATCCAGATATGTCCGTGTACGATTACTTGAAGTTTATGGCGGATCTACGGCATTTACCATCCGCAGACGAACGTGTGGATGAAGCCTTAGAACTGGTGCACATGGAAGATCGAGCAGAGGGCTATATTGCCAATCTGTCTAAAGGTATGCGCCAAAGGATCGGTCTGGCTCAGGCTCTGCTTCACAGCCCCGAGGTGCTAATATTAGACGAGCCGACGATTGGTTTGGATCCGGCTCAGATTTTGGATGTGCGTAATTTGATCCGAGGTTTAGCCGGAAAACGCACCATACTGCTCTCGACCCATATCCTGTCAGAAGCCCAGCAGCTCTGCAACCGGGTGTTGATCATCAATAAGGGGCGTATCGTGGCAGAGGATTCGCCCGATTCGCTGCAATCTCGCTTATCTGGAGCGCAGCGAGTTTCGATCACCGTGGGGGGCGATGGTGATGGGCTGCAAAAGCTGGTTGGCTCGATCAACGGGGTTGCACAGATTTTATCTGCCAGCGGTAACAATCTTGAATTTGAGACCATTCCTGGTATGGATGTGCGCGCATCGGTAGCGCGTGCAATTATCGAATCGGATTACGACTTACTCGAATTTCACACCGTGGGCATGAGCCTGGAAGATATCTTCTTACAGCTCACTCGCGATGTCCCCTCGATTCCAGAGATGGCTGAGAGCGACAGCTTCGAGTCGAGCGAGGAGTAAATACCATATGCGTAATATGTGGACGATTGCTTCCCGGGAGTTCAAGCAGTATTTTGGTACGCCAGCAGCTTATCTTGTAGCTTTTATGCTGTTGGTTATCCTGGGTATCATCTTTTATGCCAACGTCGTGGGTGCCATGCTGCAGCAGTTTGCGCCGGGCGTTCAAGTGGTTCTGGGTCCGATGGTGACACTGCTGCTTTTTGCGACGCCAGCGATTACCATGCGTTTGTTAGCAGACGAGCAGCGCCTGGGTACGATGGAGCTATTATTAACCGCACCCATCCGAGATTGGGAACTGGTTGTGGGTAAGTGGCTGGGTGGTTTTCTGTTCATGCTAACCATCATCGCCGTTACCTTGCTGTATCCGATCTACTTGAACCAGATCGTTGATCCAGGCATCGATCAGGGATTGTTGATTAGCGGTTACCTGGGAGTCATTCTGTTGACCGCCGTCCTGACGGCGATCGGTGTAGCAGTTTCATCCCTATTCAGCAACCAGATCGCAGTGTTTTTCGCCACGCTGGGCGCTTACCTGATCCTGTGGCTGGTAGGCTTACCTTCGCAAGCGATGGGAGCGATGGGTGGTCAATTGTTGAAATACCTGGATCTAAGCGATCAATTCTACAGCACTTTTTTTCAGGGGATTATTGACCTGAGCAGCGTTACATATTTTGTGACTTTGACCGCTCTGGCGCTATTCCTGGGGACAATATCAATAGACTCGCGGAGGTGGCGCTGATGGATACGAAATGGCGTCGCTATGCACCGGTGGGGCTGTATCTGGCATTGCTTGCGTTAGTGGCGGCTGGTGTTCTGTACATCATCCAGCGTGATTGGAATATTTATCTTCAGGTGAGCCTGGCACTTGTGGTAGGTGGGTTGGCTGTTTACGGATTGTTGGACCCTGATGGCTTGCGGAAGACTTTGACCGGTCGGCAGGCGCGCTACGGCAGCAATGTTCTCGTATTAAGCATCGCGTTTATTGGCATCCTGGTGGTAGTGAATTTTTTGCTCTACAACAATTCTAAACGTTGGGATCTGACCGAAGATCAGCAGAACACGCTGGCATCAGAAACCCTGCAGGCGCTAGAAAAACTCGAGTCGCCTGTGCAGGCGCAGGCGTTTTTTACTGCGCGTATATCTTCTGACCGCGCGCGGACATTATTGGACCAGTACAAGTTTAATTCCGGCGGTAAGTTCGAGTATACATTTATCGACCCGGATGCTGATCCGATCTCTGCACAGCAAGAGAATATCACACTGGATGGTACGGTCGTGTTGAAGATGGGTGATCGCCGCGAGGTACTGTCGATTGTCACCGAGAAAGAAATTACCGGCGGGCTGGTGCGTTTGATGAATACAGAGGCTGTAGGAATTTACTTCCTGACAGGTCATGGCGAGCGCAGCCCGATTGGCACGGATGACACCGCGCTCTCGAAGGTTAAACAGGCACTGGAAGCAAAGGGTTATAAAGTCGAGCAGCTTAATTTATTGGCTGACCGGAATATCCCGGAAGATGCCAGGGTAATTCTGGTTGCCGGAGCAACTCGCCCGGTATCCCAGGATGAGATGACGCTGCTGGACAATTTCTTGCAAGCCGGTGGATCACTGATCGTTATGGAAGAACCTCTGCCCCTCACAGAATTTGGCGATCAGCCTGACCTGATGGCAGATTACCTGAACCAGACCTGGGGGATTGAATCGGGCAAGGATATCATCGTTGACCTGACATCGAACCAGCCGTTCGTGGCATTTACTGGCTCGTATGCAGACCACGCGATCACCCAAAGGATGCAAGGATTAGGTTCCTACTTTCCCACAGCACGCAGCATCCAGGCTCTCGGCGATAACCCTGGTTATACCCAGACTGAGCTGGCATTTACCTCCGAACAAGCCTGGGCGGAGATTGACCTGGCTGCCGTGATCGCACAGCAAGAGATCAGCCCGCAGGAAGGTGAGCGCATCGGAGGCGTTCCAATGATTGTGCTTGTGGAAAGCTCAGCCAGCAGCGGCAATAGGCTGGCTGTGTTCGGTGATGTGGATTTTGCCAGTGATGCTCATGTAGACAACTATGGAAACAGCGATCTGATTGTCAATACGATTGACTGGGCTGCGGAGCAAGAAAACCTGATCAACCTTACGCCCAAGACACCCACGCAGCGCGTCATGCTCCCGCCTCAGCGCTATACGATGGGATTGCTGTTATTTGGTTCGGTGTTTCTGCTGCCTGGGCTGGTGCTGGTAGCTGCTGTTGCAGTGTGGATTCAACGGCGTAAGCGCGGATAATACGCACAAATGGCTGCAATTTAATGTGTTGATAGCTGTAATGCTGATGAGGCTATGATGATCCGGCGTTCGACCTGGATATTCCTGACTGTATTTGTAATCCTGCTGGGTGTTGCGATCTACACCAACCGCACCGGTTCACAGGAAACGGAGACCCCTTTACCGACTCCACGCCCGCAGATGGTTGAGATCGAGGCTGGCTTACTGCGGCAGATTCAATTAGAGAGCGCTGAAGGTGAGCTGATTATTCTGGACAAGAATGCCCTGGGGACTTGGCAGCTGCTCGAGCCGGTTGAGAAGCAGGTCGGCAGTTTGCCGGCGCTGGAGAATGTAATCACTTCGATCACCAGTCTGCAGGCTTTGAGCATATTAGAAACCAGGGTAGGCATCGAGCAGTTGGGTTTGTCGCCAGCAGCGTATACGCTTACACTGAGATCCAATGACAGCCGAGAGCAAATCTTGCGTTTTGGCTCAAAAACGCCAACCGGCAGCGGATATTACGTTCAAAATCAGCAGGGCAGCTTGTTCGTTGTGAGTACCTTCAACATCGAATCAGTGTTAAGCCTGTTGTCGGATCCCACGATACTGGTGACTCCTACTCCGCTGATCAGCCCGACCGCCGAAGCAGGCACTCCGGGCGGGGGCGCAAACACGCAAACACCGGTTCCTTAGGTGGCTTATCTTTCATTTTGTGAGAAAATCCACAGATTATGTACTTGATTTTATGTTAAAAAAAGTGTATGCTGAATTAATGAAATTCCCAGCAATGAGGTTAGCCAACGGAATCACCGGTTCGAGGACTGCATGAGCGCTTCTTGTTGAAGGGAATGATAACTTTGGAGATCGAATGATTGATGATGATTTGTTGAATGCAATTGAGGAGCGCGATGACGAGCATCCTGCAATTGCACGTTTGATCGAGCTCGGACGTCAAAAATCCTATGTAACCATCGATGATATCCTGGCTTTCTTTCCGGAGGCCGAGCAAGATGTCGATCAGTTGGAAGAGGCCTTCGCGGCATTGATCAGCGCTGGTATTGTATATGTAGATGAGCCGGTACCAGGTGGCCCCACTGAAGAGGAATTAACTGAGGATGAGCCTGAAGAGGAACCCACCCAGGAACTTGCGGTGGATGATAACTACCTGGCGAATATTGACACAGACGATACGATCGGTTTGTATCTCAAGGAAGTTGGTCGAGTCCCTCTCCTGACTGCAGAAGAAGAAGTGGACCTTGCGCAGCGTATCGAGCGCGGCAGGTTGGCGCGTGAGGAGCTGGCACGCGGCAATGTAAGCCCACGCCACCGTGTAGAACTGCAGCGCTTGATCGAAGACGGGTGGGCAGCACGCGAGCATTTGATTACGGCAAATTCCCGCCTGGTGATCAGTGTAGCAAAAAAATACATGGGGCGCGGCGTACCTTTCCTGGACCTGATTCAAGAAGGCAATATCGGACTGATCCGAGCCGCAAAGAAATTTGACTATCGCCGGGGTCACAAATTCAGCACTTATGCAACCTGGTGGATTCGTCAGGCGGTGACGCGCGCAATTGCAGACCAGGGGCGCACCATTCGTGTCCCCGTCCATATGGGCGACCAGATCAACAAGCTGCTGCGCGTCCAGCACCAATTGACACAACGCCTGGGACGGGACCCTTCGGTGGAAGAATTGGCCGACGCGTTGGATGTCACGCCGCAAAAAGTCGAGAATATGATTCAGGTGGCGCGCCGCCCGCTTTCCCTGGAGACGCCTACGGACGATGAAGAAGACTCGGTACTGGGTGATTTCATTCAGGATGAGGAAGTGGCTGCTCCGGATGAGTCTGCCACCTACAATTTACTGCGCGAGCACCTGGAGAGCGTGTTGAACGGGCTGCCGCCACGTGAAGTTCGGATCTTACAGCTCCGCTACGGGTTACTGGATGGACAGGCTTATACGTTGGAAGAAGTTGGTCGAAAAATGGGCGTGACGCGCGAGCGTGTACGTCAAATTGAAGCCCAGGCGCTCAGCCGGCTTCGCCATCCGGCAATCCGCCGTAAACTACGCGAATATCTGGGCTGATCGAGCTAAAAACCAATCCAAAGATAAGCGCACTGGAGAAGCATGCCGGTGCGCTTTTTCGTTTTCAAAACTGTAAAGCCTTCGGGACTCTTCCGCGGCGGCGAATGACGGCTGAAGGATTACAATACTAGGGCGATGCCTTCCGATATGCTTGAGAATATGCCTGCTGTGATCTGGATGCAGTTGTATGCATAGCCCCAGCCGGGCTGCCGCTCACCTGCCAGGCTGGGCTGCGCCTTTGGGTGCGGCAGCAACGGCAGCCAGCCTGCGCGCCTGGCTGTTGGCCCGGGGTAGTGTGCCTTTCAACAGCGATGAAGCCGTTGTGGCATTGATGGCGCGCCACATTTTACAGGGTCAGCGCCCAGTCTTTTTTTATGGGCAGGCGTACCTGGGGAGTCTGGACGCCTGGCTGGTGGCAGGCGCATTCCGCCTGATCGGCGAAGGCGTGCTTGCTGTTCGCATCGTGCAGCTGGTTTTGTACCTGAGTTTTATGCTGGTATTCTGGCGGCTGGCCCTGGATGTGTTTGCGAATCCTCTGCCAGCCGGTGTGGCAGTCTGGCTGCTTGCCATACCGGCCGTCTATGTTGTGACTTATACGACGGCTTCTTTAGGGGGATATGGAGAACTGATGGCTTTGGGGGTGTTGGTGCTGTGGCTGGCAAATCGAATCGCAAATGGAACCTGGCATTCGAACTGGTCTGTATGGGCTGTTTTGGGATTGTGCAGCGGGGTGGGGTTTTGGGTGTCAGGTTTGTTTGTGGTTTTCGCACTGCCGGCGGCGGTTATCATCCTGTTGAAGCTGCGACCAATTAGGGTAGGTTTCTTGAACTTAGCTGGTACTGCGTTCTTGATTGGCAGCAGCCCGTGGTGGGTGTATAACCTGCACCACGGCTGGGCTGCGCTGGCTGCATTCACGGGTGAGCAGTATGGAAATTCGACGCTGTGGATGCGCTTGACAGGGCTCTTGCTGGTCGGGCTGCCTGCACTGGCGGGTATTCGCTTCCCGTGGCAGGCAGAGCTGGCTCCGCCGCTTCTAACGGTGTGGGGATCCCTGCTGTTTATTGGTCCGTTCATCTTCCTCGGAGTAGAGATCAAAAGAAAATTGCGAAATTCCGGGGGTTTGAACATAGGCACCGGGGCGCTGCTCATTACCACGCTGGTGTTCGTATTTCTGGTGATTTTCCTGTTCAGCCGTTTCGGTGTGGATGCTACGGGCAGATACCTGCTGCCTCTGTGCATACCGGTTACTCTGCTGCTGGCCTGGACGATTGCTGCCGCCACGCGGCAGCATACAGCCTGGGGGATAGCTTTATTATTGGCAGCTTTGTTTTTTCAAGCAGTGCAAACTGGACGGGCCGCGCTCTCGCAAGATGGTTTGACCACTCAGTTTGACCCCATCACCCGCTTTGACAACCGGCATGATGCGGAGCTGATCGCTTTCTTAACCGAACGGGGAGAAAGCCGCGGATACAGCCATTATTGGGTAACCTTCAGACTGGCTTATTTGTCTCAGGAGAATCTGATATTTGCTCCCAGCCTCCCCTATAAAAATAATCTCGCCCTATCCCCTCAGGATAATCGCTTGCCTGCCTATACCGAAGCTGCAAACGCCAGCCCTCAAACGGCATATATCCTGACCAGCAACCCTGCTCTGGAAGATCGCGTTGTGAAAGGGCTGTCGGAACTGAACGTTGCTTATCAGGTGAAGGTAATTGGCCCTTACAGGGTGTATTATCGCCTCTCCCAGCCTGTGCGCCCCTGGCAGCTGGGGATCGGGATAACGCCATGAGTGCCAGGTTGGTACCGGTTTTCACCTCACTGCGCGTCGCCTGGCAGGCCTGGTTTCAAGAAGAGTGCTTTGATTGGCGACCGGCAGCCGCCAGTCTGGTTGGAGGGGTGTTGGTATGGCCGCTGGTACACCGGCTTCCGATGGTCGGTTGGGATTGGTACTACTGGTTCTTTGCGAATCGGATCGAATTTTATCCACCCTGGACGAGTCTTCTGCTGTCGCCGCTGGTGCAGCTTCCCTGGCGGGCAGGCCTGTCGCTGGTGAACAGCCTGCTGCTGGTTGCCCTGGCTGTCTTTGTTTACCGGCAGGCGCTGGGAGAGGCCATTCCAACCCGGCTGTTGGCCTGTGCAATGGCTCTGCTAACACCGCAGGTGTTTATAAACCTTTACCTGGGGAGTATCGAAGGATTGATGCTGATCGGAATGCTGCTGCTTCCGCCCGGAGCAGCGCTAGTTTTATTCAAACCCAACCTGACGGGGTGGGTGTTGCTGGCGCGCCGGCAGTGGTTCATATGGGGCGCGGGGATCGGTGTGATCTCTCTGGTAATCTGGGGGTGGTGGCCAGCAAATATGTTTTCGTGGATTGAGCCGTTAACCGAGAAATCTTTAGCGATTGGCTGGTACAACCTGGGCTGGCCGATCGCAGTGCTGGGCGCGGTTCTGCTGCCATTCTCCGGCGCCAACCCCATGCGCTTGCTGGCGGCGGGTCTTCTGCTCACCCCTTACCTGATGCCCAATCACCTTTACTTGCTGCTGCCGGCTTTGGGGAGCGTGCGCGGGTGGAAGCGAGCAGCACTTTGGGCGGCGGCCTGGATATCGGGCCTGGCAGCGGGCGCTTATGGCAGCAGCCTGATGCGCCTGGCGATCCTGTTTCCACTGGCAGTGTGGCTGCTGATACCTGCCCGGGAAAGATGGCTCCCGGTTGATGTGGAGAAGACCCAATCATGAGCATTCGACGCCTGGTATTTTGGATCAGCATGCTGGCTGTGTTTGCCATGGCAGCGCGCATTTCTGTGGATACCGACACCTGGTGGCATTTACGCGCCGGGAAATGGATTATTGAAAATAAAGCCATTCTGTCCACAGACATATTTTCCTACACACGTTACGGACAGCCGTGGCAGTACCCGGGTTGGATCGTGGAAGCGCCCATGTATGCCATTTACCAGGTATTTGGCCTGGGTGGGCTGAACTTATGGACTGCCGGTATGGTGACGCTGGCATTTGCATGCCTCTGGCGAGCTTTATCAGGCGGCGTATTCCTGCGCGCTTTCGTGACCGTTGCTGCGGCAGCTGCTTCCGGAGTTTATTGGGCGGCGCGCCCCTACCTGATCACCTTTGTGTTGGCAGCGCTTTTCTTGTGGTTGTTGGAGGATTTCCGCTGGCGGCAGAAGGATCGCTTAATGCTCTTGCCGGTGTTGATGGTGCTCTGGGCGAACAGCCACGGGGGGTTCGTGGTAGGTTTCCTGCTATGGGGGGTGTATGCTGCGGATGCTGCCTGGGGTATGGTTCCTGCGCTCGTCAAGCGATATAAGCCTCAAGCGATTCCTCAAATATCCACAACTGCAAATACACTCCAACCCATGAAGCGCCTGATATTCATCGGCCTGCTGCTGGCGATTGGTGCGTGCCTCACGCCGGTAGGTCCACAATTACTGCTTTATCCCTTCGAAACGGTGGGAATAGGGGCACTGCGTGCTTACATCCAGGAATGGCAATCGCCAGATTTTCATAATCTGTCTGTCCAGCCATTTGCCTGGCTGCTGCTGCTGACCCTGGGAGTGGTGGGGGCATCTCGCCGCCGCCTGGCATTGAGCGATTTCTTGCTGGCGGCGGGATTTGCGTACATGGGTTTGCTGGCAGGTCGTAACGTGGCATTATTTGCACTGGCGGCGCCTCTTGTGATCATACGCCACGCAGAACCTGCACTGTCTCTCGTGAACCGCTGGTTGGGCCTGCGGCAGGCTGCTCCATCTGCGCCGACAAAGCTTCAAAAATGGGTCAATGCATTTCTGCTGATCCTTCTGATGGCAGCGGTTTCTATCAAGGGTATCAGTATCTACCCAGAATCTGTCAATTGGCAGGCACTGGGGAAAATTCTGCCGCTGAGCGCGGTTGAATTTATCCGTGAGGACCAACCTGCTGGCAGGCTGTTCAACTCATATAATTGGGGTGGGTATTTGATCTGGGCATTACCACAGCACCCGGTTTTCATCGACGGGCGGACGGATTTATACAATGACGAGATCATCTCGCAGTGGCTGAAAGTGGCACGTGCCGAAACGGGCTGGCAGAACGTGATAGAAAGTTATCAGGTGGGGGTGATACTGATCGAGAATGGCTCGACCCTTGACAGGGTGCTGGCACTGACGCCCGATTGGCGGGAAGTTTTTCGTGATGAGCTGGCGGTCGTTTATTACCGGCGCTGAAAGCCGGGCTCGCAGGGGGCTATCAATATTGAAAACCTGGCGGCAGATGAAAATAAACATTGCGGGTATATAATCGATTTTGACCTACGCAACCCGGCAGAGGGGCACAGAATGACCTTGCCTGAGCGCAATGGTGCAAGCCTGAATTGGCTTGTCACAATGGCGGAGCGCGGGAACGATCTGGCGAGCTAATATGCTCTAAGCACCCCGAAAGAAGCCCATGAACGAATCTCTGGCTCAACCAACCGAAGTGATTTCTCCAAACAGATACGCGACAGCTGGTCCCCAACCGCTGGTCGAATCGATTCCAACGCAAGACCCGCAGGCGGCGCTGCAGTTCTGCCGCTGGCTCCAATCGGTGTTAGCTGCGGGGCAAGGATTGGCAGCCGGACAAGTAGGATACCCGCATGGAGCGGTGCAACCACCTGATCTGACTGTGGTCGTGCCGGTGTTCAACGAGCAGGAAAACCTGCCCGAACTCTATCGCCGCTTGAATGCAGTGCTGCAGGGTCTCGATTTGCATTACGAGCTGGTATGGGTGGACGATGGCAGCCGGGATGGCAGCCTGGAATTGATGAAAACCCTGGCGGCTCACGATTCGCACCTGCTTGTGGTCGAGCTGGCGCGTAATTTTGGGCACCAGGTAGCCATTAGCGCAGGCCTGGACCATGCCCGCGGCCGGGGGGTGATTATCATGGACGCAGACCTGCAAGACCCACCAGAAGTGCTGCCAGAATTCATTGCCAAATGGCGTGAAGGGCACGACGTCGTGTATGCCATCCGCGCCACCCGCAAGGAGAGCTGGCTAAAACGCAGCGCTTACTCGCTCTTTTATCGTTTGCTGCAGCGCATCGCAAATATCGACATCCCTCTGGATGCAGGTGACTTTTGCATTATGGACCGTAAAGTTGTCGATATTCTGGTCAGCATGCCAGAGCGAAACCGTTTTGTGCGCGGCATTCGTTCCTGGGTCGGGTTGGACCAGGTGGGGCTGCCTTACAATCGCGACGGGCGCTTTGCCGGAAAGCCTAAGTTTACTTTCAACCGCCTGATCTACCTGGCTCTTGATGGGTTGATATCTTTTAGTTTCGTTCCTCTGCGCCTGATCAGCACCCTGGGCTTGGGAGCATCGTTTTTCTCAATTTTGCTGGCGATCTTTTATGTATTCCAGAAATTCACCCGCGGGCTGGACCCGCCCGGATTTGCAACGACAATCACGGCGATATTCTTCCTGGCAGGATTGCAGCTGACTACCCTAGGGGTAATCGGGGAATATGTGGGACGCATCTTCGAAGAGGTAAAACGCCGGCCGCTATATGTCGTTCGTGGGGTGTACCGCTCCAGTGTGGGATAAGCCAATGAAAATCCTGATGCTGGATAACGAATTCCCCCCCCTGGGCGGGGGTATGGGTACTGCCAACCAGGCCCTGCTGGCACAATTTTCGAGACATCCCGGCTTGCAGATCGACTTGATCACGTCGGCGCTTGGGGGCAAGGTTGAATTCGAGCAGTTTTCCGAGCGCATCCGCATCTTCAAAGTGCCGGTTTGGAACAAAAACATTCACCACTCCACAAACCGTGAGCTGGCTTTATACACCTTCCAGGCGTTTTTCAAAGCCTTGAGCTTGCATAGGAGCAACCACTACGATTTCTCCTTCGCCTGGTCGGCTGTGCCAGCGGGGGCGGTTTCACTGGCGTTGAGCGACATGCTCGCGCTGCCGTATTACGTTTGGGTGAGCGGGCCGGATATCCCCGGATTCGAAAAACGGTATGATCGTCTTTATCCAATCATTACACCTCTCTTGCGCCGCATCTGGAAAAAGGCAAGGCGGGTGATTGCCAAATGCCGTGAGGAAGTTGAGATGATCCGGGCGGTGGATGCCACTTTCCCGGTGGAGATCATTGAAAATGGGGTTGACCTGGAGCATTTTACCCCCACCAGCACTCCTACTCCGGATGGGCCACTGCGTGTAGTCTGTTCGGCGCGCTTGATCGAAAGAAAAGGACAGCGCCATCTGATCCAGGCAGTGCACCGCCTGGTGCAGGAAGGACTCGATGTTCGGCTGGAGCTGGTAGGTGATGGCGATGCCATGCAGGAATACCGCCAGTTAGCCTCCAGCCTGGGGTTGAACGGGCGGGTGGAATTCAGCGGCTATGTGGCGCGGGAATGCATCCAGGAGCACCTGCAGCGGGCGCACGTTTTTGCTTTGCCCTCTTATAATGAAGGTATGGCCCTGGCCGCGTTGGAGGCGATGGGCTGCGGACTGCCGGTGGTGCTCACGCGCACGGGCGGAACCGGTGCGCTTGTGCAGGAGGGTGTGAACGGGTTCAGCCACGCCTGGGGAGATGTGGAGGCGCTCGCCGGCTGTTTGAGCAGGTTTGCGCAGGATGGCAGCCTGGTTGCCAGCATGGGAGCAGCATCCAGACAGCGGGCATTGGCGTATGGCTGGGAAGCGCTGGCGGAGAGGTATTTGGAGTTGTTTCAAGCTGGATAATTGGCTTGCACCACCTGGAGTGGTGATTTGCCAAAACCGGGCGGCAGACGGGCAGCAGTAAGAATCGGCAAATATCCAATGCACTTCGCCGTAATGGGGCGCATCCTTGACTATCATGGCTTTGGCATCCAGACCTACCTCAGCGGATTATTGGGTGGGATGGCAGCAGTCCGAACGCATCACAAGATTACGGTGCTGCTCGGACGTGGTCAGATGTTATCACCGGAGCTTCGAACAGCGGGGATACAGAGTTTTGAAATTGCCCTGCCAGTTTCAAGCGGCGCGGGTTCAGCCGCGGCAAGATTGGTATGGGATCATATCTCGGTTGGCAGGGCATGCCAGAAACTGGGAGTCGACTCTTTGCTGGCTCCTGCCCACATACGGCCATTGTATGCCCCCTGTCCTGTGGTTGTAACGATCCACGACATGCTCTATCATCTGCACCCCGATGATTGGTCCTTATTCGATCAGTTGTATTTCCGGTTGGGTGTAAACTTACTGACCACTCGAGCCGAGTTGATCCATGCTGTTTCTGAACATACCCGGAAAGATGTGATTCGGCTGTTGAATGTACCTGCGGCGCGCGTGCGCGCGGTCCTGCACGGAGTTCCAGACGGATTTGAGCCTCAAACGGAGCTAGACGGACTGGCGCTGCGTGAGAAATACCATTTGACAAAGCCGTTCATCTTCTATGCTGGCAGCTTCCACCCGCGCAAAAATCTGATAGGCGCGCTGGCGGCATTTGAGAGAATCGCCGGGCAGGTGGAGCACGATTTTGTCATCTCCGGTGTGCCGGTCTGGAATGAAACCCCAGTGCGCCGGTGGTTTAATAGCAGCCCGGCTGCTGGGCGAGTCCACCTGGTAGGTCTCGTACCGCGCCAGGAACTGCCAGTATTCTACAGCCAGGCAGAGCTGTTTATTTTTCCGTCTCTCTACGAAGGATTTGGCTTCCCGGTTCTGGAGGCGATGGCGTGTGGCTGCCCTGTCCTGGCAACCTCGTCAAGCTCTCTGCCTGAAGTTGCAGGGGAGGCTGCCTGGTTGGTTCCTCCGGGTGATGAGGCGGTTCTATCCGAGGGTCTGCTGCGCCTGCTGACCGATCCAGATTTGCGGCAGGGTCTTAGGGAAAAGGGGCTCCAGCAGGCGAGGCGTTTTTCCTGGTCAGCGACTGCCGTGCAGATTTTGGCGCTGCTGGAAGAAGCGGCTTTGGCGCGGCGATGATGATCCCCCGATTGCCAGAACTCCGAAATGGAATGGATCAGCCTGAGCTGTCTATTGTTGTCGTTGATTCGGATGGCTGCACCGATACGCTCAACTGCCTGGAAAGCATCTTCAAGTGCCCACCAAACACGACTTTCGAAGTAATCCTGGTAGACAATTGCTCGCAGCACAGCTGCTTGCAAGAAGCACAACGGCTCTTTCCTGCAGTGCATACTCTGCAGGCGCCTGAGCGCCAGGGATTTTCGCGTAATTACAATCTCGGAATGCACCATGCGCGGGGACGGTGCTTGCTGATTTTAAACAATGATACGCTGGCACGAGCTGGCGCACTGGACACACTGCTGGCGGCAGCGCGCGAGCATCCGGAATATGCCTTGATTGGCCCGCGAATTCGCGGCCGGGATGGGCGCATCCAATCTTTCTGCGCCCGGCCCAACTTGACTCTGGCCTGGTATCTGGCCCGACTGCTGCTTCTGGATCAGGGATTACCCAGTGGTCGTCTGTGGGAAAGATGGCAGGCAGCCCGGCTCGAGCGGCGTATCAGCGGGCCGGTGGCATGCATTTCTGGCGCCTGTATGTTGGGGCGCCGGGAAGCACTTCTTCAAATCGGCTTGTTGGATGAGGGCTTCGATTTTTACTTTGAAGACGTCGAGTGGTGCCATCGCGCGCAGCGCCGAGGCTGGCAGGTTGGGTATGTCTCGGAGGCAGAAATCATACATCTGGGCGACCAGTCGCTGTCTAAAGTGAAGGTATGGGCAAAAAAGAGTGAGTACCGAAGCGCCTTGCGCTACTACCAGATGTATTATCGTCTGGGAAATTTGGGAAGCAGACTGTTGTGGATGGTTACAACGTTGAGCTATACCCTGCGATTTCTGGTATTTACGATCCGGGAGATGTTAACCGGAAAAGCCGGTTACGCGGCAGCCTACGCTGAACTGATTAGCTGGATCACCGGCAGCGAAGAGTCCCGAAGGTCGAAGCCCAAGCCGGGCGCTGCTTCAGGATTGGATGGGAGCTGATCAAACAAGCACAGAGATTGCGCGGTTTACCGGAAATGGTTCTAACTGGTATCACCGGATTCCTGGCGGAAGATGTTTCAGAGGGTGCATTGAACACCACGCTTCGTGATGCGATCGCATCCATCCGCAGTGGCGCAGACTTCAGGAGTTCGAGCAGGCGATTTGCGGAAGAGTCATGCGATGACATGATCCAGGCAGCACGTTATGCTGAATTGTTTCAAGAACTGGGGGCTCATTGATCTCTCTTAGCATAATCACCCCGGTTCTCAATGGGGCTAGCTTCATCGCTGCCTGCCTTGAAAACGTGATTGCCCAGAACTGTCAGGATTGTGAGCATCTGGTGGTGGATGGCTGTTCCACGGACGGCACTCTGGATGTATTACGCGACTATGAGCAGCGATTTCCGCACATTCGATGGATATCACAGACAGATGGTGGGCAGTCTGATGCTATGAATCGGGGTGTGGCGGCGGCAAGGGGAAGCGTGTTAGGTTTTCTCAATGTAGACGATACTTATGAGCCGGGTGTTCTTAACCAGATCGTTCTTCGATTCGAGCAATTGGCTTCGCCCTCATTGCTGGTTGGGAACTGCAACATCTGGGACGATGATTTAAGGTTGCGTATAGTGAATCGCCCGCGGCGCTTAGGATATTTCGATCTGTTGCTTGGTCCTGCAGTCAATCCATACCCATATAATCCCTCTGCATATTTCTACCACGCCGACCTGCACAAGGTGGTAGGTTTATATGATTCTGATGACCATTACAGCATGGATCTGGATTTCTTATTGCGGATTGCCGCGGCAGCCTGGAAAGGCGCTGCCAGTGTTATTTATGTGGATGAAACCTGGGGAAACTTCCATCTGCATGCCAGAGCCAAAACTTACCAGGACATGTTGGCAGGCAGAACCAGCGAACGCCAGCGGGAGATTCTGCGCCGTTTTCGCAAATCTCTGCCGCCTGGGATACGCCACTGGCACACGCTGCGCTACTGGATTCTGGCAGAACTGATGATATCGGTTCGCTATTTTGTCCAGCATCCCCATGAACTGCCGGTTCGATTGGCGCGGCGGCTTGGATCATTCTTTCAAAGAAACCACGGGGCGAAGTGAAACCGATCCTGTTTGTTGGTCACAGCGCGGGCCTGACTGGCGCTCCGATATTGCTGCTCAATTTCTTATCGTGGCTTAAGCAAAACAGCTCCATTCCCTTTAAGATTGTGCTGCGCGAAACAGGATCCCTATCTGGTGCATATGCCTCCCTGGCTGACACGCTCAACCTTGGCAGTGGGCCGCAGGGATTCATTGCTCGGCGGCTGCGCCGGCTGGGTCTCGCGGGAGCCGCCAATCGATTGGACTTGACTCGCCTGAACGGGTGGCTGTCGGGGTGCTCTTTTGGCCTGGTATACTCCAATACGGTCACGAACCATACGGTCTTGCCTGCCCTGGCTTCACGTTCACCGGTTATCATTACGCATATTCACGAGCTAGAAAATTGGATATCGAATCATATTGATGGTGACGCTTTCAACGCGACGATTAAGCTCACCGATCGTTGGATTGCGGTTTCGAACGCGGTAAAGGATAATCTTATCCAAAACCATCGAGTTCCAGTGGGTCAGATCGATCTAGTTTATGAGTTTATCGACACCAATAATGTAACGAAGGTAAATATCGCCGAAACACGTACGCGCATGCGCAATTTGCTCGGCATACCAGAAAAGGCATTTATCGTTTGCGCGTGTGGTACTACGGATTGGCGCAAAGGCCCTGATCTTTTCATCAAGCTTGCTCACGCAATATCTATGCGGGAGCTCCCCCAACCGGTTTATTTCATTTGGGTTGGCGGTGATCCACATTACGGAAATTCTTCGGAACTTGGGAGTCGAATTCGAGGAAATGTGCCAGGCGAGAAAGTGCGTTTCATCGGCGAAAAGCGCAATTCACAAGAGTACTTTGCTGCCTCCGATCTATTTGCCTTGACTTCGAGAGAAGACCCGTATCCATTGGTGATGCTGGAAGCGGCAGCACTCGGGCTGCCCATCGTTTGTTTCCACGGCTCTGGTGGAGCGGTGGAGTTTATCGAACAAGATGCCGGAATAGCCGCGCCATACGAGGGTTTCTATGTAATGGCTGAGCATGTCTCCATGCTATTAGTAGACAGTGACTTACGCTTCAAAATGGGGCAGGCGGCCCGAAATAAGGTAAGGGAGCGGCACGACATCGGAGCGGCAGCCCCAAAACTCCTGAAAATTATAGAAAAATATTACAGTGGTTGATCAGATCCGTTCCCAGGCTGCACGCCCGGTTGCTTTTTACCTGCCTCAATTTCACCCTGTCCCTGAAAACGATCGTTGGTGGGGAGCTGGATTTACCGAATGGACCAATGTTCGTAAATCCCAGCCTCTCTTTGATGGTCATTACCAGCCGCATACCCCGGGAGAGCTGGGGTACTATGATCTGCGCGATCCGGCAGTGCGTGCTGCTCAAGCATCCATGGCGCGGGCCTATGGAATCGAAGCGTTTTGCTATTATCATTATTGGTTCAACGGTAAGCGCCTTCTAGAGCGCCCATTTCAGGACGTGCTTGAATCGGGCCTGCCGGAGTTTCCGTTTTGCCTGTGCTGGGCGAACGAGGCCTGGACGCGGGTCTGGGATGGCGGCTCCCGGCAAATATTGATGGAACAGAAGTATTCGGTTGAAGATGATCGCCAACACATACTCTGGCTCCTGAATGCCTTCGCAGATTCACGCTATCTCCGCATAAACGGACGCCCGTTGTTCCTGGTCTACCGGGCTTCGCATTTGCCGGATGCCTGCAGAACCACTGACACCTGGCGAGAAGAAGCCATCCGGTCTGGTGTGGGGGAGCTATACCTGATGCGGGTCGAGAGCTTCCCTTCGGAACATACAGACCCAGTTGCTCTAGGATTCGATGCTTCAGTGGAGTTCCAGCCTGATTCAAAGCACTTGCCTCTCGTTCGCAAGGTGCTGCGCCGTCTCTCATTGGAGCTTGGTTTCCGCTACGTAGATGTATATGATTACCAGGCATTCCAAACGCGAATGCTTCGAAAACCATCGCCGTGTTACCGGCGATACCCCTGCGTAACCCCGATATGGGATAATTCTGCCCGCCGGCGAACACAGCCAACGATTTTACACAGCTCCACACCTGAGCTGTACGAGCGTTGGCTGGTGCATGCACTGCGGCAAGTAGCCTCCTTTCCGGAACAGGAACGGCTGCTATTTATCAATGCCTGGAATGAATGGGGCGAGGGGTGCCACCTTGAACCAGATGAGCGCTGGGGAAGAGCTTACCTGGAAGCGACACATCACGCGCTACAAACTGTAGGTAGCCTGTGAGCGAGAAAATTCTCCTACGGCAAGCCCCTCCCAACCGGCTCTTGCCATTCTCTTTGAGCCTGGGGCTGATACTTATCCTCGTTCTCATGCTCTACCAGCTTGACCTGACCCCTCCCTTCTGGTGGGACGAGGGCTGGACGATGATGCTGGCGCGAAACTGGGCGCAAGACGGATTCTATGGACAGATCAACGACGGCGTGCGCCAATCTCCCGGCCTGGCGGCAGCGTTTCCGGTTGTGGCGCCGGTAGCGCTTGCTTTCCGGATTTTGGGGGCAGGAGTCTGGCAGGGGCGGCTGCCCGGGGTGTTGTTTACATTAGGCGCTCTGGCCTTGTTCTTGAATCTGGCAAGCCGCCTGTATGACCGCCGGACAGCCTGGGCAGCACTGGGGTTGGTGCTGCTCTTGCCTTTGAATGATAAGCTGCATCCGATTTTGATAGGTCGCCAGGCGCTTGGGGAAATGCCGGCGCTTTTTTGGCTGCTGGCTGGTTTCGGCTTATTCTTGAGTGCGCTGCAGCAGCGCGGAATGACCGCGCTGGCAGCCGGGTTGGGTGCTGCCTGCGCCTGGGGTGTCGCCCTGATCACAAAAGCGCAAATTCCCCCGGCTTTGGCAGCAGCAATAGCCGCCGGAATGCTGGCGTGTCTTCTGGCCCGGCGTTGGGATCTTCTGGCAAAGACCAGCCTGGCAGGTCTGGGCGCGTGGCTTGCCCGGTGGGGCCTGCTTCGGCTGCAAGCAGCACTACTGGTTGATCGCAGCCTGCCAGGACAGCCCCTTGAAGGTTACTTGAGTATGTCGGCGGTGGTGCCAGCGCTGCACGTGCGCCTGGTGGCATGGACGGTTGCCCTGGCTTTCGGGTTGGGACTCACCCTGGCGCTGGTGTCAGCTGCCTGGCACTGGATGCACGAGGGGCGAGAGGTTTTCCAGGAGCGCCTCCCGCAGGCTGAGCTGCCGAACTGGATATTAAGGGCGGCATTGCTTGGCTTTCTGGTAAGCTGGTATGGATGGTATTTGCTGCTCGCCATGTATTGGCCGCGCTATCTTTTCCCGGTATTGTTCCTGGGAGCAATCTTCGAGGCGGATTTGCTGAAACGCTGGACGCTTAATTTCGACCTTCCCGACAGCGTTCGGGCGGCTGCCTCCGTGTTGAAACGCGAGCGCGAGCCAGATCGCTGGAGGGCGTTAATCGGCATCCTGTTATTCGCTCAGAAGATGACGGTATTCTTACTGGTCGCCGTTATCACGCTGCCGATCCTATCCGGAGGCGCGGTCTATCAAGCTGCGGCTTACCTTAACGAGAATACACCTGGCGGCAGCCAGGTGGAGAGCTATGAGGCGCAGCTGAACTTTTTACTGGAGATGCCGTTTCGCTATCCCCCGGATACGCTGCATGTGGCCTTTAATAAACGGACTTTGATCGATCCAACCATACAGGTCGAGTATTCGCCGGACTGGCAGGCAGTGGATTACCTGGTAGTCGGTCCCTCAGCCAAGGATTGGCGGGTGTATGAGCCTGTGCTCTCCTCCGGCGCTTTCGAGTGGGTGGTTACGTACGGCAGTTATGATATCTATGAACGCAAACACTAGACTCGGTGCAGTCTTGAGCCGGGAACCGGTTCGCCTGGCGGGTTTGTTTCTGGCAGCCCGCCTTGTTCTTTTTATGGCACTGCCACTGGAAGGCCTGCGCGGCTATGGGGATTTTGTGCACTTTTTCAGGCTGGCAGGAATGGGTCGTCCATTTATCGATTATTGGGTGGAGTTTCCACCGGTATTTCCCCATCTTTCTGCGCTGCTGTACCTGCTGGCAAGCGGCCAACAGCATGTCTTCGATCAGCTCCACGCGCTGATTATGACCTTATTCCAGGCTGGAGAGGTGGCTGTCTTCACCCATCTGATTTATCGAGTATTTCCTGAGCCGGATGCGCAAAAACGCGCCTGGATTTATTTCTCGCTGCTACTGGTACTGGCCTACGGCTGGTGGTATTTCGACCCTCTGGCATCGTTTCTGATGCTCCTGGGAATGTATTGGGCGCTCGAAGACCGCCGTCTTCACGCCAGCATTGCGCTGGGCCTGGGGGCTTTGACCAAGCTGTTCCCATTATTGGCGCTGCCGGCGCTCTGGCGCTTAAGGCCCGGCAGGAGTGCTTTACAAATTACCCTGGCTTCCCTGGGATTGACCGCCTGCGTCTATGGTGCGTTGTGGCTGGCTTCACCTGAGATGACGCGGGCTTCGCTGATTTCCCAGGGCAGTAAAGGATCCTGGGAGACGGTCTGGGCTTTGATCGATGGCAATCTCAATACCGGTAATTTCGGCCCCGAAAGCGAGCGCAATAACCCGGCTCTGGCAGCTCAGCCGCGCGGCAATCCTGCGCGCTTCCCGGCCTGGGCGACCCTACCGGTGTTTGCTGCCATCGGGGGCTGGTTTTTTTGGAAAGTACGCATAAACAACACTCGCCAGCTTTTTGCCTTTCTTGGGATCACCTGGTGTGTATTTTTATTGTGGACGCCGGGTTGGAGTCCACAATGGGTGCTATACTTACTTCCGGTGCTGTTAATCGCATTGCCTCTAAAAGAAGCCTTATTATTCAGCCTGACCCTGATCAGTATTAACCTTTTGGAATGGCCTGTACTGCTTTCCAGGGGTTTCGATTGGGGTCTGTGGATGACGGTCCCGGTGCGGACGCTGCTGTTCATGCTGATGATCTGGGAGTACTGGAAAATTCTCAAGCACTCGGAGCAGCCTTGAAAGAGGAACGCAACCTGATCATTCGATTGGTGCTCCTTCTGCTGCTGGCAGGAGTTGTTGCCGGCTTGTATTGGGCAAATTACCGCTTTGCGCAGCAAAACCCTGGAGGCAATGATTTCCTGGCACGCTGGACCGGGGCGCACCTGTGGGTGATGGAAGGCACCAGCCCATACGATCCCCAGGTGAGTCTGGCATCGCAGCAGGCGATCTACGGGCGCCCTGCAGACGTATCCAAAGGGGAAGATATTGCCCATTTCGTATATCCTCTGCACTCGATGTTGTTTTTTGCGCCTTTTGGTGTGTTCGAGTACACGGTTGCCCGGGCATTATGGATGACGCTGCTGGAAATATGCCTGGTGCTGTTGGGTGCGGTCAGTATTCGACTGGCAAACTGGAAGGTTTCTCCCTTGCGCCTGGTTGTATTGCTGTTATTTTCGCTGTTCTGGTATCACGGTACTCGTACTGTGATCATCGGGCAGTTTGCCGGGTTAAATGCGCTCTTGATAACGCTGGCGCTGTACATGATCCTTCAAAAACAGGATTTCGCCGCGGGTATCTTGCTGGCGCTTTCAACGGCAAAGCCGCAGATGGCTTATTTGATCTTGCCTTTCGTCTTGCTTTGGGCGCTGTCGACTCGGCGGCGTGACATTATCGGGGGGGTAGTGATTACCGGGGGTCTCTTGTTAGCAGCTACACTGATTTTACTGCCTGGTTGGCCGCTCCAATGGCTTGGGCAGCTGTTGGATTACCCCAATTACACCAGCCGGATCGGATCCGTGCTGTCCACCATCGCCAATACGATGCCTGGCATCAGCAAATCGCTCAGTCCTTTCCTGCACGCCGTGGCTTACCTCTACCTGCTGGTTGAGTGGGTATGGGCCTGGGGCAAAGAGGAGCGCTGGTTCATCTGGACCGCGCTGTTGACGATTGTCATCACAAATTTAGTCGCTTATCGCACGGCGACCACGAATTTTGTGATGATGCTTCCGGTTTTATTTGTTATCTTCTGTACCTGGGAGGCGCGCTGGAAACGTACAGGTAAACTGGGTGTGTGGTTGTCGCTCATCCTGTTGAGCTTTGGACTGTGGGGTTTATTCCTGCTTACAATTCAGGGAAATGAAGAAGCAGCTGCCATGTATGTTCCCCTACCATTTTTGAGTTTGTTTGGGTTGTGGTGGGTGCGCTGGTGGTATATTCGCCCTCCCAGGGTTTCAGTGGAAGAGTTCATCGAACGGTTTAAACGATGACCTGTTTCTTCTGCTGGATTGTGCCCCTTTGTGGCTGAAAAGCTTCATCCCCTTCGCTGGTCTATCCATCTGGGTGTTCGTGTGACAGCTGCGACCAAGCCAAAAAACACCCTGGTCAGCCTGTTCCGGCGCGCATCTCTCTGGCCATGGCCAGAAGTGTCCCTGCTCTGCCTGTCATTTTGCTTGCGCTTGGTAGGCGTGCTTTCGCGCCCGCTGTGGTACGACGAGGCCTTCGCGGTGCTGTTCGCCCAGAAGGGGGTCGCGGCGATGGTCGAGGGCACAATCAGCCCGGCAGCGGAAAATATCGGGGGCGCCGCGGCAGACGTTCACCCACTGCTGTACTACAGCTTGCTCAACCTGTGGATGCAGGTCTTTGGGATCTCCCCCGCTGCAGTCAGAACGTTGTCAATTTTATTTGGTACTGCGACGGTTGCCCTGTTATATGTGTTGAGCAGAGCATTGTTTGACAGGCGCACCGGGCTGCTGGCGGCATTGTTTGCGGCGTTATCTCCTTTCCAGGTGCATTATGCGCAGGAAGTGCGTATGTACGCGCTGATGGGTTTGCTGGTGGTTGCGGCAGCGCTGGCTTTGTGGCTGGCAGTGGCGACTGGTCGGCTGCGTTGGTGGCTGCTGTTCGCATTACTGGCTGCGCTGGCGCAATACAGTCACAATCTTGCGGGTGTGCATTTGGTGGTACTGGCCTCGACGGTATTGTTTCTCCGGCACAAGAAACCGATTCTTGGGGTAATCCTTGCCGGGCTGGGAGCGTTGCTGGTTTACCTGCCCTGGCTGCTGCTGCTTCCCTCCCAAATAGCACGGGTCAGGACGGGTTATTGGACGGAAAAACCCGGCGTGGACAGGTTGATCACCGGGCTGTTGAGTTATATAACCAATCTGCCATTGACGGGGGTGTGGCTGCCGGCTGGCTTATTCATCGCGTTGTTTGTATTCACGCTCGCTGCCTGGCAGTCGGTGAGAGCGCTGTCAAGCTCTCGTTGGTCTGCGGATACCCGGCGAGGTCTGTGGATGGCGTGGCTGGCGTGTGCACCGCTGCTGGCTCTATTCGTTGTATCTCAGTGGCAGCCAGTATTTATCGAGCGCGCGCTGCTTCCTTCGGGCGCGTTTTTTCTCGTCTGGGTGGCGTGGGGGTTTGGAAGCGTCAATATGCCCACACCTGTGCGCTGGTTTTCGATTGCAGCATTGCTGCTCGGAATGGGGATTGGGCTGCTCAATCACTGGCAGTACCGGGGATTCCCGTATTCCAGTTTTCCGCAGGTGGGGCAAAGCTTGCGGGAGCACTACCTGGATGGCGATCTCATTCTGCATTCGAACAAGCTGACAGCACTCCCGCTGATGTATTATGCGCCTGAACTGCCGCAGAGCTACCTGCCGGATCCGCCTGGGAGCGGATCGGACACCCTGGCTCCCGCGACCCAGCACGTTTTAGAGCTCATGGCGGAAGCCGGTATCGAGACGGCGACAGATGGCAGCGAGCGAGTGTGGTTTATTCTCTTTGAGAAAGCGATCGAGGAATTTCGCCAGGCAGGGTTTGCCACCCACCCGCAACTGGATTGGCTGGACCAACGATACACCCGGGTGCAGGTCGAATCCTTCGAAGACCTGAGGTTGTATCTTTATGAGCGCTGAACTCCACAACAATGGCCTTTTTCAAAAAACTGTCTCGACCCTGCTACGGCGTTCGAGGTGGAGCTTGCTGCTCTGTGGCTTGCCGAAATAATCCAGGGCTTGCCAACTCAATGGCGAAGACCGAGATCGGCAGCACCCATCCCCATATCATCCACCCTCCCGGCACAACCGCTCCCAGCAGAGGCACCAGCCAGGAAATCAGCAGATAAAGCGGGTTTTGGCAGAGCGCCAGCAGCGTGAGGCAGTGATACATGGCAAAGTAGGGGCTGCCCAGCAGGCTGGCGGCTGCAAACAGGCGCAGGCGGCGAACGGGGTCCCTGGGTCTTGCCAAAATCGCTAACGGCCAGGCAACCAGGCCGTAAGGCCAGATGGACGCATTCCACCAGGTGGGTTCAAAGGTACGCATCGTAGCAAGCCAGGTATACGGCCAACCTGGCCACAGTATCATTGTGATACCCAGGATCACAGCCGCTGCGGCTCCCGCTGGCAACAGCACTTTCAGTCCGTGATCTTTCGCCATCCACCAGGTAAAGAACAGAATAAGACCCAAACCCACTTGCGGCTTGGTGGCTAATGCCAGCCAGGCAATGCCCAACCAGGCAGGGTGTAGTTTCTTTTTGATCACCAGTCCGGCGAGCAGCAGGCCGAGGGCCGGGAATATCTCAATCTGCCCCAGCCAGATATTCCAAACCATCGGGGCGCTTAGCATAGCAATCCACCAACGCTGGTTGCCCCAGACAAGCGCTGCAGCGCCTACTGCCAATACGCTGAGGAAGCTCAGAACCTGCCAACCCAGAGGCCAGCCAAGCAGCGAAATCGGGTATGTGAGCAGATAAACCCAATAAGGGGCTGTTGTATCCAGGTCGGGGTATTTCAGGTAGAAAACAAAAGCATCGTAACCGCCGGGCAAGTAGCTTACTGCAATGGCGCTCCCGAGTGCGATACCCAAGATAATCGTGCCATGCAAAATTGGTCTTCTAGATGTCTCGGAATCTAATGCCATATTGGGAAGCGACCTCTACCCCAGCCATGCAGAAAACAATGATGCTCCTAAACACAATTGTATACCGATTCACGCCCGTGCGTAGGATCACCAGCCAGCTTTTCACGTGTGATACCGGTCAGCGGTTCGTTTCCGCAGCCCTGATGATTGCGGTCGGGGTGATTCGTTTGCCTCTTTCAGCCTTGCCGCAGATGCGACTGGTTTACGATTTGCCCTGGGAGAAGATCACAGAGGTGCTGCCGTAAAGCGCTGGGATTTACTTTTCCTGTTCCTGGCAGGATTAATCTTGCCGCTGCTAGCTGCCCAATTCCAGGAGTCGCCTGGATATATGGACGCAGAGTATTACTATGCAGGGGGATTGGAGCTTGCTTCGGGCAGGGGATTCACCGAGCCTTTTATCTGGAATTATCTGGACGATCCTGACAGCGTGCCGCGCCCATCGCATGCTTACTGGATGCCGCTGGCCTCGCTGCTTGCTGCTGCCGGCATGGCAATGACTGGCTCGACAACTTTCGCTGCCTCCAGGATCTTCTTTCTACTGCTGGCTGGGCTGATCCCGATTGCGACTGCCGCTCTGAGCTGGGAGCTGTATCATCACAGAGCAATGGCACTGCTGGCTGGGGCTTTAGCTTTACTGCCAGGGTTCTACTTGCCTTACCTGGCGACGAGCGACACCTTTGTGATTTATATGCTGCTGGGCGCGCTATGGTTCTTGTTGATCGGGCGCATCGTGCACAACCGGCAGGCGGGTGAGTTGAAGTGGTTAATGATTCTCGGGCTTGGGATGACTGCCGGCTTAATGCACCTCGCGCGTGCGGATGGTCTTCTCTGGTTTGGGTTGTCCTGCCTGTTTGTGCTGCTTGAATTCAGGCATGTACGCAGGCGATTGGCTGTATATTTGATCATCGCAGGGATTGGATATTTGCTGGTGATGGGACCCTGGATGGCGCGCAATTACCGTGTGTTAGGGGCGCCGCTTTCGCCAGCCTCTGCCAGGGCGTTGTGGTGGGTGGATTACGATGACCTGTATATCTACCCGGCTACGCAGCTCACCCCGAGGCGCTGGCTGGATAGTGGTTTGGATACAATCCTCAAAGGTCGTCTCTGGGCGTTGGGACAAAATATTCAATCAGCGCTGGCAGTGCAGGGATTGGTATTCCAGGTACCATTGATTCTGCTGGGGATATGGAGATGGCGTCAGGATGTGCGCATCCGCTACGGATTGACAGCCTGGATAGGTGTATTAACGCTAATGACGGTTGTGTTTCCGTTTGCCGGTGCCCGGGGTGGTTTCTTTCACAGCGGCGCAGCGCTGCAGCCTCTGTTTTGGGCACTCGTACCAGCGGGTTTGGAAGGCTTTCTGCTGTGGGGGCAGCGCAAGCGCGGTTGGCAGATCAAGCAAGCCGGGGCAATATTTGGAACCGGCCTGCTTTTTTTTGCGGTAATTTTTACAATTTATCTGGGCGCCAATCGATTGGGCGTCGAACGGGAGGGCAGCCAGTGGGATGCCAGCTACAGGAGCTATAAGCATTTAGATGAACGGCTTATCCTCCTGGGTGCGCAGCCCCAGGATCTGTTGCTGGTTAATAATATTCCCGGTTACTACGTCGCTGCTGGGCGAGGAGGGGCTTCCATTCCCGACGGGGGGGTGGAGGCATTGATGGCGGTTGCGCACCGGTATCAGATGCGCTACCTGCTGCTCGAAGCCAATCACCCGCAAGGATTGAATGAGCTTTACCAGCAGCCCGGTGACCGCACCGGATTGACCTATCTCGAGTCCTCAGACGACACCCATATTTTTCGGATCGAGCCATGAATGGGCTGAGGGGTAGATTGTTCAGCGAGCTGACAAGGAACTGGCGGCTGTACCTGATTTGCCTGATCGCCGCTGGGTTTTCCTCCGGTGTTTACCTGTACTGGAGTGCCCAGGGTAAGGGGCCTGGTTTTCCCCTGGATGATGCCTGGATCCACCAGACATATGCCCGCAACCTGGCTGTGAGCGGAGAATGGGCTTACTTCCCCGGTGAACCCTCGGCGGGATCCACTTCGCCGCTGTGGACGGTATTCCTGGCAGCCGGGTACGTGATCGGTGCGGCTCCTTATCTGTGGGCGTACCTGCTGGGCATTTTTGCCCTGGCGGGAATTGCAGGGTTAGGTGCGCAGCTCATTTCCAGGATTTCGGCTCCGGCTGGTACGAAACTTTCCCCGCAGATTGTGGGGCTGCTAGCGGTTGGTATTGCTCTGGAATGGCACCTGGCCTGGGCGGCTGGCTCGGGGATGGAGACTTTGCTGGCAGCGCTGGTCTCCCTTGTTGTAGTGTTTATGCTGCTGTCTCCCAGCCCAGCATGGTTTTCTGTGGGCGGTATCACCGGTCTGGGTATCTGGATTCGCCCTGACGCGGTTGCCCTGTTAGGCCCGGCTGTGATGGTGCTGCTGTTCACCGGCAGTTCCTGGAATAAGAAGAGGCTGCACCTTGGGCAGTTGATCGCCGGGTTTGGCGCCATATTTCTCCCTTACCTGCTGTTCAACCGGCTGCTGGCGGGAAGCTGGTGGCCAAATACCTATTATGCAAAACAAGCCGAGTATGCCATCGAGCTGCAGGCAAGCCTGATCAGCCGCCTGCAAGAACAGGCGCTGCTGCCTCTGGTCGGAGTTGGAGCTTTGCTGCTGCCGGGTTTCGCCTTTCTGATCGTAAACGCCTTGCGGCGCAAGAGCTGGGCGGTGCTTGCCGGCGCCATATGGGCTCTTGGTTATATCGTGTTGTATGCGCTGCGATTGCCTGTTACCTACCAGTATGGCAGGTATGTGATGCCAATGATGCCTGTATATTTCGCTTTGGGAACGGCAGGTATGGCAGCTATGTCAGCCGCGCTGCCCAACAGCTTGTGGATGCGAGTCATCAAGCGTGCTTGGATGTTCTCGAGTGCCATCGTGTTATTAGTCTTTTGGTTCCAGGGGGCGCAAATCTACCGCCGGGATGTTGCCTTTATCGAAGAGGAGATGGTGGCTGCGGCAAATTGGGTGGCCCAAAATACACCGCCTGATTCGCTGGTTGCAGCCCACGATATCGGTGCGCTGGGGTACTTTGCCCAAAGGCAGCTCTTGGACCTGGCGGGACTGGTATCCCCCCAGGTAATATCGTTTATCCGTGATGAAGCTCGCCTGGCAGCTTTCCTGGATGAAACGCAAGCCGGGTATCTGGTAACATTTCCTGGTTGGTACCCGACCCTTATCCAGAGCGGCGAGCTGCTCTACCAGACATCCGGAACGGCCGCCCCCTCGATGGGAGGTGAGAATATGGCGGTTTACCGGTGGCGATTTTTCCGGTAAAACCCGGTGTAGATTTCCGACCCTTCGGGTGGCAAATCTGTAAGTTGTCCGATGGGGTTGATTATGCTATACTCACCGAAGTTGGGTCACCTGGGAAGTAAGGTAGAACATGAGAGAGATCTCAATTGTAATCATAGATGATCATCCGTTATTCAGGCAGGGGGTTGCTGATGTACTATCGCTTGAGCCGGATTTGAAGGTGGTGGGCCAGGCAATCGATGGCGAGACTGGCCTTATCCTTATCCGTGAGACTTTGCCGTTAGTTGCTATAGTGGATGTTAACCTGCCCGGCCTCAACGGACAGCAGGTAACGCGCCAGGTGGTTTCTGAGCGCCTGCCAACGCGTATCGTGCTGTTGACGGCATACGATGATGCACAGCAAAAAATCCATTCTATACGAGTGGGGGGCGCAGCGTACTGTACAAAGGATATCCAACCAGAGGAACTGGTCAAAGTCATTCGGGCGGTAGCGTCTGGGCGCTATGTGGTGGGTGATCAGGTGTTGGATGTCACCGGTCTGGATCGCTGGTTATCCGCCCACACCGAAGGCGCCGGCAGAGCATACAGCGACCCTGGAGAGCCATACCAACCGCTTTCCAATCGAGAGATGGAAGTCCTGGCATGCGTGACACGCGGGCTGAGTAATAAAGAAATCGCCAACAATTTGGGCATCAGTCATCAAACCGTAAAAAATCATGTTACTGCAGTGCTGCGCAAGTTAGGGGTTGAAGATCGTACTCAGGCGACAATCTACGCCTTAAAGCGCGGCTGGGTGCGGCTGTATGATGGTGAATCCCCAATCGAGGAGTGATTTAAGTATGCCGACAAATTCCAATACACTTGCCGAAGTAAACCCCTGGGATACGCTTAGCAGTAATATTGAGCAAGAATTGGAGCAATCGCGTAAAGAGCTTAAAGAAATCGGCCTGATGCTCGAGCAAAGCCAGCTCGAGGTAGGCAAGCTGGCGCAGCGCAACGCTTCCATAAGCGCTCATTTGCAGCAGGTGCAGAGCCAGTTTGACAGCATGCCGCGAGCTGATATTCGCATGGCTTATGACTCGGCGCTGGATGCCCAGCAGCGATTGTTTGTGATGCGCGGACAGCTTGAGAAGCTGCAAAGCGATCAAAATCACCTTGGACGCTATACCGCCATTCTTGAACGTGTCCTGGGCATGTTTTCGGGTGGGGTAAGCGGAGATTCACGCCCACGGGTTTCTTCTTCCACCGTGGAAACTGTAGAGATGATGGTCCAGGCTCAAGAAGCGGAGCGCCAGCGTCTTTCGCGCCAGATGCACGACGGACCTGCGCAGGCGCTTTCGAATTTTATTCTGCAGACCGAGATTGCGATGCGCCTCTTCGACCTGGATCAAACCAAGGCGCGTGAAGAACTTTCGAACCTAAAAAGCTCCGCCACCAGCACCTTCACCAAGGTGCGCGATTTTATCTTTGAGCTGCGCCCCATGATGCTGGACGACCTGGGCTTGCTTCCCACCTTGAAGCGGTATATTGAGGCTTTCAAAGACCAGACAAAGGTTGATACTCGCCTGGCCAGCACGGGGATCGAACGGCGCCTGGAATCCTATATTGAGGTAATGATTTTCAGGGCGATCCAGGAACTGCTCAATAATGCAGTGCGTCACAGCCAGTCATCGATGATCAAGGTACAGATCGATATGAGCGATACGCACGTCAAGGTGATCGTGGATGACAATGGCAAAGGATTTGATGTGAGCCTGGTGGATGAACGCGGCAATATGGGTATCAAGTTAATTCGAGAACGCGCCGAGATGCTTGGCGGGTACATGGAAGTCGATAGCGTGATTGGTCAGGGCTCGCGCATCACCTTCCAGCTGCCAGCGACAGCGCCTGCCTTTACATAATTGCAAGGCAAATTTCATAAATTCCCTATTGCAAAATTTTCTTAGATATTTTATAATGTACTCAGCGTTAGAAAACGTAATCAAATTATAATCAAGAAAGAAAGGAGGTAAATCCAATGTTGTTCGCACCGAAGGAAAAAGGTCAGGGCCTGGTGGAGTACGCGTTAATTCTTGTTCTGGTAGCGATCGTTGTCATCGTTATTCTCGCCCTGCTCGGACCGGCAATCGGTAACGTCTTCAGCAACATCATGAATAACATCTGATGTTGGTGTAGATCTCTCAATCAAACCCTATTTGTTCGAGTGGAGAGGGCCCCGCCAAAGCGGGGCTCTTCGTTTTTTACTATTTATTGCTGTGATCAAAAATTCTGCTAACAGTTTTGAAGGGGATGGTACTTTTATCCTATTTTTGGCTTGACTTTTGTGTAATAACGCTTATGATAACGATAATTGGAATATTAACCCGGAATAAAAGCCGGATTAGGAGGCGGAAATGCGTCGAGGAAGGATCTTCATTTACCTGGCATTGATACTGATTCTCGGACTTGCGGCTGTTGGTGTGGTTTACTACCGCGTGCTTCTGCCAGCACAGCAGGCTCAGCAGCAGCAGACAGCCCAGGCGACACCCGTTGTGGATGTGGTAAATGTCATCGTTGTAGCCCAACCAATCCGCCGGGGTACCGTGCTGCGTGGGGATATGCTCAGCCTGGTGCCGATCCAGAGAAACCTGTTCATCCAAGGGATGTTCACCAATATCAGCGAGGTGGAAGGCCGGATGGCAAAGTTCGACCTGGAGCAGGGCGTGCCGATCACCTCTGGGATGCTGGCTGAGACTGCCGAAGAATTATCTGGCGCCGGCTCCGTAGCGGCATTATCCATCCCGCGCGGCATGGTGGCCGTCTCGTTACCGATCAGCCGGCTTTCATCGGTGGCCTATGCCCCGCAACCAGGTGACCATGTCAATGTTATGGTTACCTTGTTGTTGGCAGACCTGGATACCGACTTTCAAAGTTTACAGCCTAACCAGGCAGGAACCATTATTGCTCCGGGTGTATCTGGGGAAACAGGGCCAAACTATCTGACCGCTCAGGTGACGGGTGGTGAGGGCGGCGCACAGATCGGTAAGGCTGAAGTCGTCCCTGGGCTGGGGCAGACTTTGTACGCGCTGCCATCCGAACGCCAGCGCCCGCGCATGGTGACGCAGAATTTGCTGCAAGATGTTATGGTGCTGCAGGTTGGTAATTTCTCAACAGAACAGGAACTTGCCTTGCAAGCACAACAGCAGGAGCAGCAAGAAGCAAATCCAGATCAGGAACAAGCTGCAGCAACACCGCCCCCTCCACCGGACGTGATCACACTGGTTGTCTCACCACAGGACGCGATCGCACTGCAGTATTTGCTGATGCTGGTGCCCGAACGCTCCGCGTATATCTCCCTTGCGCTGCGTGCGGCTGAAGATGACACTCGGGTGCAAACCCAGGCGATGACCCTCCAGTTCTTGATGGAAACCTACAGCTTCCCGCTGCCTGCCAAGCTGCCGTATGGCATGGAGCCACGCGTGGATGCAGTGCGCGCACCGACCCTGCAAAATGACGTGCAGCCGGCTCCACAACAATAAATAGAGTACAATCACTGGCAAAGGATCCCGGAGAGCGCTTCGGAGTGCATGGATGGCAGCTGGCAATAAAATTCGTGTAATCATCGTTGATGATGTGCAGGAGACCCGTGAGAATATCCGGCGTCTTCTGCAATTTGAGCCTGAGATCGAAGTGGTTGGCGTCGCTGGCAACGGTCGTGAGGGGATCGACGTTTCAAAGCAGACGCGCCCAGACGTCGTATTGATGGATATCAATATGCCAGACATGGATGGCATTGCGGCGACAGAAGCGATCCGCCGCACAGTGCCGTTCACCCAGATCGTGATTCTGTCTGTGCAGAGCGACCCCAATTATATGCGCCGGGCAATGCTGGCAGGCGCGCGCGATTTTCTGACCAAACCTCCAGCGGTAGATGAACTGACTGCTGCCATCCGGCGAGCTGGAAAGATGGCAAATGAGGAACGCTCCAAGGCTTCCTCGGCAGGTGGGCCACCCGGAACAGGCTCATTATCATCATCTGGCGCCCGAGCAACGCAGGGGCGAATGATCACTGTTTACAGCCCAAAGGGAGGTGCCGGAACAACCACTGTGGCGGTAAACCTGGCGATGGCGCTGCATAATGAGGAAACACCCACCATTTTGGTTGATGGGGACCTGCAGTTTGGGGATGTGGCCGTTGTATTGAATATGCAAGGTAAAAACAGCCTGGCTGATTTGACGCAGCGTGCAGACGAACTGGACTACGATGTCGTGAATGAGGTGGCGATCACACATCCCGGAACCGGTTTGAAAATTTTGGCCTCCCCGCCGAGACCAGAATATGCGGAGCAAGTTTCCGGGGAGCAGTTCATAAAGGTTGTCAACTTTCTGCGGCGTATGTTTACGTATGTGATCGTGGATACGTCCACTTACCTCACCGATACCACCCTGGCGGCGATCGAAGGCAGCGATATGGTGGTTCTTCTGGTGACACAGGACATTCCAGCCATCAAGAATGCCAGGTTGTTTATGAATCTGGTGCGCGATCTTAAAGTTAGCCCGCGCCGAATTCTCTTCACGATGAATCGTTTCGACCGGCGAATTGGAATAACACCTGAAAAAGTCAGCGAAAGCTTCAAACATGAAGTTGCGGTTGTCATTCCATACGATGACCGCGTGGTCATTCCCTCGATCAATCGAGGAATGCCGTTTATCATCAGCGATAAATCGAAACCCGTCTCTCGAGCGGTCTTGTCACTGGCTGAGCTTGTTCGCCAGCGCGGGGCCGAATTAATGGCAGAAGAGGTTCAGCAGGCGCGTTAGTTCAAATACCTGCACTGCAATTGATGCACGAAGAAGGTATGGTGTGCGATGTCACTCTTAAAGCGAATTGAACAAGGACAAACAACCCCGGCTGCCGCCTCTGGTGCTCCAACACCAGAGAACGGCGCAAATAATTCCCGGCTGTTAAATCTCCAGGCGCGCAGGGTCGCCGCGCCGGGCGTGGCTGCCCAGCGGGATACTTACCTCGACTTGAAATCCCGTGTTCAAAATCGCCTCCTGGCAGAGCTAGATCCCGGGATGGATATTACGCGTGTTAGTGATGTACGCACCACAATCCAGGAACTGTTCGAACAGGTGTTGGCGGAGGAGAACATCGTACTTTCCCGACCTGAGCGGCACCGATTGTATGAACAAATTGCTGCTGAAATCCTTGGATTTGGCCCCCTGCAGCCGCTGCTGGAAGATGAAAGCATCACCGAAGTAATGGTGAACGGCGCGAAGAATATCTATATCGAGCGCGCTGGCAAGCTCCACAGGGTGCCATTGTCATTCGAGAGCGACGACCATGTGATGCGCATTATCGACCGAATTGTGGCGCCGTTAGGACGCCGCATCGATGAGTCCAGTCCATACGTGGACGCCCGTCTTCCAGATGGCTCGCGTGTCAATGCGGTCATTCCGCCTATATCTCTGGTTGGCCCGGTCATCACTATTCGTAAATTCTTCAAGAACCCAATCACGATCGAGCAGCTTGTCCAATATGGAACCCTGACACCTGAGTCGCTGCAGCTGCTGAAAGCCTGTGTAGAGTCAAGGTTGAATATTATCATCTCGGGTGGTACCGGTTCCGGTAAAACCACTCTGCTCAATATTCTCTCTCAATTCATACCCAACGATGAACGCGTTGTAACCGTCGAAAATGCTGCTGAGCTTCAGCTCCGCCAGGAGCATGTGGTGACGCTCGAGTCCCGCCCGCCCAATATCGAAGGTCGCGGCGAGGTAACCATCCGCCAGTTGGTGATCAACTCGCTGCGTATGCGCCCCGATCGCATCATCGTGGGCGAGATTCGTGATGAAGCTGCGCTGGACATGCTGCAAGCGATGAACACCGGTCACGATGGGTCTATGACTACTGCGCACTCAAACAGCCCTCGCGATACGCTCTCCCGTATCGAGACCATGGTGTTGATGGCAGGCATGGAGCTTCCCGTGCGCGCGGTTCGGGAACAGATCTCTTCTGCTATTGATCTGGTTGTTCACCAGGAACGTATGCGCGATGGCTCCCGCCGGGTGGTCAATATTACAGAGGTCAGCGGAATGGAAGGCGATGTCATTACCATGACAGATGTCTTCATGTTCGAACAGAGCGGGTACGAGAACGGGAAAGTAATCGGCAGGCTGCGCCCCACCGGTTTACGCCCCAAATTTATCGACAAGATTGAGGCATCGGGCATCCATTTGCCTGCCTCGATTTTCGGAATTGGCGAACGCAGACGGTATTAGGTATTTTTACCACCGTC
Source organism: Anaerolineales bacterium (assembly GCA_041736465.1). GTDB lineage: Bacteria > Chloroflexota > Anaerolineae > Anaerolineales > UBA4823 > JAJUJL01. The sequence continues at coordinate 21,306 of JBGSTO010000685.1, read as the reverse complement.
GTTGATATGGATACTGTGAGGACTGGATGGATCCACTGATCCTGATACTCATCGCTGGAGGGGGGGTCGCATTGCTGCTGCTGGTGGTAGGGATTGTCATCACTGCAACCAGCGAGCGCTCACTCGTCGAAGAACGGTTGGGGCGGTACGTTGAGGATGAAACAGCTGCCTCGCGCCAGGCGGGGGGACGTACCACTCCGGTGGGGGATTGGCTAAACGTCCGTCTGGAGCGCTCTACCTGGGGAGGCGGGATCGCGCGCGAGCTGGCGCGTGCCGACCTGAAGCTGAAAACCGGTGAATACCTGGCAGTGATGATCATCCTGGGATTCGGGGTCGGCTTCGTTGCCTGGTACATCTTTGGGCAATCGATCCCGTTTGCCGTGCTGGGGTTCCTGGGGGGCATGCTGATCCCGCGCTTCTATGTCAAAAGAATGCAATCTCAACGATTGCAGCGTTTTAATGACCAGCTTGCGGATATGCTCAATTTGATGGTAAATGGGTTGCGGGCAGGTTATTCAACCATGCAAGCCATGGAGGCGGTGAGCAGGGAACTGCCTCCTCCGATTTCGGATGAATTCCGGCGCGTGGTGCAGGAAATGCAAATTGGCCTGACGATGGATAAGGCGCTGGACAACTTGTTCCGCAGGATACCGAGCGATGATCTGGACTTGGTCATCGCGGCAGTCAACGTGCAGCGTGAGGTAGGCGGCAACCTGGCTGAGATCCTCGATACCATTTCTCACACCATCCGCGAGAGAGTGCGTATCAAAGGCGAGATTCGGGTGCTTACTACCCAGGTGATGTACTCTGGGCGTTTCCTGGCACTGATGCCGGTGATGATTCTGGTAGCGCTCTTTGCCCTGAATCGATCTTATATGATGCAGTTTTTCAACGAGGACACTCGTATTGTGGGTATCCCTATGCTGATACTCGGTGGTTTGATGATCGTCGCCGGTTACTTTGTGATGAATAAGATCGCTACGATCGATGTATAGCGAGGAATGAGACGGAGGCACACATGCCCTGGATGTTGATTGGTATCGGCGCTGCCCTGGTAGTTGGTGCGATTGTTTTAGTTGTAATTGGTTTGCGTGAGGGTCAGGGTGATGATCCACTGCAGTCGCGCCTGGCAGAATTTGCTATGCGCGGAGAGACGGCCTCACTCGAGGAGATCGAGCTTTCCCAACCGATTACCGAACGGATCATTTATCCTTTAGCGCGGAAAATCGGTAATCTTGCTTTAAAATTCACCCCTCAAAATGCTATCCAGTCCACCCACCACCGCCTGGAACTGGCGGGTAATCCGAGCGGCCTGGATGCAACCACATTTTGGGCAGCCCGATTTGTGCTGGCCGCCATCTTTGGTGGCTTAATGATCTTTGTATTTTCGGTTGGAGCCAAAGATTGGGCCTGGAGCCGGAAGCTGCTGATTACAGGTGCGCTTCTGGCGTTGGGCTTTTACCTGCCAGATTTGCTGCTGACCAGCCGCATCCAACGCCGCCAGAAATCGATTCGTAAGGCTATGCCCGATGTGCTGGATCTGCTGACCATCTGTGTGGAAGCTGGCCTGGGCCTGGATGGCGCCATGCAGAAAGTCAATGAGAAATGGGATAACGAGCTAAGCATCGCACTCGGACGCGTGCTGAGAGAAATTCAGCTTGGAAAGCTGAGGCGTGAGGCGCTCAGGGATATGGCGGACCGGATGGGAATCCCGGAGATGACCAGCTTCGTTGCCGCGGTGATCCAAAGTGAACAGTTGGGTGTTAGCATGGCAAAGGTGCTGCGCATCCAATCCGACCAGATGCGCATCCGCCGGCGGCAGCTAGCCGAGGAAGAGGCGCATAAGGCGCCGGTAAAGATGCTGATTCCGATGGCTTTGCTGATTTTCCCATCAATTTGTATTGTGCTGATGACACCTGCGTTTTTGCTTTTGTTCAGATCGGCGCTACGAGGCGTGCTCTTCGGCGGTTAAGCTCTGCTATAATAAGAATAACTTGAACCTATCCTAGCGTCACCGCGAGGGAGCGGAATGTCTACGCCGGTACGTCCGGCATACCACATTTATCGATGGATTTGGACAGGCCTTGATTGGCTGTATCCACCGCGCTGCGTAGGCTGCGGCCAATTGGGCAGTCGTTGGTGTGCCAATTGTCAGGCAAGCGTAAAACGGTTAGTTCCCCCACTATGTCCCATCTGCAGCCAACCCGTCGGTAATTCCGGAATATGCGGCCTTTGTCGCGCCAGCAAACCTCGAATCCGGCAGGTACGCGCCTGGGGATACTTCGATGGATCTCTGCGCCAGGCAATCCATGCATTAAAATACCGGCGAGACGTAGCCCTGGGCGAGGTATTGTCCGCTCACCTGGTTGAACTGCTTATGGAGCTGGGATGGGGGTTGGATCTCGTGATACCGGTTCCGCTGGGTATGGCGCGCTTGAAGGCGCGTGGGTATAATCAAGCAGCTTTATTGGCCTTCCCTCTTACTCTTATGACCGGGCTGACTCACAAACCTCAAGCCTTGAAGCGCACAAGAGAGACCCATACTCAGGTAGGGTTGTCGCTGGCTTCTCGACATGCCAACGTTCAAGGCGCATTCACAGCCGATGATGAAGTGGCAGGTAAGCGAGTGCTGGTGATTGACGATGTGATCACAACAGGCGCTACCATGCACGCCTGTGCATCTGCGCTAATGCAGGTTGGGGCAAAGGATGTGTATGGGTTGGCATTGGCACGCGCAGTATAAGGTCAACCTATCTTCTTCACCAGAGAGTCCAGACTGGTGGGCGGATGGATTTTGACCTATTATCCTACTGACAGAATTGGAGGATGATCATGGCTCTAGAAGTGGAAATTTACGGTCGTAACATGGATGTGACGGATCGCATCCGCGATTACGTAGACAAGAAAGTTGGGAAGCTTGACCGCTATTTACCAGGGATCGAGGAGGCGCGAGTTGATGTAGCCTATATCAAGTCAGCTCGCAGCGCTGCAGATCGCCAGGTAGCGCAGATCACCGTTCGGGGAAAGGGATTTATTCTCCGCTCAGAAGAACGGAGCGAGGATATCTTCGCTGCTTTAGATAATGCCTTAGACAAGATTCAACGTCGTATGGAACGCTACAAAGGCAAGCGCTACCGCGGTCGCGGCGATGGGCGTACAGTGACAGATGTGCTAACACCCGAGGAAAAAGAAGAAACTACCGATACCCTCGGGCCAATTATCGCCCGGCGGAAGCATTTTGCGCTCAGTCCAATGGATGAATACGAGGCTATTGAACAGATGGAACTGTTGGGTCATGAGGATTTCTTTGTGTTCTACAATGCAGCCACCAATATTGTGAACGTCCTTTACCGGCGGCGAGATGGCACCTACGGACTGATCGAACCTGATATTGCCTGATGGTCTGGCACGAAAACTTCGAGATGGAGATGGAATGCTGTCCATCTCCATCTCGATTAATTTGACGGGGAGATATAATGGGGGTACACTTCATTGCCCAATTACAGATAAGGGATCAGCATGTCATTAGAATCCGTGAACGAAGATGCCCTCTACCGGATATCCGAACTTCTAAACGAAGGGGATATTGACGAAGCAGCTATCCAGCAAGCAGTTCGTCAAATGCTGGTTGCCTTCGGAGAAAATCCTGATCGGGAAGGATTGCTAAGAACGCCGGAGCGGGTTGCGCGCATGTACCACGAACTGCTTGCCGGATACCGGCAAGATCCGCTCGCCCTGATCAATGATGCCGTATTTGATGTTGCCTATGACGAGATGGTACTGGTCAGAGATATCGAATTCTACAGCCTGTGCGAACACCACATGCTGCCTTTTATCGGGCGAGCCCATGTTGCCTATCTGCCTCGCGGCCGGGTGTTGGGCCTCTCGAAAATTCCTCGGGTAGTCGATCTGTTTGCACGCAGAATCCAGGTTCAAGAACGGATGACCCGGCAAATTGCAGAGTTCATCCAGGAACTGCTCCAGCCTCTGGGTGTGGGCGTGGTGGTTGAAGGTCTCCACCTGTGTGCAACGATGCGGGGTGTCAAGAAACATGAAGCCCGCATGACCACCTCTGCCATGCTGGGCTATTTCCGCAAAAATCCAGCCACTCGGCAGGAATTTCTAGAAAACATCTCGCGCGGCTCTGAGCCTATGTTCTGAGCCTGTCGAGAGGGCGTGATTTTACAGCCCCTGCCCGCGCTCAATCTCGATGCCAGCACCTTTTGCTGCGGGAACAGCGCCTGGCTTTATTACCCGCAGGTGAACACGCTGCACACCCGGATGCTGCAGGCATAAAGCTGCCAGATCTTCGGCTAATGCTTCCAGGGTGTAGCGGGAAGTCTGCTCGACAAGCTTGCGCAAAGAGTCTGCAAGCAGCCCATAATCCAGGCTGTCGCTGCCCAGGGCATCGCGTCTGGCTGTGTGCGTAATGTCAACCTCCAGGCTGACATCGATCAGGATTCTTTGCGGAGCCTGGCGCTCCCACGCATGAACTCCGATAACGCCGTGTGCTTCCAGCTCCAGAATGAAGATTCGATCCATGCCAGGTTAATTGCTCAACAGCGAAATGGAGACTCGCTCCAGTTTGGCGCGCGCCTCACCAGCGATCTGTGCGAGTTGAGCGTTTTTCCCCAGCCCGCCAACCATCATCATCACCTGGGGGTCTGCGATCCTCACAATGGAGCCTCCCCCCTCGCCTGCCTCGACGGTTATATTGCAGGGGAGCATCAGACCTGCTGCCGGATCAGCAGTGAGCGCCCGGTGTGCCAGGGGTGGATTGCAAGCGCCAAAAATCATAAAGGGTCGAAAATCTTCGCCCAGCTTTTCTTTCAGAGTGGAGCGCACATCGATGCGAGTTAGCACACCAAATCCTTCTACCTTCAGCGCCTGGATGACACGCTCTAGCGCGGCATCGTAGGGCAGATCTAACTTTACCTCAAAGCCAAGTTCTTCCTGCATAAGATCTCCTGTATATTTAACTCGGGGGAGTAAAATTCCTCTTCTTAGATGCAAAAATCGCCCTCAGGCTACATTGTGTGAGAGGGAATGGCTGGTATCTGATCTGGTTGACTGTCTTCATCAGGCAATCTACCCATAAACCATACACTTGCCACCAGAACAAACATGGCTGCGATTTGTCCCAGGCGGAAGCTGCCCAAGACAATGGCGCTATCGGCGCGAAAAGCATCCACAAGCAGATAGAGCACGGCGTACAATGCCGTGAAGCGCAGAAAGACCCCTCCTCCCTGCAGGCGCTCTACCCATTTTCGACCCGGCCAGATGAGAATCAGGATGAGCAGCGCGCCAAGAATTTCATAGACCTGGGTGGGATGCCGGCTGGCGCCAAATAACTCGATCGCCCATGGCAGGCTGGTCTCAACTCCGAAGAAGCTGCCTGAAGCCAGGTGGCTAATCCCAAGCCCTACTGCCAGCACCGAGGCGACCGGTGTGAGCGCATCCAACGTGCGCCAGAAAGACATACTGCGGCGCTGTGCGTAGATTACGGCAGCAACAAGAGCCAAAAATACGCCGCCTGCGGGATCGAGCAGGGACGGATTGAGCGAGATCAATGAAATTGGGCTTTGGATGAATGCGTTCGGGTAGCGACCTGCGTAAACCAGGCGAGCGCCGAGGATGCCGGCCACCAGGCTGATGGCGACCAGATTGTAGATGTGATAGGGATCTATGCCGCGCGAGGGGGCGTGTTTCTCAGCCAGTGATAATCCTAACCACAGGGCGACGAATACTGCCAGACCGGGTGCCTGGATCGCCAGAGGACCAATGTTCAGGATCGGCAGCATCAACGCACCTCCCCGATCAACTGCTCTGCCCTTACTCTCAACAGAGCTTCTGCCATAGGACCGCCCACTACAACATCCTGGATGATGCCTTGCGCATCGACAAAGAAAGTGGTTGGCATCGCTTGCAGCTGGTAGAGGGAAGAAACATCGCCAATCTCATCCAGGAGGATTGGAAAGGTGAGATTCAAAGAGGCTGCGAAATCCAGGGCTGCCTGTAGATCATCTTGATTGGTCGTGTTGACTGCCAGCACGATCAAGCCATCCTCCTGATACTCGGCGTAGACGCGCTCTAAGGCTGGCATTTCAGCACGGCACGGGGGGCACCATGAAGCCCAGAAATTGATAATCACAGGCCGGCCGCGCAGATCTTGTAAGTTGTACACTGCACCATCGGGAGCCGGCAGAATGAAATCTGGAGCTGCGAACGACTTGCGCGGGATAGGCTGAGCGGCATAGGCGCTGCTGCCAGGGGGCACTTTCGTCAGCCAAATCCAGCCCAAAGACACGAGCAGGCAAAGCAGTGCAAACAAGTTGTACCGGCGTATTTTATTTTGCATGGGGTAAGTTTATAGTGTTCAACAGGCGGTGTCAAGGATAGAGAGCAGGTACAGTATTCCTCAAGAAACTTAATAAGTAAGGCGTGTTATCATTGACGCTGCCAAGCCTGGGCAGACAGTGCCCGTGAAGGCTAATTTCAAAACCGGAAATCCGATAGAGGCAGCTCATCGGACTTGAGTTTTATGGAACGCAACTATGTTTGATGTAATCACATCCACAAACCCGAGGATTGGATCTGGCAGGAGAAAAGAGCGGTGGGTTATCCGCGGCCTCCTGCTGCTCGTTCTCAGCATCGTGGTGGTTGGGCTGTCTGGCTGCCAGTTGAAGCTGCCTGACAGCTCGCAAAGCACACCGACCGTATCCCAACAACCGGCGGGCTCGGCGGAGCCTTACCCACCAGCTGGCCAGCCGGATGATCCACTTGCTGCGACCGGCTACCCTGCCCCGGATAGTCGACCCGAGCCCGGGAGCGGGCCGCAGACCGCACCTTCGGCATATCCTGCACCTGATGTGATGCTAAGCAGCCCAACAGCCGCATACCCCGCGCCTGCACAGCCGGAAACGATCCTGGTGACTCCCAGCCCGTCGCTCGCAGCGCCTGTCTCGGCGGCAACCAGCCCGGCGCCATACCCATTATCTACCCCGCCAGCGGCAACCGAAATACCGGCTTCGGCTTACCCGGGCCCACAGGCCGCAGATAATTTTACGCCTACACCCTTGGCTTACCCGGACCCACAGGCTACTGCGTCGCCAGGGCTGCCATTACAGGCTGCTTCTCCAACCACGTCGCCCTACCCCGGGCCTGCCCAGACGCTGACGCCGGCGCAGCAAGTCACCCAGACGCCTGGCCTGACTCAGCCTGCATCCGGTTCTGCGACCGCGACTCTAATTGTGGATACACCCACCCCCACGCTGTCTCCAACCGTGGTGCGCACCGTATTCAAACCCAGCGACCCGGCTGATTTCAAGCTGGTTTCCGACAAACCTCAACTGGTCACCTTCTACGCCATTTGGGCTCCGGACAGCGAGGTCATGGCGCCGGTGATTTACAATCTGGAAGGGCGATATGGAGAACGGGTCGGATTTGTCTATCTTGACCTCGACGCTTTGGGAAACAGCATGTTCAAAGAGATGTTAAAATCGAAGCTGCCGCCAGCCTTCTTCCTGCTCAGCTCACAAGGCGAAGTGATCCGCTACTGGTCTGGTCGGGTGGCGTTGGAAGAGCTAGACAGCGCAATCAGAACCATATCACCATAAGGAGTTTATCGTTACGATGAGACCTAAATTCCCACTTATATTGTTAATCTTCTTGATGCTGGTTGGATCAGCTTGCACCGGCCCAGCAGTGGAGCAGCAGACGGTCGATTTGACTTCAGAGACTGGCAACGCAGAAACGGAAGCGCCCAGGGTTGATCCGACCGCATCAGACATAGAAGTACCGGAGCCTGCAGTGATTGACCCGCCGGAAACATTAGCTGTGGCGTCACCCCAGGCAAAACCGACAGCGCGCCCGCAAATGGAGGCAACCCTGCCGGATAGTGTCCAGCTTGCATCGGGACAGCTTCAACTGGTAGAGTTCTTTGCTTATTGGTGAGTGACCTGCCGGAGCATTGCGCCCATCGTGCATGGGCTTGAAGCTGAGTATTCTGATCGCATCCGTTTTGCCTACCTGGATATCGATGACCCGGCGAATGATACCTTCAAGCAGCAGCTTGGTTATCGCTACCAACCCAATTTATTTTTACTCGATGCGGAAGGGAACACCTTAAACGTTTGGATTGGCCCGGTGACGCGTGAGGAGCTTGAAACTGCTTTTCAACAGGCACTGGCGAGCCAGTAGCAGACGAGGTGCTCGATCGACGGTGCGCCTGGCAGATTCTGCCAGGCGCATTTTCTGTTAAAAGACACCGACCTTGACATCTGTGTTGATTGTTGTATAATAGGTTTATCCCTCCCCCCATGGGGGGGGTATAAGAAGGAAATTGGTGGTTTGCCGATGAAACACGAAAGTGCTTTGCGCCGTTTGAAAACTATTGAAGGCCATTTGCGAGGCGTCCAGCGAATGGTTGAAGAAGATACCTATTGTATCGATGTCATCCGGCAGATCCAGGCGGTGCAAGCGGCATTGAGCAAGGTAAGCACGCTCATTCTTGAGGAACATCTGAACTCCTGTCTGATTACCGCGGTGCGCGGGGATGACCCGGATGAGCGCGAAAGAGTGCTGAAAGAAATCGCAGATGTATTTGCTGCGACTTCGGGTAAATAATCAAATCCATCATCATCTTCTGGAGGTAACTATGACCACGGTAACGTATTCCATCCCAAATATCTCGTGTATGCACTGTGTTCACACCATTCAAACCGAAGTTAGCGAGTTGGAAGGTGTCGCATCGGTGGTGGCAAACAAAGACAGCCAGACTGCCACAATATCATTTAGCGATCCTGTCACCGAAGAAATGATCAAGGCTTTGTTAGCTGAGATCAATTACCCGGTAGCTGCCTGACGGATCCATCTCGCTGAACCATCTGACGCAGTATACCTTGCGGGCGAGATGCCGTCAGGTGTACTGCGTCATTTTATTAGGAGTATGGAGTTATCATGGCAGATATTAAGCAAGTGACTTTGCCGGTTACCGGTATGACCTGCGCTAACTGTGTCGCGACCGTAGAGCGGAATCTCAAGAAAGTTGGCGGCGTGGAATCAGCAGTGGTGAATCTGTCGTCTGAAAGAGCCACGGTGGATTTCGACCCATCCCAGACTGGTCTGGATGAGCTGATTGGGCGCATCCAGCGCGCGGGTTATAACATTGCTACCGGGGAGGCGGACTTATTGGTTCGCCGGATGAGCGACGATAATGATGCCCGACGATTGGAGAAAGCGCTCTCGCAACTGCAGGGAGTGCGTGCGGTAAATGTCAGTTTTGCCACGGAGCGAGCGCGGGTGGAGTACATCCCTACGTTGGTTTCGCAAGCTGAGCTGCGTAAGGCTGTTGCTGAGGTGGGATTTGAGGCGGTCGACGTAGGCGGGCAGAGTGAGGATGTCGAAGCCCAGGCGAGGGAGGCGGAAATCCGGCAGCAGCGTCATTTCTTGATCGTGGGCTTGATCTTTACGATACCGCTTTTCCTGTTTTCGATGGGACGTGATCTGGGAGTATTACCAATTCCTGCGCATGCTGCCTGGGCAAATTGGCTCATGCTGGCATTGGCAACGCCGGTTCAGTTTTATGTTGGTTGGCAATATTATGTCGGTGCATTCAAAGCGCTGCGCAACCGCTCTGCAAATATGGATGTGCTGATTGCGATGGGATCGTCAGCAGCCTATTTTTATTCGCTGCCGATAACCTTTGGCATATTGCACGGACATGTTTATTATGAAACCGCGGCAGTAATCATCACGCTGATAAAACTCGGCAAATTTCTGGAAGCGCGTGCAAAGGGGCGCACCAGCGAGGCAATCAAAAAATTGATGGGGCTGCAGGCAAAAACAGCACGCGTTGAACGTGATGGAGGGGAATTCGACATCAGTATCGACGATGTGCGTGTAGGCGACATCGTGTTGGTACGGCCAGGAGAAAAAATCCCTGTTGACGGGGTGGTGGTTGCCGGGCGTTCAACGGTGGATGAGTCCATGCTCACGGGCGAGTCGCTGCCGGTAGAAAAAAGAGCAGGTGAGGTGGTCATCGGTGCAACGCTAAACAAGCTGGGGTCGATAAAATTTGAGGCCACAAAAGTTGGCAGAGAGACAGCCCTGGCGCAGATCATCCGCCTGGTTGAGGACGCTCAAGGCAGCAAAGCTCCCATTCAAAAGCTGGCTGACCAGGTATCGGCGATTTTCGTTCCTGTGGTGATTGCCATTGCGCTGCTAACATTTCTGGTGTGGTACTTCCTGGTTCCAATGCCGGCAGGGTCTGACAGCGGCCCGTTTACGCGTGCCTTGATCAATATGGTGGCAGTTCTCGTAATCGCCTGTCCGTGTGCGATGGGATTGGCAACGCCGACTGCGGTGATGGTGGGAACCGGTAAAGGCGCTGAGCTGGGCATTCTGCTGCGGTCAGGTGAAGCGCTGGAACGTGCTGGTCGCCTGACGACGGTAGTTCTGGATAAAACCGGCACTTTGACACGCGGACAGCCTGCGGTCACGGACGTGGTTGCCCATGGGGACAGGTATTCAAAGCAAGAAATTCTACGGCTGGCAGCCTCGGTTGAGCGCGGCAGCGAACACCCGCTAGGGGAAGCGCTGCTGGCAGAAGCGGGAAATCAGGGTCTGCGGTTAAGTGAGCCGCAGGGTTTCCAGGCCGATGTTGGTTACGGTGTGGCGGCTGAAGTTGATGGTCGCCATGTGTTGGTGGGGAACCTGCGCATGATGACCAGCCGCGGCTTAGACTTGAATGGGTTGACCGCCGATATCGACCGGCTGCAATCAGAAGCAAAGACGGCGATGCTGGTTGCGATCGGTGATGCGGCAGATGAAGCGCCGGCAGTCGAAGGTGTGATCGCGGTTGCCGACACACTCAAAGATGGCTCGCAGCAGGCAATTGCGGAATTAAAAGGACTTGGATTGAAGATTGTCATGATCACCGGTGACAACCGCAAGACAGCGGAAGCGATCGCCCGCCAGGTGGGATTGAGCGTGGTTGGCGGAGCGGACAACATCCTGGCTGAAGTGCTGCCGGGCGACAAAGCCAATGAGATCAAACGGCTGCAGGAGGCGGGTGAGATCGTTGCCATGGTGGGAGATGGGATCAATGATGCTCCCGCCCTGGCGCAGTCGGATGTCGGTATTGCGATCGGAACCGGCACAGATGTCGCCATGGCGGCAGCCCCTGTTACGCTGATCAGCGGTGATTTGCGCGGTGTTACCCGCGCTATCCGGCTTTCGCGGCGCACGCTGAGCACGATCAAGCAAAACTTGTTCTGGGCTTTCTTCTATAATGTCATCTTGATCCCGGCAGCAGCCGTGGGGCTGCTCAATCCGATGCTGGCAGCCGGGGCGATGGCATTCTCCAGCGTATTCGTGGTGACCAACAGCCTGCGATTGAAGAATTTCAAGGTGAACTGAATCTCTCACTTGTGGGCGGATATGACTGGATTATTGGGGAAGCAATTTCTGCAGCAATCCATGCGGTCATCCGCATGGATTGCTGTATTGTTGGTGTTTGGCTTAACGGCATGTTTGCCGCAAGCAATAAACCCGCCGCTCATCGAAGAAGAGAGCATGGAGGTTAATCCCGGGCAGATCATTCAGATAGAGATCGACGCGGGTGAAATTCATATCGCGAACAGTGTGGGAAATCAGCTTGAAGTGCGTGCGGAACTGCGCAACCCTGCGCAGACACACTTTCAACTTGAGCGAACACTCGACGGAGCGCAGATAAGCTGCACCGGCGATGGCTCAAACCGAGATCCGTCCCAGGTATTAATCGAAATTGGGATTCCGGAGGGGATTATCGTCTCGATCGATGGTTATGCCGCAGATGTCACCATGCGGCAGGTGAATGGGGAGGTGCGACTATTCACTACAGTTGGTGACATCTCGCTTCAAGATTCCACCGGCAATTTCAACCTGAACAGCAACCGGGGGAATATCGAGGTTAAGAGTAGCAAGGGGAGTATATTGGTGAGCGGCAACTATGGGCTTTTGAGCGTGGAAGATTCTCATGGGGAGATAGGGGTATCGACAATCATGGGAACGATCCGCTTTCTTGGATCCCCGAACGATTTGGATATCATTCGCCTCGAGACGGACCACGGGCCTGTCGAAGTGCAGCTTGGCGATGGCAGCTCTCTGAGTGCTGAGATCGAGACTACTTCGGGTCAAGTTGCCTGCACGATGTTCGCATTTACACCGGTTGGTCGTGGCTGCACGGGTTTGCTCGGTGACGGCAGCGCGAGCCTGTGGGTGCGTACGGTCAGCGGCGCTGTTTCTTTGCAGCCTCTTCAACCGAAGCCCTGAAAGTGCTGACAAAATTCCTCATCTTAGAAAGTGCTCAACATGTGGGAAATCTCTGCTGCAGCAGCGCCCGGATCAGGCTGAGCGGTAATCCCACGCCCAACCACGATGCCGTACAATGGTAAGCCTCTCAGGCGCGATAAGATTATTGCGTTTACACCACCGGCGATCGAGATGTCGATGCCCAGATTGCATAGCTCCCGTACGGTATTGCAGGCTGCATCATCCCAGGCAGCCGATTGAGTGACCTCTTCGTCAATGCTGCGGTGGTATAAAACCAGGCTGACACCCACCCGCTTCACCTCAATGGCACGGGATACAACCTCGCGGACCCCGGTCATGTCCACTTCTGCTCTTCGCTGCCATGCATCTGCTTCTCGCTGCACTTCAGCGATGGTTGCCATTGTGGTAATTCCCTGGGTGGTGACAATATCAGCGCCGGCGCGAAAGCCCATGCCTGCCTCGTAAGCTCCAACGTCGCTTGTTTTTAAATCGGCCACAATCAGTTTATCGGGATGGGCTGCCCGCAGTCGAGTGACGATTCCAATGCCAACGGACTTAATCAATGGAGTGCCGGCCTCGATGATATCGACGTAAGGTGCTGCTTGGGCGGCGAGGTGCAGGGCTTGATCGCCATCCAGCGTATCGAGAGCGAGTTGAAGTTTTATCATAATGACCTTTTCAGCTATCACAAATGTGAATATAATATCACATATGTGAGCATTATAGCCAGGCGCCAGCCATCTGTCAATAAGTTCTTGCCAGGTTTGTTCGCCTGGCATGGAGCACAACCATGGATAAAAGCATGCGAGCGGCTGTCTACCTCGGACCAGAAAAGATCGAGATTCGCCGGGTTCCAATACCAATCCTGCAAACGGGTGAAATCCTGGTGCGGGTGCGGGCTGCCACGACGTGTGGGACGGATGTTAAAACCTACCGGCGGGGACACCCGAAGTTTCCACCACCACTGGTTTTTGGGCATGAGTTCGCTGGCGATGTAGTGGCAGCAGGAGCGGAGGTAAGCGATTTCCAGCCGGGAATGCGCGTCACCAGCAACGTGTTTGCCGAATGTGGAGAGTGCTTCTTCTGCCTTAAGGGTCAGGGCAACCTGTGCGAGCGCCTGGAGTACAACCTGGGGGCATTTGCAGAATATATCCGCATTCCTGCATCCATCGTGAGGGTGAACACCTTCGTTCTTCCGGATCACCTTTCATATGCCCAGGCAGCGATGCTTGAGCCGCTCGTGACTGTGGTGAGCGGGCAGAGGAAAATATCCATCCAACCCGGAGAGCGCGTCGCGATCATCGGATCCGGAGGAGCGGTTGGTCTGATGCACCAGCAGTGTGCTCTGATTGCAGGTGCGCAGGAGGTGATTGCGGTCGGGCATAGTGATTACCGCCTCGGGATCGCCCGCCAGCTAGGCGCTGCTCACCTGGTGAATGCCCGTGATGAAGAGCCTGTAGGGCGCATTCGAGAGCTAACCGGTGGGTACGGAGCGGATGTAGTGATTGAGTGCGCCGGCACGCTGGATGCCTGGCAAAGCGCTGTACAAGCGGTGCGCAAAGGCGGACGAGTTCTGTGGTTTGGCGGCTTGCCGGGCGGGAGCCGGATTGAGCTGGATGCGGTTCGCATCCATTATGAAGCGATCGATCTTTATAACACGCATGGTGGCACGTCCGGTGATGCGCGCCGGGCTTTTGAGCTGCTGGCGAGCGGAGCAATTGACGTGCGCTCACTGATAACCGGCGAATTCCCGTTGGAGCAGGTGGAGGATGCCTTGCAGCAGATGATAGCCGGCGAAGCGATCAAGCTGGTAATAATCCCTTGAAAAGTGCAACAACTTTGAGAGCAACTATTTCTTGAAGTGCGGGTTATTACAGGTGAAAATTCACGTTTGTTGACTTTCATTCACAAATGATATATAATTCACTTTATTGAATTAGCATTCACGTATGTGAGAAAGCGAGTGGCGTTCACCGCATGCCTACAGTTGCAATGACTCCACGCCAGCGTGTTATCACTGCGCTCGACCACAAAGAGCCAGATCGGGTACCGATCTCCCTGGGAGGATCGGCCAATCACCTTACGGAACAGCGCTACCTGCTGCTGCGCGACCACTTCGGTGTGCAGGATATCCCCCGCCGCACCCTGGTCGGTTTCTACACCACCCCTGATTACAACCCAATTCTGGACCGGCTCGGCACCGACTTTCGTTTCATTCATATCCGCGCACCGCACGGGTTTATTTCCAATTCGCTGGTCGGAGAATTTCAGGAATTTGTCGATGAATGGGGTGTAACCCATCGCCTGGTGTCCGGGTATTACGACTTGCACGGCGCGCCGCTGGGACGGGATCTCACCAAAGATAAGATCGATCACTTTCCCTGGCCCGACCCTTACGATCCGGTGCGGATTGCAGGTCTGAAAGAAGAAGTCGAAAACCTGTATTTCAATACCGACTATGCCATCGTCGCTCATCGACCGGTGTATGGGAATCTCTGGGAGATGCTGCGGGTGCTGGTTGGTATGGAAAACGCCTTACTGATGACGGTATTAGATACCCACATGCTGGATTACATGTTGGGTAGATTGGCAGAGGTATTGGACGGGTTCTACGACGCCTTTCTCAGCGTCGTCGGACCTTATGTCCACATCGTAGAGATGGCGGATGATTACGGCACCAATAATGGTCCAATGTTCAACCCTGAGGTATACACCCGCTTCTTCAAGCCTCGCTATAAGAAAACCATCGAGCTGATAAAGAAGAAGGCTCCAAAAGCCAAGGTGATGCTGCACTGCGACGGCGCCATCCGGAGATTCATCCCTGACTTGATCGATACCGGTTTTGAAGTATTAAACCCGATCGAGGGTCATTTGCGGGGCATGGACCCTGCTGAGCTTAAGCGAGATTTCGGCGCTCACATCACCTTTCAAGGCGGGGTGGATGTAAAAACGGTGCTCAATCATGGCACGATCGCAGACGTGCGCAGAGAAGTTCGCCTGCGAATCGAGCAGATGGGAAAAGATGGCGGGTACATATTGGCGCCCGCACACAATTTCAGCAACGATATTCCATTGGAAAACATGCTGGCATTCTTCGAGGCCGGTCAAGAGCTCGGTGTTTACCCGCTGTAGGCAGGTGACATGATCCTGGAGAGTCTGCGAAGAAAAGTACTTGACACCGCGAATCTGCTGCCGGTGTACGGACTGGTCTGGATGGCAGGTGGTACGGTTTGTGCTCGTGATCCTGAGACCGGCTATGTCGTCGTGACACCAAGTGGTTTGCCATACAATAACCTGACTCCGGATGACATGATTGTCACCGATATCGAGATGAACTTGATCGAGGGGAAATATCGCCCATCGGTCGCGTTGAACCTGTGGACGGGTATTTTACGGGCGCGACCTGACCTGTATGGCGTGGTTCACACCCACTCGCCCTATGCCACTGCTTTTTCTGTGATTCACGAACCGGTTCCTGTGATTACTGAGACCATGGCGGATTGGTTTGGACAGATCGTGCCGGTCACACCCTATCTATCTGTCGAAGATCCGCAGTTCGTACCTGCACCGGTGGCGGCTCTTGGGAACGGGTTCGCGGTGTTGCTCGGCAACCATGGCCCCATCACCGTTGGCAGGACTCTGGAGCATGCGCTCGAGCGAGCAGTTACCCTGGAAGAAGCAGCCCGAACCTATGCGGTCGCGAAAACGCTCGGAAACCCCATGCCGCTCACCCCACACCAGGCGGCTGCCTCATTCGATTACTACCATAACCGCTACGGACAGCGCAGCACGACCGGTACCACGGAGAAGTGACATGCTGGTATTCAACGAAGATCTGGTGGTATTGAAATTTGATGCGGTGGAAGTGCAGGCTGTGATAGAGGAGCTGGGGTCTCGCTTAGCCAAACAGGGTCTGGTTAAGCCGGAATACAGCACAGCCACTTATACCCGAGAGTTAGAGCATCCAACAGGATTGCCGACCAACCCATTCTGCATTGCTTTTCCACATGCAGATGCAGACGGTGTCATTCGGTCTGCTTTGGCGTTTGCATCGCTCGAACGCCCGGTTTCATTCAGAAACATGGCTGATCCCGATGAGCGGCTGGATGTTCATCTGGTTTTCTTGCTGGCCAACAAGAATCCAGAGGAGCAAATCCAGACCCTTCGCGACCTGGCCTTGTTGTTTTCTCAACCTGAGAAGCTTGTTGAACTGCGTGATCTGGCACAGCCGGCAGAAGTCGTTTCCTGGCTTACTTGTGAGCTCCATTTAGGTTAGGATCCAGCAGGCATGCCTCGATCACCCGAAGGAGGTGTCAGAAAAATTGGTCATCATAAAAGTTCATTTCTACATCCCCCCCCCATTTCATTGAAAGGAGTATGTTACCCATGGGTAGACTGATCGTTGTTGCATGCGGCGCGGGCATCAACACATCGACCATTGCCGAAGATTC
Source organism: Anaerolineales bacterium (assembly GCA_041736465.1). Lineage (GTDB taxonomy): Bacteria > Chloroflexota > Anaerolineae > Anaerolineales > UBA4823 > JAJUJL01. Next base: position 4,543 of record JBGSTO010000685.1, on the reverse strand, counting down.
GATAAAAGAGAGAATGCGGAAGGAAGGCTTAGATGACGTCGAGGTCAAGAGAGTCTTGATGGCGGATATCGAAGCTTATGCCACCCGCTCGGATCTGGTAATGATCGTTTCCATGATGAAGATCTTTCGCACGTTCAACGTGCCCATCATTCAGGGCATGCCGTTCTTAATTGGCACCCGGGCTGAAAAGGAAGTCTTGCTGGATAAAATCGTGAACCTTCTCGAGGGGCAGAAGTAGACGTACCAACTTCTCATCATCGCCTGGCTTGATTTTCAACTCGCAGAGGAGAATGCACAATGGAAGCAATCCAATCCGCAGTAAGTTGGTTCTTGGGGTTAGGCTCAACAGTGATCGTGCCGATCATCTTGATCGCGTTGGGCTTGATATTTCGTGTTGGTTTTGCGAAAGCGGTACGCGGCGGCGTCACCACCGGCGTTGGTCTGGCAGGCTTGTTCCTGGTCGTAGACCTGATCATTAATGCACTGCAGCCGGCAGTACAAGCCCTGGCTGACCGTCTTGGGGTGGAGAAGGCAATCGTGGATGTAAACTGGGCCGATGCAGGGATTGCCTGGGGTTGGCCCGGGGTAGCTGCGCTGATTCTGTCCATCATCGTGGTGAACATCCTGATGGTTGTTCTTCGCCTGACCAAGACAATCTGGACCGACGTGTGGTCCTACTGGCATGGCTCTGCGCTGGCCGGTTTTGTTTGGGCGATTACCGGCAGTGTTCTGTGGGGCGTAGTAGCTGGCGTGTTGTACCTGGTTTTGGGCAGCTTGATGAGCGATCTCACTGCCAAGAAGTACCAGGAGTTCAATGATATGCCGGGCATTGGCGTCCCCTGCGGCACCACCGTACAGGCCAGCTTGTTCGCCATACCGGTGCTGTGGCTGATTGACCGCATCCCCGGGCTACGAGACTGGGATGCGTCTCCCGAGGGCATCCGTAAACGCTTTGGGCTGATCGGAGAGCCAGCAATCCTGGGCTTACTGCTAGGAATGATCATCGGCATCGCAGCCGGTTACAACGTTGCCGGTATCCTGGGACTGGGCATGCAGGTGGCGACGATGATGGTCGTGCTGCCCCGCATGGTCTCGATCATCTCAGAAGGTCTGGTGCCGATCACGATGTCTGTGGTCCAGTTCATGAAAGAGCGCTTCCAGGACCGCGAGATATTTGTTGCGGTTGACTGCGCAGTTCTGTTAGGGCATCCCGCGGTGATGGCGTCATCTGTGATCTTATTCCCGCTCTCGGTTCTGCTCGCTGCCGTGCTGCCGGGCGTACAGATGCTACCGATTGCTAGCCTGGCGGTAGTTCCCTTCTGGGCTGGGGCGGTGGTGCCGTACACGAAAGGCAATGTAATCAAAACCGTCATCGTGCTGCTGCTCTACTCCATTCCTTTCATGTACTTCTCGACGTTGACTGTGGAGGCACACACGCTTACGTTCCAGAACATGGGACAGTTTGCTGATCAGATCGGTCAGGGCCTGAAACTGGGTTCCTGGGATATGGGCGGAGACATTCTGGGATTCTTCATCCAATCCGCCTTCAGGTTGTTGGGTCTGTCCGCTGGCGGCTAACAGACCGGAGGGCAGCTTCCGCCAGACGGACCTGGCGGAAGCTGCCTCACATCTCGGCAGGAGTGACAATTATGAAATCAGCAGGCAGCCATATTTGCGTAATTGGCGGTTGGTGCGGTAATCGTATGGTGATCGTGGCAGAACACATCGACGACGTCTTGCGTGCTGCCGGATTTAATTGTCACATCAGCCATCACAGCGTTTGGGAAAACTACAGCCAGCCTCCATCTGCTGATCTTATTCTCCAGCTTCTACCCGCTTTTAGCGAGGTGGAGACTACCTGTCCGATCGTCAACATTCGACCGATGCTGGTGGACCTGGATCATCCGGAAACCCTGGATAAGATATTGGAAAAAGTACGCAGCTTGCGCCCTGCTTGAGGTTTGTTTGAGCGGTAAACGAGAGATTGGTATGGCCCGTAGAATTTACCTGGACTATTGTGCGACCACTCCGGTGCATCCCACTGTACGAATGGCAATGCTCGAGGGATTGGAAGAGAGCTACGGCAATCCTTCCAGCATGCATTGGGCGGGCAAGCAAGCTTCAGAGCAGGTGCAGATTGCCCGTCAGCGGGTAGCAAGAGGTATTGGCTGCGAACCAGAAGAAATCATTTTCACCAGCGGCGCCACTGAGGCCGACAATCTGGCGCTCTCAGGGATCATGCGCCAACACTCGCCTGGTAATGCACACTTAATTACTGCGGCAACAGAACACCATGCTGTACTGCACACTGCCGAACAACTGGAGAAAATTGGCTATAGGATCACCTGCGTGCCGGTAGACTCCAATGGCTGTGTTGACCCGGACTCGGTGAGACGGGCGATTCGCCCTGAGACGGTATTGATATCCATCATGCAGGTCAACAATGAAACTGGAGTTATCCAACCGGTTGCCGAGATTGGCCGGATTGCAAGAGAATATCATATTCTCATGCATACGGATGCGGTTCAGGGCGCAGGATTGTTGGATCTGGATGTCGCTTCCCTGAATGTCGATCTGCTCTCACTGTCTGGGCATAAAATTTACGGTCCAAAAGGCATTGGCGCACTGTATGTTCGTAAAGGAATTCTGCTGCTCCCCCAAATTTTTGGTGGACCACAAGAATTTAAATTACGACCGGGAACCGAGAATGTCCCTGGCATCATTGGCCTGGGGGCTGCCGTGGAATGGACCTACCATCACAAAACTGAAGAACGGCCCAGGCTGGCGAAACTTCGCCAGCGCCTCGTGGATGACTTAAAAGCAATCTATCCTGCTCTGGTGGTCAACAGCTCCGGGAGTGCGGTTTCGCCTCACGTTCTATCAGTTGGGTTTCCTGGCGCTGACGCCGAGATGATGCTGATCCGCCTGAATGGGGCAGGGATCGCAGTCTCAATGGGCTCTGCCTGCACAACCCAATCCATTGAGCCATCCCACGTGCTGAAAGCGATGGGGCTGCCGCGCGAGGTGATCGAGTCTACGCTGCGCATATCCATGGGGTATCAGACGACACACGAAGAGATCGATGAATTCTTAGCTGTCTTCGAGTCAGTAATCAGGCGGGCGTTGGTAAACTAGTACGCGGAGGGTTCTCTTGTGAATGAAAACCGCTATGCACTAGATCGAGCAGGCCTGCTGGCAGATGTCGCTGAGATGTATTACCTGGAAGGAAAAAATCAATCGGAAATCGCCCAGCATATTGGCGTGACGCGTTCTATGGTCTCCCGATTGTTGAAAGAAGCCCGCCAGCGGGGAATTGTTGAAATCCGCATACACCGGACTCTAGAATCTGATCCAGAAATCGAAAAGGCTCTGGCGGAGCGGTTTGGATTGAAAGATGTATTCACTGTGGTTTTACGCCATCCTGACGAAGAGCATTTGCTGAATATCCTGGGGGCTGCCGGTGCTGAAATGATCAAGCGCCATCTTAAGCCAGATATTTCGATTGGTCTGGCATGGGGAACCTCGATCAGTGCAGTTGTAGATGCCGTGGAGATGCAGGAAGTTGGCGATGTCAGGATCACCCAGCTGGTTGGAGCAATGGGCGCCCAATACTCAGAGTACGACGGGCATGCGCTGGTGTCGCGACTTGCAGATAAATTTGGGGCTGATGGCTTCTTCCTGAACGCACCCTTTATCTGCCCAAACTCGGAAACGGCGAATAGCTTGATGCAGACTGCAAATATCCGGCAGACATTACAGCTTGGGCAGCAAGCCCATATTGCCTTGCTTGGGATTGGCAGCACAGAGCCGCAGTACTCCAGCTTCTTCCTGGCGGGGTATGTGTCCGAAGAGGAACTGCTCGATTTACGCCAGTCGGGTGCCGTGGGTGATGTGTGCGGGATTCATTTCAACGCACGCGGTGAGGAAATCTGCCAAGATTTTTGTGACCGTTTGGTAGCAATCCGCAGCAGTGATATCCAGAATATTCCCGTGCGCATCGGTGTTGCCGGAGGTGACGGGAAGGCATTACCGATCCTCGGCGCTCTGCGGGGGAAATTGATTAATGTATTGGTGACGGATAGTTTCACCGCGAAAAAAGTCCTCGAGCTGGACCAATTACTTTAAAAAAACTAGAAGGAAAATTTATGAGCGGGAATGACCTCATTTTACCGGAGCTAGCAGATCAGCAAGAACTTTCCCAACGTGCTGCTGCTTTACAATTATCGGATGAACAGCTGATCGATTTCTACAAGACGATGTGCACGATTCGTCATTTCGAGTATATGGCGGATAAGCTGTATGCGATGGGCAAAGTGCATGGAACCATGCATCTATCCGCAGGGCAAGAAGCGGTGGCTGCCGGGACGAGCGTGGCTGTTCGCAGCGACGATTACCTGATCAATCACCACCGCGGGCATGGGCATTTTATCGCCAAAGGTGCCAATATCAACCTGATGATGGCAGAGTTTCTGGGCAAGGATACCGGATACTGCCATGGTCGCGGGGGCTCGATGCATATTGCCGATTTCACCTCCAATAACCT
>JBGSTO010000681.1:0-1804 GCA_041736465.1 Anaerolineales bacterium | reverse complement strand
GGCGCAGCTCGGCCTGCAGGCGCTGGCGGCGCTGGATGCCGGCGGTGTCCAGACCCTCCGGCAGGGCAAAGCGGCAGTCATTGAGCTGGATCTGGTCGTCGAACACCTGGCGCTGGACGTTCACCTGTACGCCGTTCACCTGCATGCTCAAGGCGGAAAGATCGCGCACAATGATGTCAACCTGGTCGAAGTAAGGCGAATCCTTCAAGCCGCGGATCGGGCCGCTCACTTCTCCCGCCAGGTTTTCAGCCACGGGAAAGAACAGCAGGTAGCTTATCTGCACAAGGCTGAGATCGTCGCAGCTCATGTCAAAGGCTGGCAGGCCCGCTCCAGCCGCCCGCGTTGGGGCGAGGGTTCTCGTCGAGGAATTTCAATGGGCATCCGCCGCCGCACTCTACCAGCAGCGAGCAGCCGTGGCACTTTTCGGGTATATTGCGCCGCTCGCGCAGGGATATCGCCAGCGGGTGGTTCCAGATTGCATCCCAGGGATCACTCAGCAGGTTGCCCAGCGGTTGGTAGTACGACTGGCAGGGCAGCACGCTGCCATCCGGCTCTACGCACATATTGTAGAGCGCCGCCGTGCAGCCCTTGACACCCAGCTCGAGCTGCATAGGATCGAAGTGGCAGTACTGGGTGGGCGTGTACCAGATCAGACGCTGCCCGCGCTCGCCGGTTTTGAGACGGGCGATTTCCAGCAGCGGTTCCAGCTCCCTTTCAGCCAGACCGGTGCCCACTTCCAGCCCGTGACCGGAGTAGATCAGGGCATTCAATCCGACGGTAGGCACCCCCAGCTCAGCCAGGAAGTCGAGCGTCTCGCCCAGGTTGTGGTAATTGTCGCGCAGCATGGTGGTGTTGGTCATCACGTACAGCGGCGTCTCGAGCACGTTGCGGATGCCGGCGATGGTTTGCTTCCAGGCGCCTTTCAAGCGCACCATATGATCGTGGATGGCCTCGTCGTGCGATTCGAGCGTGATCTGCACGTGGTCCAGCCCGGCTTCGATCAGGCGCTCGACAAAGCGGCGGTCGCTCAAGCGGCGCCCATTGGTGTTCAGTCCGGTGATCTGCCCGTTGCGCTCGGCGTGGGCGATCAGCTCCGGCAGGTCGTCGCGCAGGGTGGGTTCGCCGCCGGTGAAAACCACGTGCGGGATGCCTTGCTCCCAGATCCGGTCCAGGATGTGCTTCCAGTGGGCGGTATCCTGCTCGGCGAAGGAGCGCGGGCGGGCATTGTAGCAGTGGGCGCAGTCGTTGTTGCAGCGATAGGTGAGCGCCAGGTCCATGCGGTAGGGAGCCGATGGGCGGGCGCTGAAGGGCAGCACGGTTTCGATATCCATCTCGTGCAGCGGGCAGGCGCCGTCCGGGCGTACCAGCTCATCCAGCTGTTCGCAGAAGTGCGCATAGTCGGTGGATGCCTGGGATGCCGGCACCTGGTAAGCCTTTTGGATGCCTTTCACGGCTTGCTCCGGGGCGGTTTCCGCCAGGGCCAGTTTTGCCATCAGGGCTGCGGTGGGGTTCAGGTGCATCACCCGGCTGGCGTTTACCAGCAGCAAGCCGCTGCCGTCGGGATCGATGCGCAGGTGGATGCGGCTGCGCTCCGGCCCATCCTGGCGGGTGTAGTGATATAGACCCGGCGTCGGGGCGGAGCCATTTTGTTCCTTGCGCCCCAGCCTGTCGAGCCATTCCTTCAGGGGATTTTTCACTCGCCGTACTCCTTCAAGATCTGTCATCCTGAACGCAGTGAAGGATCTCGCCCTTCGCTGTCTAATGCGCCACGCGCTTACCGGCCTCCACCGGCGCAGGCGCAGGC
>JBGSTO010000679.1:0-1609 GCA_041736465.1 Anaerolineales bacterium | reverse complement strand
ACATCTCGGTTATTGACCCGAGGCCGCCCAGACTTTATCCCTTGGGCTGGTTTCGGGATGTGCTTCTTCAGCTTACGCCAAAGTCTGCCTGGAACCTGGTGAAAGTTTACGTTCTTTGGTTTTGTGTTATCCTTATTCATCTAGACGTACTCCTGCTTTTGGTGGGTTGTGGTGAACACACTTTTAGCAGATTACGTCTCTTCTTTCAACCTTTCAGACTTTTCGGATAGGCTCTTAGTTCTATCTGCGTAAATCTGCGAAATCTGCGGATAAATGTTCTTCATCCAGCAATGTGATCATACCGCGCGAGCCGTCGAGCCGGATGCGCTGCCCATCTTTCAGCCGCTGTGTAGCCCGATGCACGCCGACCACTGCCGGGATGCCGTACTCGCGGGCGACGACCGAGCCGTGGGTCATCATGCCGCCCACCTCGGTGATCAGCCCGCCGGCGGACATGAAGAGCGGCGTCCAGGCGGGATCGGTGCCGGGGCAGACCAGGATCTCGCCGGGCAGAAGCCGGGTAGTGCGCGGGTCGAAGATAACATGCACGCGGCCTTCCACCACGCCGGGCGACACCGGGCTGCCGGTGTGGCTATTGCCGCTGTCGCTGCCGGCGCCAACGCCCTCGTAGAAGGTGCGCCCATCGCTGACCAGCAAACGCGGCACCTGCCGGCGGCGTTGCTCGCTCTGGTAAGCGCTGCGCCGCTCGGCGACCAGCGCTTTGCAGTCTGGCCCTTCACTGCGGGAGAGGGCCTCCAATTCGGTCAGCCGCAGGAAGAACAGATCGCCGGGCTGCGCGAGTGCACCTGCGGCGACAAATTCCTGGCCCACGTCCAGCAGCGCCTGGTGGGCGATGCCCATGACGCGTATGGCGTAGAACTTGGGCGATTCGCGCCCGCCCATGAGCGCACGCACACGCCGGGCAGCAAAGCGCACCAGCTTTTCCTTGAGCCAGCCACCCGGTTGGCGGCGGGCGGCGGCGGCGATGGTTTCGATGGCTGCCTGGGCGGCTTGCTCGCCGCGAACGAAGACGAGATCCGGCGCGGAGGCAGGGTCGATATCCAGGTAGCTCTTCAGGATGTGCATCACTGCGGTGGGCTGGTTGCGCCAGCGCGGCTGGCCCATATCGATCTCGCCCATCCCGCGCATACCATAGCTGCGCATGAATCCGGCAATGGCGCTTTGAGCCGGCCCGGGCAGGCTGCTGCTCAAATAGGCCTGTGCCAGTGCAGCCGCATCCATGGTGTGGAAAACGTGATTCGATTCTGCATCCTCGCGCAGCTGCACCGCAGCTCGCCACAACGCCAGGTCCATCTGGGTGGTGACGTTGTCCGGCAGGCTGCGCGTCACTTCCAGCGAGAGTGCGTTATCTCCGCCTGAAATATGAGTCAGCAGATTCAGCGCCATCATGCTGGGGCCAAACAGGGGGACAAATTTGGGCAGCAAAAACGGGAAGGCATCGGCTACGTTGCGGCGGATGAAGGCGACTGTGTTTGCCAGGCGTTCGAAGCGATCGGCGCCAGGCTCGATATGGGCGGCTGCCAGCTTTTCTTCGATCTGCTGCTCGAAGCGGCGGCGCGCAGCTTCAGGCTGCAGCATGGCATGCGCC
>JBGSTO010000678.1:0-1882 GCA_041736465.1 Anaerolineales bacterium | reverse complement strand
GTCCAATTGACGCCGGTGCGTGTGCCGGCGATGTCCGTATAAAAATCAAACTCGGTCGCCACAGAGAGGAATTCCTTGATCTTCGCGAGCGCGTCCGTTGCCAGCACGGACCCGGTGTTCTTGTAGTTCGTCAGGTTCCCGCGCAGGTCGTAGAAAAGGCGCAGCGCCCGCTCGTCCAGCGCGAGCCGAAGTTCATCGTTCAGCCAGGCGGACAGCTCGGCGCGGTTGAAACGCAGTTGTTCAAGGTGGAATTCAGCCAAAAAGCCGCGGGCGCGCAGCCGCGGCAGGGCCAGGGGCGGGTCGTGGCGGGCGGTCGCCAGCAGGTGCATGCAGGGCGGCAGGTGTTCGAGCAGGTAATCCACAGCCTGTAAAACTGCCGGATCATCGAGCAGGTGAAGATCGTCGAGGACCAGGCCGAAGGGCGCCGGATCCAGCGCGTGCAAGGCGTTGATCAGGGCTGCCATCGCCCGGCGCAGGTGGGAGTCAGTAGGAGGCGCCGCTTCGAAGACAACCCGCAGGTCTTCGCCCAGCGCAGGAAACGGCCGCTCTAAGCTGGCGAGCAGCAGGCGCAGGAAACTGGCGGGGTCGTTATCATCTTCGTCCAGCGTGATCCAGGCGCTGGGGAAATCGGGATTGGTTTGCAGCAGGCAGGCCAGCAGCGTGGTTTTGCCCGAGCCGGCAGGCGCCGAGAGCAGGGTGAGGCGGTGGGTGCGCACCGCCAGCGAGAGGCGCTCCAACAGCTCGGGGCGCGGGTGCAGGTCCGCTCCTGGCTGCGGCGGGTAGAGCCTGGTGTGGGGAAGCCAGAAAGAAGCGTCGGGCATGGTGCAGGTGTGAGAATTTTACAACAAGGGGCTGTGGGGTGCAACTCGAATTGCCAGAAGGGGGGGCTAACATTCGCTTGGAGTCAGTTTGTGCCAGTCGAAAGAGGGCACGGCAATATTTGATCCTATGGAGGCTAAATAATCAGCTGCCGCGCTGCTCAACCTGCGCCAGCGCCTCCTGCACCTTAGCGAGCATCGCCCGCTCTCCCTGTTCCTGGAACAGGTGGGCGCTTTCCACCAGCCGGGCCTGCGCCTGGATTAAATCGGACTGTGCCAGGGCCAACAACCCCAGGTGATGCAGTGCGTCGGCTTCACTCCAGGCATCCCCCAGGCGCCGGCTGAGCGCCAGGCCATCTTCCAGCAGGCGCTGCGCAGCAGAGAAATCACCCCGGCATACGCCAGCCGCCCCCAGGCGGTTCAAGCTGAGGGCTTCGAAGTAGCGGTCGCCCAGGCGGCGCGCCAGGCGCAGGCTCTCCTGGAAGCGCGTCTCTGCGGAGGCCAGCTGCCCCTGGCGAAAGGCGGCGTCGCCCAGGTTCCACAGCGCAATAGCCTGGAACTGGCGGTCCTTGATGGCTGCCGCCGCGGCAGCGGCCTGCTCGAACAGCGCCTGGGCCTGCACAGAATTTCCCTGCGCCAGGTGCACGCGCCCCAGGTTGATCTGGCACAGCACAGCGTTTTTTTGATCCCCACTGGTGCGCCAGTAAGCCAGGCTGGTTTCCAAAGCCTGGCAGGCATCTTCCAGGCGCTCCTCGTTGAGCGCCGCCTGCCCCAGGATCATCTGCGCCCGTGCCACACCCAGGGCATAGGCCTCTTGCCGGCAGATCGCCAGGCTTTCCTCAGCCAGCTCCCGCGAACGGCGGTTGTCGCCGGTAGACAGGCGCACGATGCCCAGGTTGTTCAGGGCATAAGCCAGGCCGCGCGCATCTTCGATCTGACGGGCCAATTCCACACCAGCCTGGGCCAGCTCAATCGCCGGGCTGTAATCTCCCTGGCGCTGGGCTAGCAGGGCTGCCGCCGCCAGGGCGCGGGCGCGCGGCGGAGTTGGTGCCAGGTTGGCTGCC
>JBGSTO010000649.1:0-1961 GCA_041736465.1 Anaerolineales bacterium | reverse complement strand
GGGCGCCGCGCTGCTGCTGGCGCAGGCCGATTCGCCGGAGCAGATCGCCCGCACCGGCGACCAGACCGGCGGACGCGTTTTTCTTTTCTTGAACACCAGCGACTTCTGGGATGACTACAATTTCATGCTGGCGCACGGCGTGCGCTTCGCCGAGGAGCCGCGCCGCGAACCTTATGGCACCGTGGCGGTCTTCTACGATTTGTACGGCAGCACGTGGGACTTGATCCACCCCAATCCATCTTAAGCTATGTGTGTGGAGGCGGAAATGAACACAACGGCAAAGCCCGTTCGTCTCGTCGCTGTCCTTGGAGTCATCCTGCTGCAGCTCATCATGACCCAGGTGGTCACGTTCGCCGTTTCATTTTTCTTCCCGGGTGTGGGGGATGGCATGCAGACTCTCCCCGGGATGTTCGTGATCGTGCTTGGTGTGACTTTTGCGATAGGCGTCTTCCTGGCGGGCTGGCTGGGGATGAGGCTGGGCTGGCTGAGAATCCAGCCGAAGTACGCAGCGCGCCTGGCAGGTGCTTTGGCCGGCGCCTACCTGCCGCTGCTCGCCGGATGGCTCGTGAGCCGCAGCTTCGAGCAGGGCAGTCCGTGGTTTTTCGTCTCGATTCTTGGCAGCATCCTGGGATTTTATCTTGCCGGCTGGTTGGACCGTTCCTGAATGTACCCGGCATTATCGCCGTACTTCCAGGATATCCCTCTCACCGGCGACACGCGTGGCAACATGATCGCCGTGCTGCGCCATCACGGCTGCGAGCAGACCATCGCCCACAGCCTGCAGGTGGCGGGCGAGGCCAGGCGGTTGGCGCAGCGCTTCGGCGCACAGCCTGAGCAGGCGGAAATCGCCGGATGGCTGCACGACATCAGCGCCATCGTACACTCGGCAGAGCGCCTCGTGCTTGCCGAGCGCCTGCAGCTCGAGATCCTGCCGGAAGAGCGCCTCGCCCCCATGCTCGTCCACCAGAAGCTGTCCGCAGCCATCGCCGGACAGGTGTTTGGCATCCACCAGCCGGAGGTTTTGAGCGCCATCCGCTGCCACACAACCCTAAAGCCGCGCGCCGGCTTACTCGATACAGTGCTCTTCGTCGCCGACAAAATCCAATGGGACCAGCCCGGCGACCCGCCCTACCTGCCACAGCTGCTCAGGGGACTTGATCGCTCGTTGGATCGTGCCGCCCTGTCCTACCTGGAATACCTCTACCAGCGCCGCGCACAGCTTCCTGCCCTGCATCCCTGGGCGCTGGAAGCGTACCAGGAGCTGGGCGGCGTCCTTTAAGATTCATCCACAGATTTCACAGATGACACAGATTATTTTTAATGAATCACCTTTTCTCCGCAGATGAACGCAGATTTTCGCAGATAATGCATTTTGTTCTATCTGCGTCCATCTGCGCAATCTGCGGACGAGTTTTTTCTCCGCAAATAATGCTTTTTGTTCTATCCGCGGATATTTTCTAATCTGTGTCATCTGCGTAATCTGTGGAAAATGTTCTTGTTCTATCTGCGTCCATCTGCGCAATCTGCGGAAGATCTTTTTTTTTCTCCGCAAACAATGCTTTTGTTCTATCCGCGGATATTTTCTAATCTGTGTCATCTGCGTAATCTGTGGAAAATGCTCTTGTTCTATCTGCGATCATCTGCGCCCGCACCGGTGCGGCAATCTGCGGACGAGCTTTTCTTGTATTGTGGACAATTCAGGGAACATTTCGGCACTCTATCGACGTCTATGGATGTTAGAATTGCCTTATCTCACCAAAGGAGAGAATGTAATGTTCACTGGCTTATCCCCATCAAAAGACACTCACTCACCAGCCGCTCGCCGCATCAGGCTGCTCTTCGCCCTCCTCGCCCTGCTGACTGTATCGCTTGCCTGCCAATTCGTCTCCGGCCCCGACCAGCCGCCCGCACCTCCCGGCCCGGCAGCCACTGTCGTAGTCGAGACCGCCCCGCCCGAACCG
>JBGSTO010000648.1:0-5829 GCA_041736465.1 Anaerolineales bacterium | reverse complement strand
CATATCGTCACACAGGCAATAAACTGCTACAATTCGGGTGTCCATGCGAACCTCCGGTTTCGTTTTGGCTTGAGCACCATAAACTTTACCAGATTTCGCATGGACTTCCTAGCTTTCAGCCAAGGTAGCAACTTGGGTTATATAATCTTCCGGTCTACCGGAGATTACTCTAATATCGGGGGTCGAGGTCGCAGATGGCTCAGGTGTCTGTGTCTGAGTTGGCGGCTCGGTCGGAGTGGGCGTATCGGTTGAGCTGGTTGTTCTTGTAGGTGAAGGTGTTGGTGAATCCTCAGGTTGTGGTGTATATGTACTGCTTGCTTCGGCTGCTACAGCATTTTGGGTTTGCGCAATTGCCGTTTGAATTGCTGATTCCTTGGGGGCATTCGAGCAACCCACAAGAAGAAAAATGATTAGCGTCAAGCAGATCTTTTTCATCAATTCTCCTCGAGAACGCACCTTGATGGGCACTAGCTCGCAAAATAATATTATCGGAAATATAATCATTGGCACCTTACACAAACGAAAGCATTTGACAGCATACTGAGCTTACCTATACCGAAGGATTTCGAGGGTAACTTGTTCATTACCTGTAAAAATCCAATTCCTATCGCTATTAATTTACAATTCCTAAAAATTACAGTATTATGATACATGTATGCCAGTGCGCATGGCATACGCGTGACGGGATGGTTGAATTGTTGATTCTCATAAGATTCACAATGAACTATCCAGCGAATCACTGCTATCGGGTTCATACCTGAGGATATCGAGTCGAAGCACACCATACTGGGAAATCATGAAATTTTGGGTATTCATCGTCACCAACCGAAAAGATAACGGAAAAATAATATCAGGAAGAGAAATCCTTGAAATCCGGCTTGCAGATCAGTTTTGGGGTTTAGGAGAGCGTACGCCCAATCGCAGGAAATTGGAAGCCGGAGACAAGGTTGTCTTCTACGAAGGCAACCCCACAAAAGGATTCGTCGCCAGCGCTAGCCTCAAATCCACCTCTTTCAAACTATCTTCGGAAAGGCAAGAACAGTACAGCCACGGTCGTAAATGCTTCACCACCGATTATGGCGTATATCTGGATGATATCCGGCTATTCAAGACTCCCGTTCCCGCCGAGCAATTGATCGATCACCTTACTTTCATCGAGAATACTGAATACTGGTACTCCTATTTTCAAGGTGGAACGCGCGAGATCTTTGAAGCTGATTACCTGTTGATCACCGGGGCGCATCCAGCTTCGCTCATCGAGCAAATAAGAGCAACCGATGACTTACAGAGCGAGAGCCAGTTTGCACTTGAATCTCACCTGGAAGAATTCATGCATCAGAATTGGGGGCAGATAAATTTTGGCGAAAAGTTGTCTTTGTATTCAGACGAGGAGCAAAACGGCCGGCAGTATCCAGCTGAGACGTGGAGCATTGATTTCCTGTGCCTTGATGTACATGGGGATTTTGTCGTTATTGAGCTCAAGCGCGGAAAAACCAGCGATGCGGTTGTCGGGCAGGTGCTGCGTTATATCGGGTGGGTAAGGGAAAACCTGGCAGGTCCGGGCCAAAAGGTGAAGGGCATCATTATCGCCCACGAGATTGACCATGCGCTGCGGTATGCTGCTGGCAGCCTTCCAAATGTGCGCGTCATGACCTATCGTGTTGATTTCCGTTTAGAGGGATGAACTGATGCAATTCAAAGAAGCAGCATATCAAATTCTCAGCCAATCTGGCAAACCGCTGCATTACAACGAAATTACCGACCGCGCAATCCAGGAAGGAATTCTGACCTACTCTGGGCAGACGCCGCACTCCACCATGGGCGCGTTGCTGTATTCCGACACACTCAAGCCCGATTCTCGTTTCCGCCGCGGCGAGCAGAAAGGCGCCTTTGCCATCAAGACTCCCCAGGCATTGAGCATCCAGGAGCAAGTTGAATCCATCCGACAGAAAGTTCGCCACACGCTCAAGCAGCACTTGCTGAGCATGCACCCACAGAAATTCGAACAGCTCATCCAGACTCTCCTTGAAGTCATGCGTCTTGAAAACACCGAAGTCACACCATTTACCGGTGATAAGGGCGTAGATGTGCGCGGAATCCTCAACGCAGAAAATCTTAGCCGGATAGAGATCGCTGTGCAAGCCAAACGCTGGAAGCACAACGTCGGCTCGACCACAGTTCAGAATTTGCGGGGTGCGCTGAAGACCGGCGAGCATGGCATCATTATCACGCCCAGCGACTTCACCTCTCAAGCGGTGCAAGAAGCTTCGGCATCATCAAAAGTGCCAATCAGTCTGGTCAACGGCGACCAGTTGGCGGATCTGCTCATCAAGCACAATGTCGGTGTTAAGATGCAGAACATAGAATTACCTGTTCTGGATGACGATTATTGGTCAGAGATCATAGAGAAAGTAGAAATTAAGCCTGCTCCGGGTGTGACTGCTTTGAGGGCTGATGACTCGCCAACCGTGCAGGTCAAATTTCCTGTATCCATCCACGTTGAGCACAAAGGCCAGGTTCATAAGGCCGAGCTGCTAGATCTTGCAGGACGGGTGCACTATGGCGATAAAGTCTATGAAACGCCTTCGGCTGCCGCCAAAGTGATTGCGACAAATTGGAAGGCAGTCAATGGCTGGGCATTCTGGAAATATCTAAACGCGGATAGCGGGAAATGGGAACTAATCGGCAGGTTGAAGGGTGCTTTAAAATGAAATGTCGCTCACAATAGATTGGGAGACAACAAGCCTTTTGACATCCTCGAATCGAGCTGAATAATTTTTTCATTCACCCCCAATCAATCAAGGACAAACGCCCACCCCGCGCCGTGAGACGGAAGGTGCATAGAATAGCTGAGGATGGTGGGCCGGATCAATCTTTCCAGAATTGAAGAACGCCACTCTCCGCGCAACCCGGCCAACAGGCCGGCAATTTTCGCTGCGTTGCCAGGTGTGCGTCAACTTAGCAATCCTGCGATCAAGTTGTGGATGGAAGAGCACGTAATCTGCCCCAGAGCTCAATCCTCAATCACCGCGCACTGCACCACATAATTCGTGCTGGTGTACTGCTTTCGCGCCAGCAAGCAAAATTTACTCGGTTCCTCGCTCAACGCCGCCGATTCCAGCTCCCACAAATTCTCCACCGGCAGGTTTACCGCAGAAGAATGCACCAGCGTACACTGATCGAAGATGCGCACCTGCACCACACCGCCAAGCTTCTCCTGCCACGCCAGCGCAATTCGCGAGCCGCCATCCTCAGCTTTCAGCAGCGGGCTTAGCGTCTCCATCTCACCCGAGAGCACCTGCTCCGATGTCCAGGTCTGCGTTTTGGTCAGGCAGCGGTGGTAAACGCCGTACACCGTCCCGCCCGGCACCGGCACCTGGGAGCGGCGGAAAAGATGCAGATTGTTTTCCCCATCCAGCAAAGAATCATCGCTTAGCAGTTCGCCGGGGACGGTCAGACCCTTCACCAAAAACCGGTCATCCTGTCAATGCGAGTAATACACGTTCGGCAGTGAATAAAAGCTTTGCCCGTAAAAATGCACGCCGCCGCGATAATCCGGCCAGATTCTCAACAGCATATGACCCGGATCGACCAGCATTGGAGCTGACCATCCCGTGGCGCTGCGCTCGAATTGATAAACCGAGCTGAAGGTCAATGTCGAAGCGCTGGTAACGCGCAGCCCGCCGGAGAGATCGGGCCTCACCATGCCCTGAAATTCACTGCCTGTGCGCAGCACCTCTTCTTCAGCGCTCCATGCTCCGCTGGAGAAGGCGGCATACATCAGGCGGTACGGATTGGCAACTCCGACGCCCAGATAGTTCTGCCACAGCAGATGGATAGTACCCTGCTGGTCGCGCACCGGTGGAAACAAAGTGTAGGATATCCCGAGTGTATCGGCAACCTGGGTAGGTGTGATCCAGCCTTGCAGCCCTGGGTAGGTGTGGAAAATGTAGCGCGGTGTATGAAGGGTGTCGTACAGCAGGTGCGGGTCGCCGCCAGAATCGATGAGCATTAAGATTGAATCGTTGATGTTTGGCGTAGGATTCAGCGAGAAAGTTTGCATTGGCTGCCAGTCCCAGGCAGGGTCTAACTGCCGCGCCAGCAGCGGAAGGTAGATATTCGGTAACACGGCATCCTGGGCAATAGCCCGGCGCTCCCCGATTGGTGCGAGCAAGCATAGGATTAATACAGCGATCAAAGCAATCCGGTTTCGACGCATTTCTGCCTCATTTCGTCTGTGCGCAATTTTGGGAAAACAATAAGCTATTCCCGCCTGCAATTTAATTGTACACAGGATCCAGAGATGCGACCGGAATTCTAGTTTTCAATTCTGATAGCAAACAAGCAGCGGACGAACGCCTCAGCCCGAAAGAATGAAATGCGTAAGGAATGCAATTCCCACCTGCCGCCTTGCACGTAAACCCACCGCTATGGGCACTTCCATATATCCGTGTGATGCAAATTCGCGCGGGTCATCCCGGCCTCCTCAACTCCCCCTTCCCGCATCGGGAAGGGGGCTGGGGGGTTAGGTTGACTTGCACCGGGAGTTAGCTGGGTCAGGTGGTTCAGCGGCTCAGGTGGATTGGCGGCTCATGTTGAATAGCGCCTCGAGTCCGCTCTCCGTGCAATCCGTGCCCTAATCCGTGTGTGCCGTGCTCAAACCCCCTTATTCCTCCTCCCCACCCCCACCAGCACCCCCGCCGCAATCGCCATCCAGCCCACCGCAATCCCCGCCCTCTGCCCCTCATTCACCAGCGGCATCCAATCCATCCACACCGGCAGCGCCTGCGGATTCCAGATCATCCCATAGAACAGCGCCGCCGCGGCGATCACCAGCATACTCGGCAGCAGCGCGGCAGCCGCCCACCACAGCCAACCCTTCGCGCGGCCCGCTTGCCTGGTAAGCAGCCACAGCCCGCACGCATACACCCCCAAAGAAACGTACACCACCACCGTGAAGAACCCGCCCGCCGGGTTCGGCCGCCCCGCTGCATGCACCCAGCTCGTATCCATCTCCATATGCCAGAAGAAAGACAGACTGTAGCCGAGATACTGACCAAGCAAACCGAGCGCCGCCAACAGCCCTCCAGCGCTGAAAGTTGCTTTGGTCCCGCCCACCAGGAAGCTCAACACCGGCGGCAGACAGAAGAACACGCCCAGCGCCGCCGCCTGGGGGAAGAGATAATACAGCATCACATTCAGCGGCAGCTCGCTAGAGGCGCCCGGATAATCCGTGTGGTAATAGGCGCGGGCGTAGGTGATCGCAATGCCCGCCGCCAGGCTCAAGCCCATCCCAATCACGGCGGCGTACTCTGCCCGGCGCAGACGCACCATCCAGGCTGCCGCCAGCCCCGCCAGCAGAAAAGCGCTGAAGTACGCCAGCATGCGCGCCGGCTGGGTGGTGAATTCCTGCGTGGGCAGCCAGAAAATCAGCACCACCGGCACAGCCATCAGCATCGCATTCTGCGGCGCTTTGCGGTAGATCCACAGAAGCGCCAGCATCCCAATCAGCGCCGCGCCGGACACCAGGCTCCAGCTCATCAACCGCCAGCGCAGCGGCGGCGGAGGCAGTTGAGCCAGCATGAGGAACGCCAGCACCGCAAAAACCAGCACATACCCGCCCAGGCTGGCATCGCCCGCTCTCCAACCGGCGCGCCAGGCGCGCACGACGCCCACCAGAAGCGCGCCTACCACGATAACGCCTGCCATCCCGCCGATGATGCCGCTCCAGTTTTCGGGCACGCTCGGCGGCAGCAGCTCGATCGCGCTCACAAAAAGGACTAGCGCACCAAACAGCAGGTGCGGCCAGGCCGCCCGCCAGGCGCTGCC
>JBGSTO010000574.1:0-5389 GCA_041736465.1 Anaerolineales bacterium | reverse complement strand
GTCCAGGTCGCCAACCGTGCTGCGCATACGGCGCAGGCTGCCGGCGGTGACCACCTTTTGGACGCCTTCCACGGCGCTCAGGCGGGCGATCAGCTCCTGGGCAAAGGGCCAGGCGCGCCCCAGTGGAATGCGCCCAGAGCGCCGCCCCAGGGACTCGATGCCCGCCAGCACCTTGGCTTCGGATTTCTCGCCCATACCGGGTAAATTGCGAAGCTTGCCTGCCCGCGCCGCCGCTTCCAGCTCCGCCAGCGTGGTCACACCCAGCTCTTTCCAAAACAGCGCCACCTTCTTGGGTCCCAGGTCGGGCACCTGCAGCACCTCTGCCAGAGTCTCCGGCACCTCGGCCTTGAGCTTCTCCAGAAATTCCAGCTTGCCGGTAGTGAGCAGCTCGTCGATCTTCTCGGCGATCGCCTTGCCCACGCCGGGAATCTCGGTCAGCCTGCCCTCACGGTGAAAGTCGGCTGCCGGGCGACCCAGCGCCTCCAGGCTCTCGGCTGCTTTGCGGTAAGCCAGGATCTTGTAAATCACCTCGCCCTTGATTTCGAGCAGGTTTGCGATCAGGGTAAAGGTATCGGTCAATTGGCGGTTGGTAAACGATGTCATTGCGGCGGGCTCCTCAGAAAAAATGAAGGCGATCCTGAGGCGAGTATAACATGAGGCGCGGGGGATTGAATCACTGAGGCGCTGAAGAGGGATGAGGCACTGAACCCGCTTGGCGAGCGGCGCTTGCTTTACAGAGTGATCGTAGGGGCGCTAGCAATTGCCACTATCTGCTTGGTCTCAATACTTGTCGCTCCAGGCGAATGCTTCGCCCGTGGCGCGGGTCGTTTTCACACCAGGGGTATCGAATCACTGAGGCACTGAAGAGAGATGAGGCACTGAAAAACCGCGTCCATGGGCTAGGCCCTTGTAGGGGTGGTGTCCGTGAGGCGGCTTCATCGTACCAAGTCTGCGCGGCAAGTCGCTCCTTTCGTGACTTTCGCGGCCCTTCGCGGCTTCGTGGTCCAACCCCTCCACCGGGTGCTTCGCCCGCCGCGCGCATCATTTTCGGCGACGCCTGTGGATCAAGCATTTGCCTGGACGCACGTTCTTCCCGCCAGGCGGGCTATTGCAAATGCTTGCCCCCTACAAATTTCTTTCAGAAAATCGAGCCACCCCCGAAAGCCGTTCTTTCAGCGCTTCAGTATTTTTCAGTGCATCAGTGATTCAACACCCTCAATGCGCGCAGCGTCACCCATTTATTTGGCTGCTTCTTCTCCCCAAACTCGGCCCAGGTCTTGCCGCGATAGTCGTATTCCAGCGCCCAACGCCCCTGCTCGTCTTGCTTGTCGACCACCAACTGCAGTGCGTTCGCCAGGCGCGGGTCGCGGCCATATCCCAGGCTTGCCAGCGCCTCCACGATCTGCAGGATATCGGTCACGTAGAACACAGGGAAGCCGAACTTCCACCAGTTGCCGCTGGGTTTCTCCGCCCAGCCCGCCGGGTAAGCGGCAGTGGAAGGGTCCACGCCCAGCAGGAAGTCCACTCCCTGCCGGATGGCAGCCTCGATATGCGGCGTGCGCTTTTCGACCGGCAGCTTGCCGAAAGCCAGCATCACCTTGACCGCCCCCCAGGCGCAGGGCAGCTTGTTATTGGCGCCGCAAGCGAAGTTCGGCCCGCACTTGCCGGCGTAATAGCGCCGCGGCGAGTCTTTTTCCCCGAGCGGGGCGATGCCGTCGCCGGTAACGGTGCGCGCCATCCAGTCGAAGGCGCCGTCCAGGCGGGGGTCGCTGAAACCCAGGTCGAGCAGCGCCGCCAGCAGGTTGCCGTGCAGGCAGTCCACCGTGCCGGACGGCGTCCCGCTGGTGCTGAAACAGCCCTGCTCGGTCAGGCTGTGCTCCACCAGGTAGCTGCACGCCTGGCTGAGGCGCGCATCGTGCATCACGTGAGCGCCGAGCTGCGCCAGGGCGATCAGCGACCACACCGTGGAGCGGTACTTGGGATTGTAGCCCGAGCCGGGTTCTTCCCACCAACCCTCGGGCTGCATGTGCGCCAGGATTGCGCCGATGGCTCCATCCCGGTAAGCTGCCTGCCGGGCGCGTTCAGCCTGTGCGCTGCCCTGCTCATTCACCAGCAGCAGGCGGTAAGTCAGGTGGGCTGCGCCGGGCGGGTCGTCCTGCAGCAGCCAGGGCAGCGGATCGGCTTTTAGAACGTCTTTCCAGGGCATAACAGCCTCCTCGAACCGCGATCACAGCAGCTCTACACTCATTAAACATGTTTTTTTGTGCGATGTAAAGCGCCTCCAGGCGAATGCCTGAAGGCGCCTCAGTGCCTCAGTGTTCTTCAGTGCCCTCAGTGTTTCAGTGTATCAGGGCGTCGGCGGCACTTTGAATATCGCTCCCACGGCATAGCCTACCAGGGCGCTCAACGTGCCAATCAGCGCCATCTCCAGCCCGGAGCGTCCGGGGCTGCCCACGGTGACGCGCGCCTTATACACACCCACCGCAAACAATACCAGAGCTGAAATGACAATTGCAGTGGGTATGCCCCACGCAACCGGCAGTAAGGCAAACGGCGCCAGCGGGATGAGCGAGCCGACGATCGCTGCCACCCCGACGATGAGCGCTGAGCGCAGCGCCTGGCTGCGATCGGTAGGCATCAGCTGGTGCTCTTCCGCCATCATGACTGCCACCCATACGTCTTCGTTGGCGGTAATCGTGTCGACGATCTTTTCCAGCAGTTCCCCTTTGAAACCTTTTCCCGTGTAAATTTCACGGATCTCGTCCCGCTCCAGGTGCGGCACATCCTGAATATGGCGGTACTCGCGCTTGAGCTCGCTTTCGTAGAAATCGGCTTCCGCCAGCGTAGAGGTGTAGGCCACTGCTCCCATAGAAACCGACTCGGCAAAGGTGGCTGCCAGGCCTGCCACCAGCACGATGCGCGTATCACTGGTCGCCGCGGCAACGCCCAAAATGACCCCCAGCACGTTCACCAACCCATCCTGCCCGCCCAGGATGACATCCGCCAGGGAAGATGCCCGGCGGTGCGGGTCGCGGTGGGTGTGGTGCAGCAGCTCATCCAGAATCGGGCTGCGCCGCGCAGTGTTCGTTTCTTTTCTTTGCAGCATGTTTCCTCCCAGATTTGAACCCGCTTCAAGTCTGGCGCGGCTCGCTTTCCGGCGGTTCCAGGTGGACGAATACATCCACCACCCCCGGCAGGCGCAGACCCAACTCATGCTCCAGCAGCGATGACAGGTGGTGCGCCTGCGCTACCGGCGTATCGGCAGCCACGTGCGCCTCCAGGGCCACGTGATATCTTTCCGGATCCGCCGGACTGCGGCGCACGATGATGTTATGAGCATAGTCCAGGTTATCGATTTGCGCAACCACCTGCTCGATCACCTGGCGCACCTGGGCTTCGAGCTCTTCCGGCACGCGCTGCGCCGCTTCCACACTCAGCGAGGCCATCTCGATGTGGGTGTGCACTGCGTTCAATTCAGGCACGCGCTGGCGCATCTCCCGCTCCAGGTGTTCTACCAGCTCGTGAGCCTGCCCCAGCGTCAGCTGCGGGCTCACGCCCACATGCATCTCCAGGTACAGATTCCCTTCCAACTGGTGCGCCCAGGACTCGTGGATGGTCAGCCCCAGCTCGCCGGCAGCATGGCGCAGGATGGCAAACAGGTCGGCATCTTCCATGCCCGGCTGGCGCTGCGCCTCCAGGTGTACGGTCACGTCATTGATTTCTTCTAATGCCAGCAGCTTGCGGCGCACCTCGCTGGCAATGGCGTCGGCCTGCTGCACGGTCTTTTCCGGCGAGATGCGCACGTGCAGGTCAACCGCAGCGCTGCCCTGGGCGCCGCGCGAGCGCACACGGTGGAAAGACTCGACGCCGTTGATGCCGGAGACGATTCCGGCGATGCGCCGCGGGTCCACCACCGCCCGGTCCAGCAGCACCGGCAGCGTCTCGCGCAGGATGTCGATGCCAATGCGGGCGATCACCAGCGCCACCAGCGCAGCAAGGGCAGCATCTGCCTGCGGGTAGCCCAGGCGCACCAGCCCCAAACCCACCAGCACCGAAAGCGACACCAGGATGCTGGCGCGGGTGTGCAGCGCATCGGCTACCAGCACTTCACTGTTCAACCGCCGCCCCTGGCGCAGCTCGTACCAGCTCGTACCTGCCTGCACCGCCATCGAAGCCAGCAAGGCTGCCAGCGTCCAGGCATTCACCTGCAGCTCAACCGGCTGCCCCAGGCGATTCCAGGCAACCTGCAGCAGCTGCCAGGCGGTCAAAAACAGCAGGAAGGAGATGCTGAGCGCAGCCACCGTCTCGAACTTGCGGTGACCGTAAGGGTGTTCGGCGTCGGGCGGCCTGGCGGCGGCATACAGTCCTGCCAGCCCCACCACGTTGGAAAGCCCATCGAACAGGCTGTCCAGGGCATCGGCAATCACGCTCAGCGCGCCGGTAAGCACTCCGGCAGCCAGCTTCAAGCCGGTTGCCAGAAAATTAAGCAGCATGGTCACCAGCAAAACGCGGCGGATCTGCCCCAGGTCACGCTGGTCAGTAGCAAAATAGCCGTCGTCCTGCCAGTCGTAGGAAGGCATGCGGGGAATGATACCAGATATGCGAGGAGGGGCAAACTGACAGTTTGCCCTACACTTGCTGGAGGACTTCCTGGGCTGCCTCTTCGCCCGAGTGGATGCAGTCGGGGATGCCGATGCCGCGGTAGCCGTTGCCCGCCAGCGCCAGACCGGGCCAACGCTGCAGGGCGGCATCGATGCGCTTCAGGCGCGCCGGATGCCCCAGGTTGTACTGCGGCATGGCATCTTTCCACACAAAGACACGCGAGAGCACCGGTTCGGCGCGCATCCCCAGGGTAGCAGCGACTTCATCCCGCGCCACCTGCAGCAGCCCGGTCTCATCCCAGGGAATATCCGCCTGCTGCCCGGCGCGCCCGATGAACACGCGCAGCAAGGCGTAGCCTTGCGGGGCGCGGTGGGGAAACTTGGTGGAGGTCCAGGTGCAGGCCAATGCCTGCCGCCCTTCGCGGCGCGGGATGACGTAGCCGTATCCATCCAGCGGGCGCGACAAATCTTCCTGGCGGTACGCCAGCGAGACGGTGGCGGTGGAAACATACTCGATCGCCTGCAGTTCGGCTGCCAGCTCAGGATCCAGCTCTGCCAGCAGCGCGGCGGAGGCAAAGGCCGGCGCAGCCAGCACCAGACCATCGACCAGCTCGCGCGCGCCATTTTCAAGGCCCACCGCGTAGCCAGAGCCAGCCGCCTGCACGCTTACCGCAGCGACGCCGCTGCGCAGCTCCACTCCCCCAGCCTGGAGCCGCTCGACCAACGCCTCGACGATCTCAGCCAGGCCGGTGGTGGGGGTGAGGAAGGCGCTGCGCGAGCCGGGCGCG
>JBGSTO010000547.1:0-1600 GCA_041736465.1 Anaerolineales bacterium | reverse complement strand
TCATTGTATTAGTAGGGGCTGCCAAAGTCAAGAATAACCACGCCATTCTGGGTATGGTCGATGCCGCATTTCATTGCTCTTACGACTGGTTTGATTACCCCAATTCAATCTGAATGAAAGATATGACCTTCTGTCACTCCGTCATTCTACTGGATACCCGCCGTCAGGTTCTCGTACCGGCGTCTGGCGCTCACCTCCTTGACACGCTTGCTGTCGCCGTTGAATTTGTTGTTCATGCTTTCAGGCATACAGCGATTTTGTTATAATGCCTGCGAGCACCGTGGTGCTCCAGCCACCCAATTACTGACAGGATAGAAAACATCCCGTGACCTCAACTTCCCCTCGCAACTTCGCCATCACCGGCGTCGGCGGCTACGTCGCCCCTCGCCACCTGGATGCCATCCGCCTCACCGGCAACCGCCTGATCGCGGCCCTGGACCCAAAGGACTCGGTCGGCTTGCTGGATCGCTACGGCTTCGATATCCGCTTCTTCACCGAATATGAGCGTTTCGACCGGTACCTGGAGAAGCTGCGCCGCGGCCCCGAAGAGGGGCGGGTGCACATGATCTCGATTTGCTCGCCCAATTACCTGCACGACGCCCACTGCCGGCTGGCGCTGCGCGTGGGTGCGGATGCGCTGTGTGAAAAGCCGCTGGTGATCAACCCGTGGAACCTGGACCAGCTTGCCGAGCTGGAGGCTGAATTTGGCGGGCGGGTGTACACCGTGCTGCAGCTGCGCCTGCACCCGCGTTTGCTGGCGCTGCGCGATAAACTGCTGCAGGAGACTTCGGGAAAACAGCACGAGGTGGTGCTGAGCTACGTCACTGCCCGCGGCGGCTGGTACCACGTCTCCTGGAAGGGCGATGAGGAGAAATCCGGCGGCGTGGCGACCAATATCGGCATTCACTTCTTCGACCTGCTGCTGTGGCTGTTCGGCGAGGCGGGCGAGGTGCGCGTCTACCATTCCGACCTGCAGCGCATGGCGGGCTTCCTGGATATGCCGCGGGCGCGCGTGCGCTGGTTCCTGTCCACCGACCCCGCCGACCTGCCCTTCCCGGTGCAGCCCGGCGTGCGCTCCACCTACCGTTCGATCACCGTGGACGGCGAAGAGATCGAGTTCACCGGCGGATTTGCCGACCTGCATACGCGGGTGTATGAAGAGACGCTGGCAGGTCGCGGCTTTGGCCTGCAGCAGGCGCGCCCGTCCATAGCCCTGGTGCACCGCCTGCGCCAGGCAGAAATTTCACCCAAAGACGGCATGCAGCACGACTTTCTGAAATAGGATGCCCACCATGCCCGACTCAGCCACCGAAAGCTACCAGGCTCACCCCAGCGCGTATATCGACCAGCCGTGTGAGATCGGCGACGGGACGCGCATCTGGCACTTCTGCCACGTGATGGCAGGGGCGCGCATCGGGCGCAACTGCAGCCTGGGGCAGAATGTGTTCGTCGCTTCCAGCGTGATCGCCGGCGATGGGGTGCGCATCCAGAATAACGTCTCGCTGTACGATGGGGTGGTGCTTGAGGATGATGTCTTCTGCGGACCTTCGTGCGTGTTCACCAATGTGATCAACCCGCGCAGCGAGTATCCGCGGCGCGG
>JBGSTO010000525.1:0-2519 GCA_041736465.1 Anaerolineales bacterium | reverse complement strand
CGCGCCGCTCAACCCCCAGCGCTCGACCAGCGCCAGTGCCGGCATTTGCCAGCGGGCTGCCGCCTGAGCCAGCTCCTCCGGCGAGGCGAGGGCATCCAGGAATGAGAAATGCGAGTGAGTGTGTAAGTGAACGAACACAGCTTCTAGCGGAAATTGAACTCTTCGAAGTAAATATTCCCCGCCGGCACCCCCAGCCCGGTGAGCTGCTCCTGCAGGGCAAGCACCATGCTCTGCGGGCCGCACAGATACACGTGCCGGTCAGCCAGCCCTTCGCCCGCCATCTCTGCCATGCGAAAAGCGGTCAGGCTGCCGTGTTTGGCGGACAGGTTCAAACGCGCCTTGAAATTGGGGTATCTCCCGGAGGCATCGGCGATCTCATCCCAAAACAGCGCATCTTCGCTGCCCCGCACGGTATAGAACATATCGATCTGCTGGCTGGGATTCGCCTTGAACTCGCGCACCCAGCTCAAGAACGGCGTGATCCCGATGCCGCCTGCCACCCACAGCTGTTTCGCCCCACCGGCTTTGTAATCGAACATGCCGTGCGGGCCTTCCAGTTGCGCCGCCGCCTCGATGGGCACACCCTTGGTCAGGCGGCGCGTCCAATCCCCAGACGATTTGATCGACAGGCGCAGTTCTTTCTCACCGGGCGCACTGCTTACCGTGAACGGGTGCGCCTCCCTCAGGTCGCGCTCCTGAGGAAAGCTGATGAAAACGAACTGC
This sequence comes from Anaerolineales bacterium, assembly GCA_041736465.1. GTDB lineage: Bacteria > Chloroflexota > Anaerolineae > Anaerolineales > UBA4823 > JAJUJL01. Next base: position 1,796 of record JBGSTO010000525.1, on the reverse strand, counting down.
CCGGCGCGCGGCTTCAGCCGGGCGCCTTGCGGCGCCAGAGTCAGCTCAACCGTGCTGCCGTTCAGCTGGCGCATTTTCTGCACTGTATAGGCATGCCCGCGCCGCATCACCGGCGAGACGATCTCCTTGTATACGTATGCCGCCGCGCCGGTATAGGCGATGATCTTCCAGTACAATGCCGGGATCTCGGCGAACTGCAGCAAATTCTTCACCGACAAAGTATGCACCATACCGGTGATAAAGAACACACCGACGAATTTATGCGTCCAGCGCCAGTGATGGTAGCGCAGCTGGATATTGCCCCCAATAAACGGGATGCGCGGCGCCAGCGTCAGCGCCACCAGCACCAGCATACCCAGCAGGGCGGTCTTCCCCAGGTCGCGCCCGAGAGAGACCTCGCCGCTGCCCGGCATGGTATAGAAATGCGCCAATATGAATATCAATCCGGTCAGCGCGCTGGTCTTGTGCGCCTTGTACATTTTGTCCAGCCCACCGAAATACGGCTCCATCCAGCGTAATCGCAAAGAAAGCAGCAAGGAGCAGGTGAACAGCGCCATGCCCGATGATGAAAGCATCTCGCTCAACACCTGGCGGGTGTACTGGTCTCGCCCGTCGTTCTCCGGCGGGAAGACCAGCCACAGCAGCACGTTGACCAGCACGATCAGCACGATGACCCAGTTACCGGTATACCGCTTTTTCATGGGAGCTCACCTCATGCATAACATCAATACCATCCATCTGCCATCCTGAGGGACAGCACTTTGACTACGCAGGATCTCAACAGGCGCCGCAACCAGATCCTTTGCCGCAAAGAACGCTCCTCAGGGTGACATCTACAAGAAGATCATTTTACTCTAGCTTTAGCTCACAGGCCGTCCTGGAATTGAACTCGAATGCGCCCTGCCGGGAGAGTCTTTATTCGTGTATTCGCGGTCTTTTCTTCGTGGTCGGCCCATCTTCCACCAAAAGTACTTCCGCAGGATTGCCCCGCCGGTCTCCCTTTGCTACAATCCTGGCAAACTGAAAAATGGATAGCATTCAATGAAAACAAAATCGATCGCCTCACTCCTTCTAATCGCCGGTTTGCTGTTTGCTGCCCTACCCGCCTCGATCAGCGCCGCCCCCGAATCGGTACAGATCATCTACGACGACGCCCTGGGTACGGGTTGGGATAACTGGTCCTGGGCACAGGTCAACCTCTCGGCTTCATCTCCCGTCCACAGCGGGGCATACAGCATCTCGGTGAGCTTCGACGCCTGGGGAGGGCTCTACCTGCACAAAGCCACCGTGGACACCCTGGGCACGTCTCACCTGCGTTTCTATCTGCACGGCGGCAGCGCCGGCGGGCAGCAGATGAACCTGTACATGAACCTGGTGGTGGGCGGCAGCGCTCAAAACGGCCCGCTGGTCAGCGTCCCCTCTCCGCCAGCCGGAAGCTGGATCGAGGTCAAGATCCCCATCAGCACCCTCAATCCCACCGGTGCGGCGATCACCGGTCTCACCTGGCAGGATGCCTCCGGCGGCAGCCAGCCGGTCTTCTACCTGGATGACATCGCCTTCATCAGCGATACCAGCCCCGATGCACCGCTGCTTGCCAATGCGTACCTTCACCCGCGAACCGTTCTCCCCGGCGGCAGCGCCACGCTGGTGGTGAGGGCGCAAGCCAGCGACCCGCAGGGCGCTGCCGACATCGCCTCGCTGACCCTGGATGCCTCCGGACTGGGCGCCGGTCAGATAGCGCTGCGCGACGACGGGCGCAGCAATGACGGCGCCGCCGGCGACGGGCTGTACGGCGC
>JBGSTO010000521.1:0-3638 GCA_041736465.1 Anaerolineales bacterium | reverse complement strand
CTGCCGGATTTCATGCAGGGGTATGAACGCAGCTGCGAGTCGGCCTTAGCAATCCTGGCGTTTTTAGAAGCGCACTTTCAGGTCAACCCGGCGATGGCAGATGCGATTCGCGCGCTGGCGCGCCCGGCGAGGTGAGTGGGTTTTCAATTTCATCCAGCAGCCGAGAGCGCAAGTCTGACCGCGCTCACCCGTTCTTGCGTTGGAATTCGCGCATGAACTCCGCCAGCATCTGGGCAGATTCAACCGGCAGGGCATTGTACAGCGAGGCGCGTACGCCTCCGACGGAGCGATGACCCTTCAGTCCAATCAATTCAGCCTTATCGGCTTGCTTCGCAAATTCAACCTCCAGCTCCTCGCTGGGCAGCCGGAAAGTCACGTTCATCATCGAGCGGTCTTTACGCTGCGAATGCCCTCGATAAAACCCGCCGCTTTCATCGATCACCCGGTATACCAGGGCTGCTTTTTCCTGGTTGCGCTGCATCATCGCTTTCAGCCCGCCTTCAGCCTTCAGCCACTTCAGCACCAGGCCCACAATATACACTGCGAACACCGGCGGCGTATTGTGCATCGAGCCGGCTTCGGCTTGCACGCGGTAATCGAGCATCACCGGCAGGTTCTTAGGTGAACGCCCCAGCAGATCCTGGCGTATGATGACCAGCGTTACGCCGGCTGGCCCGGCGTTCTTCTGCGCCCCGGCGTAGATCAGCCCATACTTCGCAACCTCGACCGGCCGGCTCAAGATATCCGAGGACATATCACAAACCAGCGGCACACCGTGCGGCGCCTGCGGCTCGCGCTGGAACTGCACCCCGTGGATGGTTTCGTTCGAGGTGAAGTGCAGATAGTCAGCCTGCGGGTCAAATTCGATTTGTTCGGGTGTGCGGTCGTAGCTGGTCGCCTCGCTGCTGCCCGCCAGGCGCGTTGTTCCCTGTTTCTGTGCATCCTTGAGGGCAGCCCGTCCCCAGGTGCCGTTGACAATGTAATCCGCCGAAGCCCCCTCAGCTCGCAGGTTCAGCGGTACCATGGCGAACTGCAGGCTGGCTCCACCCTGCTGGAAGAGTACTTTGTAATCGGTGGGTATCTCCAGCAGATCTCTGAGATCCTGTTCGGTTTCTGCGATTACCTTGTCGAAGGCTTTCGAGCGGTGGCTCATCTCTAGAATGGACATGCCGCTGCCGCGGAAATCCAGCAGCTCCTCTTGGGCTTGCTCTAAAACCGCCAGCGGCAGTGCGGCTGGTCCGGCGTTGAAGTTGTGAACGCGTTTCATGCTGATCTCCTGATAGAGGTGGTCTTCATCCTGTTCAACTTGATTTTAACCCATGTATCCTGTTGCAAGACAGGGTGTTTCAGATATGGGGCGTGCAGTTATAATCTTAAGCGTACGATTGCCACCGGTCACCTGCGTTACATATTACTGCAGGAAGCTGCGAAGATGGATTTGCGATCATCCGATCAACCGTTAGCACAAGGCAGAACCGCGGATATTTATCCCTGGGGCGATGACCACGTTGTCAAGCTGTTTCATGAGTGGTTTGAGCCGGAAAATATCGAATACGAGGCGCGCCTGGCGCGCGCCGTACATGCAGCCGGAGTACCCACACCGGCTGCCGGCGAGATCGTTCACCTGGATGGGCGCACTGGCCTGATATATGAGCGCGTGCATGGGCAATCGATGCTGGAGATGCTGCAGTCCAAAATCTGGCGGGTGAATGCTTATGCCGCCCACCTGGCTCGCTTGCATGCTGAGATGCATTCCAAAATGATGCCGGCAGACCTGCCGCAGCAGCGCAGTATTTTGCAGAGAAAGATAAGCAGCGCCGCTGCCCTGCCTTCCGGACTTCGGGCAAGGGCGCTGGCATGCCTGGACTCTCTCCCCGATGGACAACAGGTGTGCCACGGCGATTTTCACCCCGCGAACGTTCTGATGACGGACAAAGGCGAAGTCATCATTGACTGGATTGACGCCTCGCGCGGCAGCCCACTGGCAGACGTCGCGCGCACAACGATCATCCTGTTGGGTGCGGTGAACAGCAAGATGGTGCCGGGCAAGCTGATGAAACAGGTTGTGCAGACGTTTCATTCCACCTATCTGCGCCGCTACTTTCAATTGCGTCCCGGTGGCGAGGCCGAGTACCGCCGCTGGCTGCCAGTGGTCGCTGCGGCGCGTTTGAATGAGAACATCGCCGAGTTGGAAAGCTGGCTGCTGGCGCAGGCACAGCAGTGTAAGTAGATATTTCCTGGCGGGCAGCCGAGGAGGCTGAAATGCGCGCTCAGATCAAATGGGTTCTTCCGGCAGTGCTGCTCTTAATCCTGGTGGTTGTATATCTTTGGCCCATTCCACGGGTTCCCTTCACCGAGGTGTACGATCAGGTCGAGGCATCTGCCAGCCAGTCTCTGGTTACGTTCCGCCAGTTGTTCCCACCGCAGAAAACGACGGTAGATGGAGCAGCCTGGGAGTATATTGCTGCCGGTCAGGGGGAACAGGCGATCGTTTTTCTGCACGGTATGACCGGGGCATACGATATCTGGTGGCAGCAGATCGGGGTACTGAAAGACCACTACCGCATCATCGCAGTAACCTATCCGCCCGTCCACAGCCTGGAAGAACTCGAGCGCGGTTTGCTCGTTATCCTGAACAAGGAGAACGTGACGCATTTCAACCTGGTGGGCACCTCACTGGGCGGCTACTTCGCCCAATACCTGGTCGCCCGGCACCCGCAGATGATCGCGAAGGCTGTGTTCGCCAATACCTTCCCACCCAACGATCTGATCGCCGAGGAGAATCGCACCATCGGAGCGCTGTTGCCTTTCCTGCCGGAATGGCTGGTGATTTCGGTGCTGCGAGGCAGCTTCGAGCAAAGCATTTATCCAACATCGGGAAATGACGAGCTTACCCTGGCGTTCTTGAACGAGGTGGGATACGGGCGCATGACCAAGAGCCAGGTGGTGGGGCGCTACCGCTGTGTGATCGAGAAATTCGATCAGCCGGCTCCGGCGATGCCGGTGATGATCCTGGAATCGGACAACGATCCGCTTGTCGACGTGGTTTTGAGAGAGCAGTTGAAAGCTGCTTATCCCGAGGCGGCAGTGCATACTTTTTCCGCGGCCGGTCATTTCCCCTACCTTAACCGGGCTGACGAGTACACCCAGCTTCTGGATGAATTTTTCTCGGCGCCTTGAAATGGATCGACTTTATCGAAGGATGAAATGTTGTGAAGCGCTGGCGTAAAATCACCGCCCTTCTCCTGTCGCTCCTGGCTCTATCGTGCTTGCTGTTCATAGCGATCACCGCAGTCAGCAATCAGAATCTGCCACAGCGGTCGCAGGTCGTCGAAAGGCTGGACGACGAGCAAAAAAGCCTGCTGGCTGAAGCCCGCCACCTGCGGCAGTCGCTTGGCGACGCGGTGTGGCCCGGTTGGGGACAGGCAGACATTCCTTCCATTGCGTACAATGAGATGTATGCTTTCCTGACCGGCTACCCGCAGCCTCCCGATGGCTGGAAGAAAGTGCCTGGCGATGTGCAGCGCGGCGGTCCCTGGGAAGAAGTGCCGGGTGATCGCTTCGATGGCGATGTCTATTATCGCCAATCCCTGCCCGATCCCAACCTCACCCCGCAGGGTTTTGCCGTCAAGGTCGGT
>JBGSTO010000503.1:0-7526 GCA_041736465.1 Anaerolineales bacterium | reverse complement strand
GGGTTTGGGAAGCTGGCGCAGGCTGCTCGCCTGTCACGGAACCGGTTACACGTGCACATCCGACAGTTTCAGCCATACTGCATCCTCACTTTCTTAGAAATATCGCTTGCGGCTGCCTTACTATAATTATAGTGCGCTTTTTCACACAGCAATATACCGGCATCATCTCAGTTTGGGTGCCTGCATTTACCGTTGTGCGAAAGCCTCCTCGATCGGGCCCGCAGCATTCTCTACCCCTGCTTGGCGCGCATCTGAACCAGCTGGCGCAGGCGCATCTCCGTGCGCTCGATAAACTCCGCCAACTGGATCTTCCAGTTTGGATTGGGGTCGTTCAAGATAAAGTTCACCAGCCCAAGCCCGCGGGCGGCGATAAAGATATCGATCTCGCCTGGGAAGCGCTCGGGCCAGGCGCTGTGCTGGATGTACCCTTGCTGGAATGCCTGCCGCAGCGCGCCGTAATCCGGCCTGTCGAGAAAATAATACAGCGTGGTGGCGATATCCTGCACGGGCCAACCCCACATCAAATCCTCAAAATCGACCGGCGAGAGCACGCCGCGATACCAGCGCACATTCCACTGGTGCAGGTCACCGTGGATAATGCGCATCGCCTCCCCGCTCCTCTGCAGCCGCTCGATAGCGCGCTGCGCCTGCTCCACCGCCGATTCGAACAACGCCCGCCGCTCCCGTGGAATAAGCTGAGCAAAGCGCTCTTCGAACAAAATCACCGGCTCCGGGAAAGGAAAAACGCGATCGAAAGCCAGCAGCGACAGGTTCTCCGGAGGGCGGAAATGCTGCGCGTGGATGTGCAGCCCTGCCACCAGCGCCCCCAGCCGGGTGAGGTTTGCCGGCGAGAGATGACCGGCAAGGTCGGTTCCCGGCACCCAACCGAATACCACACACAGCCGCGGCTCGGGCACACCCGCCGCGGCAGCTTCCACCACCAGTGAGCCATCCCGCGCCGGCACAGGTCGCGGCACGCTCAGCTCCGTGTCGCGGCTCAACGCCGCCAGCCAGGCCATTTCCGCGGCCACATGATCAAGGGTGTGCCCACCTTCGGGCAGCGTCACCCGCAGGATAAATTTCTGCCCTTCGCGGGTATCCACCCGGAAGATGCCGTTGAAATCATTGGTCACCAGCCGCAGGCGGGAGACGTGCAGATCGTACTGGTTGAGTGCTTCGAGGGCCAGGCTGCGCAGGCGCCGCGCCTGCCCGCGCTCGGTAAGCGTGGCAAACGCTTTCATCGCATTCATTGTACCGGATTCCTCGAGCAGCCAGGCGCTGCTCAACCCTTGAAAAATTCAATGCGAGGAAAAATATACTTGACAAATCAGATAATACTAATATAATTAGAAATACTAATAGTATTAGTATTTCATGGATAGGAAAACAATGCATCTCACCCTCAAGCCATCTCTCCACCAGCAGCGCAAACGCCAGCGCATGATCCAGTCCATACTGGATACCGCTCGCCAGATCATGCGCCAGGAAGGAGTCGCCGCTCTCTCCATGCAGGAGCTGGCGCGGCGCCTCGACCTGCGCGCCCCCTCGCTGTACAACTACTTCGCCAGCAAAATGGATATTTACGACGCCCTTTTCCGCCTGGGTTTCACCCTGTATGCGCAGCACATGGAAAAGACCATCCAGGACGCCCAGAGCTGGCAGGAAGAGCTGCGCCTGACCTTCGAGGCTTATTTCACCTTCGCCCAGCAAAACCCCGAGCTGTACCAGCTTTGCTTCGAGCGCCCGGTGCCGGGTTTCGAGCCATCTCCAGAAAGCCTGCAGGTTAGCCTGGACTTGCTGCAGGTCTCGCAGCAGCGCGCCGAGCGCCTGCGCGCTGCCATCGCCAGCGACCTGCCGGCGCCGCAGATGGTGGACCTGGTGATTGCCATGATGCACGGTATCACCGCTTTGCACATCGCCAACCAGCCGCGCCTGCCTTTGGGCGAGGGTCGCTTCGGCAGCCTGATCCCTGCCGCAATAGGCGTGCTCGACAAAGCCTGGTCCCAACCCTGAGCATTCATCTATCTTTCATCCAAAGGAGAAAACCATGATCACCGCCGCCATATCCCCCACTGTTCTGCATGCCACCCGCATCCCCTACGTCACCGCTGGTGAGGCCTACCGGTTGATGGACACCGAGCTTCAGCGCTTCCTGGCGCTGTTGGACACCCTGGAACCCGGCGATTGGGAGAAACCCACCGCCTGCACACTGTGGAACGTGCGCGATATGCTCGCTCACCAGGCTGGCGGCTACGCCAGCGGCACCGGCTATAAAGAAATGATCCGCCAGTACACTTCCAGGACGCGGCGCGGCGAGCTTACCGAGGATGCCATCAACCGCCTGCAGTTAGCCGAGCGAGCCGGCAAAACCCCCGCCGAGCTGATCGCCGAGCTGCGCCGGGTTGGACCGGTTGCCATCCGCAAGTGGGCTTACCAGTTCCGCCTGGTCAAACCGGTCGCCGTGCCGCGCCCCGACATTGGTAGCCTCTCCGTCCGCCACCTGATGTGGGTCGTGCACAGCCGCGACACCTGGATGCACCGCCTGGACATCTGCCGCGCCGCCGGTCGCCGCTTCGAGCAGACCGCCGGGCACGACGGGCGGATCGCCGCTCTGGTGATGCTCGACCTGGCGAAAACCCTGCCCAGGAAAATGGGTGCTGGCGCGGTTCATTTCGAGCTTTCCGGCATCGCCGGCGGAACCTACCAGATCGGCTCTGGCGAACCCACCGCCGCCATCGCCATGGACGTGCTGGACTACAACATCTACGCTTCGGGACGCTTCACCTGCGACGAGGCGCTGTCGCGTGCCACACTCTCCGGAGACTTCCCCCTGGCAGAGAAAGCGCTCAGAAATACCGTGGTGTTGTACTGAATACCCATCCAGCCCAATAACCACACGGTCGTCTGCGCACTCCTTCCCCCGTATAAGTTCACCCGACCACGCGCCGATCAGTGCCTCAGCACTTTTCAGCGCCTCAGTGGTTCAGAGTCCAGAGATGGGGGAGAAAGCCACTCGAAAACCGGTGTCTTCGCTACGGTAGTCCGGATCGCCCCAGTAGCGGTAAGCGCAGCGCACGCTCCTACCGAAGCCGAACCCGCCGCCGCGCAGGACGCGCAGATTGGCTTTCGTTCCTTCGCGCCTGTCATCTGCGTTGTAGGGATACTTCTCAAAGCCAGACTGCGTCCACTCCCACACGTTGCCAGCCATATCGGCGCAGCCGTAGGGCGAGTCTCCCTTGGGCGAGTACACCCCCACCGGTGTGGTATCATCCATATTCATATCGAAGTTGCAATAGGAGGCATCCGGCGCTTCATTGCCCCACGGCCATTCGCGGCTGCCGCGCGGGTCGCGCGAGGCTTTTTCCCACTCCGCCTCGGTTGGCAGGCGGAAGCTCCAACCCTGGGGCAGCTCCTTGCCATAAGCCCGGTTAAGCCAGTGGCAGTACGCCAGTGCGTCGTGCCATGAGACGCACACCACCGGGTGCTCGTCCTTGCCTTCCAGGCTGCTTTCCGGGCTACGCGGGTGCTGCCAGTCGGCGCCTTTACTCTCCTGCCACCCCTTCCCAGTCCAGGCATAGGCCGAGCCCTGCTGCTCAGCCGTGGTGCGAAAATCAGGATTGGCCTGCACGAAGCGGCGGAACTGAGCGTTGGTCACTGGGAAACGCCCCAACCAGTACTCCTGATCAATGGTCACCGTGTGGCGCGGCCTTTCTTCGTCAAAAGCCAGCGGGTTATCATCGGTGCTGCCCATGACGAAATCGCCCGCCGGGATCGGACAGAAGAGCATCCCAGTTCTCTCGATCCATTCGCCTCCCATTTCTGCACCGCGACCAACCAAACCCTTAGTGGGTTGAGCTTCAGCCTCCTCTGACGGGCCAGACTTGACCGCAGGGGATTCGCGCGTCACGGCTGCCGCCGGCTTTCTCTGCGGCGGGGCTGCCAGGTGCACGTGGGCGTTGAGCGCTGCAGGGGTAAATTCGTCGCTGAAGCTGCCGATTTCTCGCAGCACATCCCGCAGGCGGCGCGCCTCGCGCCCGGTATATTTCTCATAGCCGGCATTGAGGGCGGCTTTTTCCTGCTCGCTGCCGCACACCCAACGCAGCGCGCCCAGGATAAACTGGTGGCGCAGCCGCAGCCCGCCCTCGTCTTCGGGGATGCCATAGAACTCATCGTGAAAAGCCGGCGGCGCGGCCCGCATCAAAGCCTGCCAGCAGATGAAGTCGTCGCGGTTGACGCCCTGCGACTGTCCGGAGTTTGCCAGCATGCCCCACTGCAGCTCCAGGTCATTAACTACCGCCTTCACCCGCCGCGGGTTGGCTTCGGCAGCGGCGACCAGCGCCTGCCAGCGCTGCCGCAGGCTGTCATGCACCGGTTGAGCGCCCAGGTAGCGCTGCATGTCGTCTTTACCGATCTGCGGCAGGCGGAAGCGGATCTGCACCACCTTCTCAATGTAATCGGACGCTTTCTGCACCGCTTCTGCTGGACTGCCCATTTCTTTATAGTGGCTGATCACTGCCTGCTGGATGAAATCCATATCCGCGCCTAATACAAAGATGCAGCCCTCTTTGTCGAAGAACAGCTTGATCGCCTCCAGCACCTGGATGGCCTTTTGCGGCAGGCAGCGGTCCAGGTCATCGATGAACACCACCAGCACGCCTTTTTCGGGCTGGATTTTGTGCACGTCCGGCGTGCGGTGCACCCAGGCTGCCATCAGACGGTCGAAGGCCTCGTCGAACTGGTCCAGCAGCGCCATCTTTTGCTCCAGCGGGGTGGACTGCTTCTTACCCGTGTCAAGCCCCGCATCACCAAACGGCGTCTTGATCGAGAACCAGCCCAGTACGGTCTCGATCACGTCCCGGCGCGGGGTGAACGGTTCCCAGAAAGCCGCTCCCAACTTGCTAATCAGGTCGTCGCGGAACATCTCCTGCACGATGACGCGCACCAGCGCCACCAGCAGGGCATCTTCGTTGGCGTATTTCCAGGCGTTGAACCATACCGTGCGGCAGGCGCGGAAATCCTTATGTGGGCTATCGTTAGGGTTGGCGAATTCCAGAACAGCAGGTTTGGTATCATCAAGAAGTCTGCGGGTTTGTTTCAGCTGGCGCTGCAGGCGGCGCAGCAGGGTGGTCTTGCCGGTGCCCCAGGTGCCGCTAATGCCGATGGTGAGCGGCGTCTTCGTTCCTTTGCTGGCGATCAGGCGCGCCAGTGTACCGGCGAAGCGGTCGAAGTGAAATTCGGCCGTTTCATCGTCGACAAGAGGGTTGTCATGCAGAATGACCGGCGTCTGGTATTCGGGATAATCTGGCATCGCTCCTCCTGCTATTTATTATATAACAGGGGAGCATAATACACCGGCGCGCGCCTGGCATTTTATCTGCCAGGTCTTTCTCTGCGGGCTCTGCGGCTCTGCGTGAGCCCAATCCGCTCATGCAGCATCCTCGTTCGCCTCTGCACCACCCCCCCGGATCACTTCCAGCATCTTCTCCGGTGGGTCAAACTTACAGATGAAACCATCCGCACCGGCAATCTGGCTGCCGGCTTCGTGACGTGCGCTGGTAATCAGGATGCGCGCTCGCGGCGCTGCCAGCCGCAAGGCCTCGATGCGCTCAAAACCGGTTTCGCCAGGCAGCTCCCAATCCAGGATCACAATATCGGGCTGCGTGGCAGCAGCTTCGATGAGCAAACTCTCCATGCTGTTCACCTGCCCAACGACTTGCGCGTGCAGGCGCGTCTCCAGCAGCAGCGCCAGTGCAGAACGCAGCATAGGATTACCATCAGCAAGCAAGATACGGCTCATTCGATTTTGCCTCCTGATAGTAGTGTATCCGCTCAGCCCCGCTTGCGCCTCAACCGGAAGATGAGTGCTTACCTGTCCGTTCGACCAGTATTGCACAGAAGGTACATTAAAAACAAAAGATCCCTCCCGAAGAGGGATCTTCGCCTCTCACACAGCAGACTTACACCAGTCTTTTCTGAATAGCCATACTCACCGCAGCCACCCGGTTATCCACGCCCAGTTTCATCAGGATATTGCTGATGTGATATTTGACTGTCGAAAGACTGACCACCAATCGCTCGGCGATCTCGGCGTTGTTAAGCCCTTCGACCATTAGCTTGAGCACCTCGCGTTCGCGCTCGGTGAGCGTTTCGGTTTCCTGCGCCTGTTGGCTGGCGCGCACCAGCGCCTGCGCTGCCTCTGGCGAGAGCGTCATCTTCCCATCCTTGGCGGCGCGGATCGCTGCCGCCAGCTCACGCGCGGTGACGTTTTTCATCAGGTACCCCACCGCCCCGCCCTTGAGCGCGTTTTGCACCAGCTCATCTTCCTGGAAGCTGGTCAGGGCGATGATCTGGATGCCTGGATGCTGCGCCTTGATGGCTCGGATGGCAGCCACGCCATCCATAACCGGCATCATCAAATCCATCAGCATCACATCCGGCTGCAGCAGCCCGGCGCGCACCACTGCCTGTTCGCCGTTTTCGGCCTCACCCACCAGATCAAAATCAGGATTTACACTTAAAAAAGCGCTCAATCCGGAGCGCACGACTGCGTGATCGTCCACAAGCATGATTCGGATTTTGGTGTCCATACGTTTCTCCTTGTCCGCAGAGTATGCCGGATAAGCGGCAATTTTTATCTGCGAAATCTGCGGATCAGCTCCAGACCACTGAAATCTGAGTGCCCTCGCCCGGCTCGCTGTACAGGCTGAATTTCGCGCCGAATGCCTCAGCGCGCTCGCGCATAATCTTCAAGCCGAGATGGTCAGCGGTCACCGTGCCGGGGTCGAAACCGGCGCCGTCGTCGGCGATGGTCAAGCGCACGTTGTCGCCCATCCACAAGGTGACCACCGCCTGGCTGGCCCCGGCATGCTTGACCACGTTGTTCAAGGCTTCCTGGGCGATGCGGTACAGCCCCACCTGTACATCGGCAGGCATTTTACACTCCCCTTCCACGTTGAACTGGATATGAATACGGGCGCGACCCATCATGGCCTCGGTTAATTGGCGCAGCAGGGTGGGCAGGGGCACTTCCACCAGAGCATTGGGGCGCAGCTCTACCAGCAGAGTGCGCATCTCCGCCAGCGCACCGCGCGTAAGCTGGCGCAGTTCATCCAGGCGGCGGTGGCCCTCATCCTGGTTAATTGCCCAGATATCGGGCAGGACTTCGGCGATCAGCGTGGTAGAGAACAGCGTCTGTGTCACTGCGTCGTGCAGGTCACGCGCCAGGCGGGTGCGCTCGGCGATCACCGCATCCTGGGCAGCTTTCTCGCGCAGCAGCTCATTGGCGCGGTTCAGCTCTTCTGTACGCTCTGCAATGCGCCGCTCGAGCAGCAGCCGGTATTCCGCTTCCTGGGCTGCCAGCCTGGCTTGTGCTTGTTTCATCGCGTCGATATTGTTGATCAGCCCCACCAGATACAAAGGCTTGCCGTTCGAGCCGCACACCATGCTCATCGACACCTGCGCCCAGAAGACCCTGCCGCTGCTGTGCACGTAGCGCCGCTCTGAAATGTAGTGGTCGATTTCACCGG
>JBGSTO010000501.1:0-40515 GCA_041736465.1 Anaerolineales bacterium | reverse complement strand
GCTGAGCGGCGTCATGGGGTGCGAGCCGCCCAGGCGTCCCAGGCTGGGCGCAATCCTGCCGAAGGGGATTGTTTTGACTGCTACCTGAGCGGCGGCTAAAGTCCAGGCGGCCTCAAACAGGGCCATGCGCTGCGCCCAATCCAGCTCAAGCCATCTACTGATCAGCTTGTGCCGCAATGCGGATCAGCCCTTCTTGATTAAGCTCGGTCAGGAAGGCGCACACCTGCTGTTCGCAGGCGGCACGATCCACGGCGTACTCTGCGACAAGCTGCTCGCACAGCTCCCCCACCCGGCGCGGCTGGGCAATCAGCATCCAGATGCGCTGCCCGGTGGCGTCCAGCCCGTAGTACGACGGGCGTGCCAGGCTCATCAGCACGGTTTCGCCGTCCAGCTCGCTGGTCAGCAGGTTTTCGGTTTGCACAACGATGGTGTCTAAATCGACGGCAGATGCTTTGGTCATGGGCAAAAATCCTTCTCGATCAGGTCTGCCAGTTCATCGAGCAGAAACGGCTGGTGGGGACGAGCAACGCGCACCACGCGCGCCTGCTGCGCCAACGCCTGCGCCTGCAGGAAATGCTGCTGCTCGAGCTGCATGCCGGTGAGGAAGTGCAGGCGGTAGGTATTGGCGGTCAGCTCGCGTACTTTATCAAAGCCGGTCAGCGGCGTCAAGCGGATGCTCGGCTGAGCGGCAGCGGACAGCACATACACGGCGGCGACAGGGGCAGGGTGGCTTTCGAACTCCTTCAACGGGAAGTCATATTTCTCCTGCAGGGTATGCGTCTGCTGAAGCTGTCGCGCGTCGCTGCCCAATTTTTCAACCGAATCGGGCCACAGGCTGATGCGCGGGTAAGCCGCCGATACCTGTATACGTCCTGCCGGGTTGGCGGTGATGGCGCAGATATCGTCCGAGAGCACGCGCAAGCCGCGCTGCTGGAAAGCGCCCGCCAGGGTAGACTTTCCGCTGCCCGAAGCGCCCAAAAATATGGCTGCGCCGTGTTCATCGGCGACGGCGCTGCCGTGCAAAGGCCAGACGCCGCGCTGGTGCAGCAGGGCGCCCATCGCCGAGCCGAGCAAGAACAGGCGCACATCTTTATCATCGGCTTCCGGATATGGCTCGAGCAAGATCTCGCACCCGCCGGAAACCAGGTAGCGCGCCACGCGTTCGATATCCAGCAGGAAACGCCCGGGAGCGATCTGATAGACCGCCCCGCGCTGCTGAACGTTATCCAGATCAGGCGGGACTGAACCACAGCGCACAAGCAGGTCCAGGGGTGAGCCATCGCCATCCCAGGCTGGCAAGCGCGGGATCTCGATTTCCGATGCAATATGCAGACCAAATGCGTGGTAGCGGTGAAGCACGATATTCCTCGCCGGCAGGTAAGCTGGCTGGATCCAGCGAATCGCCGGAAAGCTAAGATAAAGTATTATAGCCGATCCGCGCCAGGGGCTCACGCGCGGGAAGGATGCTTTGCACATGCACAATGCTACTCTTTCCCCACCTTCCGACCACAAAGGCGTTAACCTTAGCGGCAAGGAGCTGTTTACCCCCTCCGGCCTGCGGCAACCTCCCCCATTTTGCCCAGCAAAATGGGGGAGGAAAATCCTCTGTAAGACAAATCACCTGAGAGTTTCCTGAGAGTGATTTGCTACACTGGGGAAAAGCTCCCAGATTCACCCGCGCTGGCGCTGTCCGGTCCGGGGACCAGAACACGATGGCGCCGGCGCGGCGGGAGGAAAAACCAGCCTGTATTAGCGAAAAGGAGACTTGAGATGAGCAAGCGAACGCGAATCAACCTGACCGTGCTGGTCACCCTGATCCTGGTGCTGGCGGCGGCCCTGCCAGCCCTGGCGAAGAAACCCAGTGGTGATTATACCTGCCGCGTCACAACGCCGGTCTATAATGACAACGTATGGGTATTTTCCGTATGGACTGAAGGCGTGCTGGATGCCTACTGGGAGGGCGGCGTGCTGTACAACTTCTGCACCGGGACGATACCCCTCGGGGAGGAATATAATGCAGGCCTGCACTATGCAACCTTCGAGGAGGTGTGTGACTATTGGGGTGACAATGCTACCTGCACCAAGGGTGTACTGAGCATCACACCCGAGACATCGGGCGGAACAGTAGAAATCTTCGATCCCGACACCGGAGCGAAATATGAGACCGATAATTTCTATGCTTCTATGAATAGAAGTGGGAAATTCCTGTATTACAAAGAGTACACTCCCTGATAGCAGCTCTTTCGCCTGCACGGCTCAGCACACCAGGGCGCCCGGTTGGGCGCCCTGGTGTGCATTATCACCCTGAAGACTGGCCCGAAGACGTGTGGCGGGTGCAGAAACCGGACCACTGTTTCGTGGATGTAGATATGCCATGCAAACCAATTCCGGCACGGGAGGGCTGTCTGATGGGCAATTTCCCGGCGCTGGCATCAGTACAAGTGACGGGTGTAATTTTTACTTGACACAAACAATTAAATTTGCCACAATAGAATAACAAATGAGGTGCAGCACCTGCTCGGGTGCCCGCCCGTTATTTTCAACGGTTTAGAAGAAGGAGGTGGAATCGACGACGAACTATTACGGATACGGCTTAACGGTGAGCCAGGAGAACAGCCGGCCTGCTACAAGTATATTTTGTTGATCGACCGGCAAAATCCTGCCCGCCAAGAAACAAGTTGGCGCTAACCATTACCAAATTCAGGACATGAGGAGAGGGATTAGAATGTCTACCAAACTCGAAAAGATAGTGATCTTTACCATTTTTGCCCTGTTGGTGGTGCTGGTCAGCGGGAGCGCGCTAGCTGAGCCGGCGCTCAGCACCCAGGAGGAGTTGGGCAGCAGCCTGTACTTTGATGCCAACCTTTCCAACCCGCCGGGACAGTCGTGCGCCAGCTGCCACGACCCGGGCTTTGGCTTCGCCGATCCCGACAGAGGCAAACCCACCTCGGAGGGCGTCATTTTGGGCCTGTTCGGCAACCGCAATTCGCCCATCTCAGCCTATGCCATGTATGCGCCGGTGCGCTATTTCGATGAAGTGGAGGGGCTGTGGATCGGCGGCCAGTTCTGGGACAGCCGGGCCACCGGGGATTTCCTGGGCGATCCATTAGCCGACCAGGCGATTGGCCCATTCGAGAACCCGGTGGAGATGGCGAACACGCGTGAGGGGGTTTTGCAGGCGATCATGGCCTCGAATTACTACTGGACGCTGTTTGTGCCCACCTGCGGCGAGATCAACCTTATGGATCCCGACGCTGTGGATGCTTCCTATCACTGCGTGGGGCTGGCAATTGCCGCCTTCGAGCGCACCGCCCTCTTCGCCCAATTCAACTCCAAGTATGATTACTACCTGCAGGCGTGCCTTGCTGCCGGCGGGGATATGCACCAGTGCGCGGTCGGAGCTGGACCAGTAGCAGCCACCGTCGGGCAGAAGATTTTCTCCAAGAAGGAATGGCACGGGATGCAGCTCTTTATGGCCGAGAACAACAACAACGGCATCCTGGAGCCTGGAGAAGGAGCGATGTGTTCAGCCTGCCACGTGGCTGACTGGATTCCGGCTGATGACTACAAGTTGAGCGTGGTGGTACCAGACTGGGCGCCCGCCGGTTGGATTCCGCCCGTATTCACCGATTTCACCTACGATAACCTGGGCGTGCCCAAGAATCCGGACAACCCGTTCTACTATTTACCGCCAGAATACAATCCGCTCGGCATGGATTTGATCGACTACGGTTTGGGCGCTGTGCTCGGGGATCCTGACGAGAACGGCAAGTTCAAGGTAATGACCCTGCGCAACATCCACCTGAGCGGACCGTACTCGCACAACGGCTTTTTCAAGTCGCTGGAGGAGATCACCGACTTTTATAACTCGCGAGATGTCGCAGATTGGCCTGCAGCCGAGATACCCGATACCGTCAACGTCGATGAGCTGGGCAACCTGGGGCTGAGCGATACGGATATTGACCATCTGGTCAAATTCATGAAGACGCTCTCGGACGGCTTCGTGCCATAAAGATCATCCTGCCCTGCAACCCCGGTTCGGGCATGTTTCCAAATACCGGGCAGGGAATGAAATTGGGGTGTTATTCGCGGCGCTTTACGCAGCGGACAACACCCCAAACCTCTTTTTAATATCTTTCGTATAATACAGGTATGCAAAGCGAAATCACCCAAACCGGAAACCTGCTCGACTTATCCGGCAGCCTGGCGCAGGTTGGCTGGGCGCGCCAGCCGCTGCTGGACTGCAACCTGGAAAACGCCCGCTTCTACGCCCTGCGCCCGCTGCAGCGCTTGCGCATGAAGCGCTGGGACTATTATGCCGTCTTTACACCGCGGCGCTTCTTCTCCGCCACCATCGCCGACCTGGGCTACGCCGGCAATATCTTCGTCTATACGCTGGATTTCGAGAGCGGTGAGCTGCACGAGGAGGGGCTGGTGATTCCGCTGGGGAGCGGGATTACGCTGCCGCGCAACAGCACCGCCGGAGATGCACACTTCGCCGACTCGCGCGCCAGCCTGGATTTCAGGCTGACGCCTGCCGGGCGGCGCATCACCGTCAGTTGGCCCGGCTTCCACGCAGGGCGCGGGATCGAAGCCGACATCCTGCTGCACTGCCCGCCGGAGCACGAATCGATGAATATCGTCATCCCCATCGGCAGGCGGCGCTTCTACTACAACCGCAAGATCAACTGCCTGCCCGCCGAGGGCAGCCTGCGCTACGGCGAGATCACTGAAGCACTGAAGCCTGAAGATTGCCTCGGTTCGTTGGATTGGGGGCGCGGGGTATGGGAATACCGCAGCTTCTGGAACTGGGCCAGCGCTTCGGGCTTCCTGCCCGACGGGCGCCGGGTGGGCTTGAACCTGGGCTGCGGCTTCGGGGATACGTCGGCAGCCACAGAAGACGCCCTAATCCTGGAGGGGCGCATCCACAAACTGGGGGCGGTGAGGTACGATTACGTTTCCGGCGATTACATGAAGCCGTGGCGCTTCAGCGACCAGGAAGGGCGCCTGGCGCTGGAGTTCACACCCTTCAAAGACCGCACAGCCATTACCAACCTGGGAGTGATCTACAGCCAGGTGCACCAGATGTTCGGGCGCTACCAAGGGCAGGCGGTCACGGATCAGGGGGAGAGAATCCGAATTGACAACCTGATCGGCTTTGCCGAGGAGCACCACGCCCGCTGGTAATCCGCTTCCCGGCTGGAAAAGATGAATTTCACGGAAAATGACCGTTGTATTAATTAGACAAATGGAGTACTATTTACATATCTTGACCGTGGTGTTCAACGGTCGATATCCGGGATATTGACGAAAGGAGAGAGTTAGTAATGGCTTTCAGCTTCAAGAATTCCAAAGGTCAGACGTATTTCCTCCACGCTTCAACACGCACTCTCAAGAGTGGTAAGCAGCAGCACCTGTACTTTTTCGCTAAGAGTGTCAAAGCAGGTGCGCTCGACTCAGTCCCACAGGGATACGAGGTCAGTGAGAGCAAGACCGGACTTCCGGTACTCAAGAAGAAGTAATTCCGCTTCAGGCGGCAGCCAGGTGTAATTTCTCGCCTGGCTGCGAAAGGCATGCCCTGGCACAACCAGGACATGCCTTTTTTGTTGACTGCTACCCCCGCGGCTATTGCCGGTACTCCTGCTCCCACAGTTTCAACAGTTCGTTGTTTTCAGACACCTGTCCCAGGTAAGAACTGCGCATCTCATCCAACTCGATCATAGATGCCCTTTTTTCCAGCAACTCGTAACCTTCTGCCAGAACTTCCCGGGCGGCATCGGTCTGACCGGTCAATCTCAATACCCGGCAGCACGTCAGGTGCAGTTTCGCCGGCTCATCTGTGCCGTTAAGGTCGTAAGCACTGAGGTAGGTGCGAATTTCGTTCACGTAACCGCGAGCTCCAGCCAGATCCCCGCGCAGCATGGCAATGCTCGCCAGCCCGCCCAGAGCCTCCATGACTCGCCCAAACAATTCCAGGCCCTTGTACAGATCCATCGCCTGCCGGTAAGCAGTTTCAGCTTCACTGAGGGCATTGTGTGCGGTGAAAGCCGCTGCTAAGCGTATTAATGCCTGACCAATGTAAACTGGCGCATTGGTTTCTTGGGCGAGCGCCAGTGACTTTATTCCCACCTCCACGGCAGAAGCTGTCTGACCGGTTTGAGCATGCAGGAGGGCGATCGCGGAAAGAATGATGCTTTCGCTCATGCGGTCATTCATCGCCTGTGCCAGCTCAAGTGCCGCACCGTATTCTGTCTGGGCGCGCTCGTATGCGCCAAGCTCACGCCAGATTTCACCCAGGCTGAATTGGGAAAAGACCAGCCCGGCTTTATCATCGATCTCACTCTGAACCTGAAGGCTCTGCTCCTGGAAGCGGATCGCAGCACTATATTGACCGGTTTCATACGCATTGATGCCAAGGTTGTTTAGAATCACACCCTGTCTGAAGCGATGTCCGATCAAGCGGTTGAGTTCCAGGGCCCTGAGCATGTATTTATGCGCCATCTCTCGCTCGCCACGATTTGAGTAGATAGCTCCAATCTGAGAATTAACCAGACCCATCCCCGAGATATCTTCAGCAGATTGGCAAAGCGCCAGCGCCTGCCTGGCATTTTCCAACGCCTGTTCGAAACGCCCCAGGTTGGTCTGAACCACCGCCAGGTTTATGAGACATTCACTCTCAAGGGACAGGTTAAGACGGCGCGCCTCCGTTAAAGCTTTTTCGAGTTCTTCGATCGCAAGACCGGGTTCGCTCTCCCAAATCAGCGCCCTACCCAGGCACAGGTGACTGCTGGCCTCACGCACAGCATCGCCTGCTTGCCGTGCATATGACAGGGCGGAGCGGGAGGCTGATTCCATCTCAGCATATTCGCCATTAAAGAATGCCAGCGCCCCGCGGCGTAACCAGACGTCTGCGCGCATAAGGTCGCTGTCCAATTTTTCGGCGATTGCAAAAAGGAGCGTTAAGTCACTCTCCTGCTGTTTACGATTTCCCAATCGTTCGTGTACTCTTTCGCGCGTCAAAAGCAAATTAAACCGCTGAACATCATCCATCGTGGAAGCAAGCTCAAGGGCGCGCGTCAGGTGGTGAATCGCTTCTGTATTGGCATACTGCGCGGCGGCAGCCTCGCCGGCACGCCAATACCATTGGGCTGCGGATCCCGGGTCGTTTGCCAGTTCATAGTGGCTGGCAATCAGCGCTGAATACTCTTCCAGGCGGTGGCTCTGCCGGGCGATACCCTCCAGCCAGCGCGCAGCAAGTGCGTGATAGCTCCAACGCTGGCGTTTTAGCAGACTATCATATGTGACATCACGCAGCAAAGCATGCTTGAAAAAATACTCACTGGTACCTTCGAAGGAAGAGTCCAATCGCTGGAAGATCATCTCGCGCAAGCGAAGGGCAGCGAGAATCGCCTGATCCTGCTGGTTATACCGGCCGGATTGGTCACCGGAAGCTCCAGGAGGCTGGTTCAAGTAGCTCACCGCCCGATCCCAAAAAGTTCGCCCAATTACTGAGGCGCGCTGCAGCAGCCGGCGCTCATCGCGGGTCAGGCTATCAAAACGCGACTGCAATACGCCAGCAATCGTCGGCGGCAGGCGCACCCCCTCCAGCCGCTCAGAGCGGACCACCCACTGCTCATCCCCAGTCTGGATGACCCCATCCTCGATCAGCATCTTGATCAATTCTTCAATGTAGAAGGGGTTGCCATCAGCGCTCTCGACCACCAACTCGCCCAGGAATTCCGGGAGATTCTTGACCTTTACCAGGATTTCGTCAACGAGCAGGTGAGACTCGCTAAGAGTAAGCGGCTCCAGATTAAGGCGAGTGAAATTCTTTACACCCTTACCCCAGTTGGGCTGGCGTTCAAGCAGCAATGGGCGCGCTGCGCATACGAACAACAGCGGGTGAGAAACCAGGCTGGACGCCATCTGCTGGAGCGCGTCTAGCGAACTATTGTCTGCCCAGTGGATATCCTCCAGCAGAATTACGATTGGGCCTCGAGCAGCCAGCACCTGGAAATACTCTCGCAGATAAAGCGCTGCCCGTTCGCTGTACTGCCGGGCTTCATCGCCAGGCTCGCCGATGTAGGGGCTGCTGAAGCTGAAGCCAAGTACATAGCCGATGATGTGAGCTTTCATTTGCCCGGTATCATCACCTTCAATAATTGTGCGGAAACCATGCTCTAGCTTGTCTCGTACAGTTTGTGAGTCATCGCTGTCATGGATCTGGAAGCGAAAGGTGAACAGATCTCGCAGCAGCGAATACGGAGACACTTGAGTAAATGGAAAAGCCCGGCCGCGGAAATAGAACAGGTGCTGAGGATGCAGTTCAAGCCATTCCTCGAATTCACGCATCAAGCGGGATTTGCCAATACCTGCCTCCCCAAAGACGGTCACCACCCGGCAAAGCTGGTTTTCAACAACCTGCGCCAATTCAGCTTGCAGGGCGCGAAGCTCTGACTGGCGACCGACCATACGGGTATCGACACCCTGCACGCCCCGGGTCTCCATCCGGAAAGCACGCGGCTTGGCCTGCAGCACCCGGTAGGCCTGCACCGGTTTTTCTTTGCCCTTGACTGTAAGCGGGGCGACCGGGTTTACATCGAAGGATCCCCTGACCTGCCGGTAAGCATCGTGCGATATTAAAATTCCATTGGCAGGAGCCGCCGCCTGGAGCCGGCTGGCGAGATTCACAGTGTCACCCACAGCCACGAAATCCCCTGCCTGTGAGTCGCTCAGTGTGCTGACGACGGCAAGCCCGGTGTGAATGCCCACACGCACCGCCAGACGCAGCCCATATTCAGCTTCAAACCGGCGGTTTAGAGCTTCGAGCTCGTGGAGCATTTGCAGCCCGCTGCGGACAGCGCGTTCGGCATCATCTTCCTGAGAAGATGACAGACCAAAGACAGCCATCACTGCGTCTCCAATGAACTTTTCAACCAATCCGCCGTACTGCTGGATGGCTGCTTGCCAGCGCGCGAAGCAGGCTTCCAACACTTCGCGCACATCCTCAGGCTCCATCTTTTCAGCCATGGAAGTAAAGCCAACCAGGTCAGCAAAGAGCACGGTCACCATCTTTCGCTGCTCGCTGCCAGTTTTTTGCTTTAGCGCCGCGAGCTTCTCTTGCAAGGACGCTATGGCCGTATCAGCGACCACATCACCGAGCACTGCACGCTGGTTTTCTAACGCAAGGATTGCACTTTCAAGCTGTTCTATGTCGTCCATGAAATCCGGATGGCTGTATCAGCCCCCCTACGGGTCGATTCCGGTCAATTTGATCTGCGAAGGAGCGTTTTGCGCCGGTTTCATCAGTAATCATTTCCCTTACCTCTAATACTTACAGTGAACCCAACTTATTTTACTACAGGCGAGCCTGTTAAAAATCGAGTATAGTTATCCAATCCGGCATGCCGGCAGGGAAAATGTGTAGTATCCTCTTCCAGGAGGGTGAACAACCAAGATGCCAATAGAGCGACCTGACTCCACCCAACCAATCATCCACACCGGCGCTTTCCTGCGCACGCTGCTGGCGCCCTTGATTGCCTGGGGCGCAGCCGTCGCCGTGATCACACTGAGCGGTCAGCCCGGTATCGTATGCGCCACCCCTATGGCGTGGGTGATGGCATTCTGGTGCGGAGGGCAGTACGTCCGTCTGTCTGAGGGACGTCCGGGGCGTTTCCCTCTGTTAGGCCCGGCTCTGGTAGGCGCCTTGCTTGGCATTGGGATGAGCGTGCTGTTTATTACGGTCAGCACGCTGGCAATGCCGGTTGGCAATGATCCCGGTGAAATAGCAAAAGCCAGAAATCTTACTGCAGTGATCAGCCTGGGCAGCATCGTCATGTGTACGTTGTTCAGCACGATCACTGCCTGGTTCACCCTGCAGCGCTATGCGCGTGAGCGTTAATACCTGGAGCGCCCCGAGTGACACGGGTAATCTCTAACAGTCTGCCGCCAGGTTTCTTGACCCTATGAGCGCTTCACACCTGCAAACTGAACTGCTGCTGAAACGATTACAGACCTTCGAATTCTTGCGCGGTCTGCAGCATGAAACGCTTTCAGAGCTTGCCAACAGTGCACTCTGGAAGATTTACCCGGCAGATGCGGTCATATTCTGGGAAGGCGACATTGAAACCCATCTCTTTTACCTGCAGTATGGCTGGCTGAAGGTGATCAAGACCGGTCCGGATGGGCGCGAACAAATCTTGCGCTTCCTGGGACCCGGCGAGATTTTTAACGAAATTGGCGTGTTTGCCAGACGCCCCAACCCGGCGACGGCTATGGCGCTGGAAGAAGCAGGCATCTGGCTGATCCCGCGCCACGCTCTGGAACAGGTCTTATTTTCACACCCGCATACGGCCTTGCAGATCATGGAAAACATGGCAGACCGGTTTATCAGCCTGGTGGAGCTGACGGCGGACCTGTCGCTGCGCAGCGTGGAGGCGCGGCTGGCAAAGCTCTTGATCGAGCAGTCCAGAGAAGGCGTTTTTACCCGCCGCGGTTGGTCCACGCTGACAGAGCTGGCAGCCCATCTTGGCACGGTGCCGGATGTATTGAGCCGCGCCCTGCGTGAAATGAGCCGCGCCGGACTGATCGAAGTGGATAAGCAGCACATCCGAATTTTAGATGCGGACGAATTGGCCCACAGGGCAATGATCCAGGGCGAATAGAACTCAGGGCAAAACCCGACAAAAGTCGGGGGGTAAGATGGGGGAAACCGATATAGTCAGGCATATTCCAAAAGGAGCCCAACATGCCTGACACAATTACCGAAATTTATTACGCCGATACAATTACCAGAGCTGTCTTCTCAGCCGAGGGTCCCAAGCCGCAGTTTTTGGTCGACACGCCGGACTTCAAGGCGCTGGTTGTGGGGCTGGAGGCCGGTCAGCAGATTCCGCTCCACCCAGGAGAAGCGGCGATGTACCATTTCCTGGAAGGCAGCGGTCTGATGACGGTGGGCGAGGAGACCTTTGCCATCAACCCTGGCGTTACGGTGATCGTCCCCTCCGGCGCAGTGCGGGGCATGAACGCAAAAACGCGGGTCGTTTTCTTAGGCGCTAAAGGGGGAGAATAATCATGCCCATCCCCTACCTGCTGACGATCTTGCTGTACGTGCTGGTAGCCTTGCTGGTCGCTGCCGACATTGCGCTGGCGAGTATGGGACTGACCGGCGCGTTCGCCGCGCTGCGCTGGGTGCGGGTGCACTTCATCACCCTGGGCATTCTATCGCAAGCCATTTTCGGGCTGCTGCCCTGGCTGGTTGCCACGCTTTCTAAAAAACCCCGTCCAGCCATGCGCTGGAGCATCTGGCTAACGCTCAACGTCGGGCTGGTGATGCTGATAGCGGGATTTCCAAGCGCCAATCAGGTGATGATTTTTACCGGCGGTACGCTGATCTTCACTGCAGCGACGCTGTTGTTCTTGCAGCTGTGGCAGGTGCGCGGCGAGCAGGCGCCCGCCAGCCTTAAGTTCTATCTGACCGGTCTGTTCTATTTATTGATTGGGATCATCATTGGCACGGGGCTCTGGCTCAACTGGAGCGAGGCCCTGTACATCCAGATTCCGCTCGAGGCCCACATTCACGCCAACTCGTGGGGCTTCATGTCCCTGGTTTTTGCCGGACTGCTGGTGGATTTTATTCCCATGATCACTGGGCAGCCGCTGGGTTCAAAGAACACTGTGACGCTGGTTTACTGGGGGATGACGCTGGGCGCATTCGGGCTGGTGCTGGGGCCGTGGTTGGGCGGCAGCCTGCCTCCGACCGTGGCGGGTTTGGTCCTGCACCTGGCGGCGACGATCGGGCTGCTGGTCTTGATGTTTCGTGCGCTCAAAGCGAGCGGCAGGCTCTCCAGCGCAGGCGGCTGGCACCTGGTTTCATCTTACCTGTGGATACTGGCGCCGGTGCTGGTTGCGCCTTTCATTATCCTCGGTTTTCTCGAGGGCGGCCCCATCGAGGCTACCGCACCGCAGGCTCTGATCTATGGCTGGATGCTGCAGTTCGGCATCGCCCTGATCCCTTACATCGCCCGCCGTTTCTTCCAGAAGGAGGAAAATCCCGAGCTTGGCGGCTGCTGGGGCAGCCTGGCGGCGGCGACGATTGGCAGCGTGCTGGTATGGCTGAGCATCTTTATTACGCCGCCGGTGCGAGGCGTGTTATATGGCATCGGCTTTACGCTGTACGCCCTGGCGCTGATCCACCCATTGAAGGAACTGGTGCAGATCGCAAGGGATACACTGGGCAGGTATGAGCAGGCAGTGTAGGGTGTAGATCCTTCACTTCGTTCAGGATGACAGATCAAATAAGGAGGAACACATGGATAAACTGCTTTACAGAATTGCAGCCGTGCTGGCTTTCATCATCGGAGCCATGGCGGTCTTTGCAGGGGGGCAAGTTTTGCTGGGCAGGGATCCGGGCTATTATGTGATCAACTGGCTGCCCATCTACAACTTCGCCCTGGGGGTGATTTCCGTGGCAATTACTGCGATCTTGATTTGGAAGCGCAGCAGCTATGCCGTGCCGGCAGCCATCGCCACATTCAGCGCTCACGCCGTGGTCATGCTCATCCTGCAGATCGCTTATCGAGATGTGGTCGCTGTAGACAGCCTCGTGGCAATGACCATCCGGCTGGCTGCCTGGCTGATCATCCTGGTGCTGCTGGATTTCGGGCTGCGCAAACGGCCAAGCGCGGCGGCATAACCTTTCACCCGGTTCGACACATATTGTCAAGTAAAGGAGATCGAGATGCAATTGGTAAAATTCATGACCAGTGGAATGGGGCGCGGGGCGCGCATCGCCCTGGGAGCTGTGATCCTTTTGGCAGGCCTATTGGTAGTGCAGGGCACCCTCGGCACAGTTATGGCAATAGCAGCCCTGATCCCAATCTCGGGCGGCATATTTGACTTCTGCCTGGTGGGATTTGCAATGGGCTACCCGCTGAACGGCGGCGCAGCACGCAAGAAGCTGGAAGGTAAATAGCGCGACGGACAGGCTTTATGCCGGAGAAGGGCGGTGGGTTGAAACCTGCCGCCCTTCCCGATTACGTCCGTTGATACCCCCCAGGGTGTGGTTTAATAAGCCTGTCTGCAGCTTGTGGATTCGAGATAGAAGCGCGGATTGGAGAACAACGTCATCATGGGTATTTCAAAACGACTCGAGGAAGCACGCAAAGCGTATGCACAAGGCGATATGCGCGGTTCCGCCCACGCCCACGATCGGGCAGTCATTAAGCAAGCGCATGAGGAGCATGGCGGTGCGGGCAGCCAATACCTGGGCGAGGTAGTTTACGGCGGGCTGGATGGCATCATCACCACTTTTGCAGTGGTCAGCGGTGTGGCTGGCGCGCAGTTGGGCACCCCGGTCATTCTCATTCTGGGGTTGGCGAACTTGCTGGCAGATGGATTTTCCATGGCAACCGGCGCCTATCTCTCCGCCAAGAGCGAGCAAGAATACTACCGCAAAGAATGGGAGCGCGAAGCCTGGGAGGTAGAACATTTTCCTGAGGGCGAGCGCGCGGAATTGTTCGAGATTTACCGCCAACGAGGCTTCACCGACGAAGAGGCCCAGCAGATGGTGAAAATCCAGAGCCGCGAGCCGGAGCGCTGGGTAAAGGCAATGATGCTGGATGAATTAGGTATGCTGGAAGATGAAGGCAATCCACTGACGAATGGGCTGGTGACTTTTGGATCCTTCGTCATCGCCGGGGCAGTGCCGCTGCTCATCTACCTGTTGGGACTGGTATTTCAAATCCCTGCGCAGCTAGATTTCCCGATTTCCATTGCCCTATCGGGGATGGCGCTGTTTGGGCTGGGGGCTGCCAAGGTGCTGGTGACCAAACTCAATCCCCTGCGCAGCGGTTTTGAGATGCTGGTGGTCGGCGGGCTTGCCGCTTTGGTGGCTTATGCAGTCGGCGCCCTGCTGAAAGGCATTGGCGGTTAGCTTGTGACCACCCTGACCGGCTTGTCAATATAGAGCAAACCCGGCGACAAACGCCGCGGTCATAAGCAACAGCAAGCCGGGGAGAACTGCCAGGATCGTAGCGCGCGGCAGTATCGGTTTGCCTGCCTTCAGGAAAGAAAGCAGAAGTCCGCCCAAACCGATCAAAGCCCCGCCAACGCCAACCAGGGCGAACCCGGGAGCAGCGACGCCTTGAGAAACCAGGATGAATGGCGTCAGAAAAATCACCAGTCCGGCAATTCCGTGGATGAGCGCAAGGGTGAGAGTAGCAGGCATCCCTTTCGCTAACAAGCGCGTCCCGGCAATCAGTAGAAAACCGGCGATGGCAAAGATCAGATATCCCGTGCGATAAGCGGGAAAAAACTGCCAGACGATCCCCAGCGACAGGCTAAGAGGGATGATGGTAGAAACGATTACCACCAGCGAGCTCTCCAAAATTTCGAAACCCAGGATGATCAAGAGCAGCCCGGCGACCAGCAGCACGCCAAATGCAATCGTGTAGCTGATCATTGGCAGGGTATGCAGCCCGTCCACGCCAATGGCGATGTGATAGGCAGCCAGCAGCCCGGTGATCAGCAGTAAGATACGATCCAGAATTGACATTTTCCTCATTGCATTCTCCTAAACAGAGCCTCAATCCATGATCGACTACACAGTTCCTCGCCACTCGCTCACAACGCTAACAGCAGCATGGCGCTCAGCATATACAGGGAGGCATACTTAAACAACCCAAAGAAAGCGCGCTCAGAGGGGTTTGCCAGACCGCTGATTGCCAGCACCAGCATCCCCATCGAAAGCACGATCAGCACCCGCAGGTATCCCCAGGTAACACCGATGCCCAGACCGGCCAGGCCGATGGCAAACGCCGCCAGCAGGCTGGAAATCGCTATGACCAGGCGTGTGGTATGAAATCCATACCGGGAGGGAAATGTGGGGATTTTAGCCCGCTGGTAATCGTCAAAGTAGCGTATGCTGAAGGTCATGATATGGGTTGGGATCCAAAACAACACCGCCAGGGCCAGCAAGCCGCCAACCCAATCGAGCTGGCCCGTGCCCAGAACCCGACCAGCCAGGATCGGCATGCCGCCGGAAATCCCACCCCAGATGATCGCCCAGGGTGTGCGGCGTTTGAGCAGTATGGTGTAAACGACCACGTCGAAAAACAACCCGGCGAACACAATCAATCCGTAAAGCCAGGAAAGCCACAGCGCCCAACCAACGCCGAACGCCGACAGCACCAGACCCAGGCCCAAAGCTTCATTCGAGTTAATTTTCCCAGAAGGGATCGGACGCCCGGCGGTGCGTTTCATCCTGGCGTCGATATCACGGTCGTACCACATGTTCAAGACAGTGCTTCCACTGATCGCCAGGAATAAGCTGACGGTCAGCCCAAGCAGCGTCTGCAGATTAGTGACAGGACAGCGCGCGGTCATGTAGCCGGCCAAACCGGTGGCTAACAGCAGGCCGGTCTGCAGACTCTTGATCAGCGACCAGTACAGGGAAATTTTTTCGCGTAAGGATTTCATCACTCTGTCACCTCACACAACGAAAGCCAACCGCCGGGCTGTAGTACTGCGGGCCAGCGCTGTTATTCTTCCACACGCGCAGGTCTACTTCGTAGGAGTAAAAACTGCCGCCGCGCAGGTAGCGGTAATGCTGGTCAGGGTAGTCATCGCCCATCCACTGCCACACGTTGCCCGCCATATCATAGACACCGTAGGGGCTGGCGGCATCCAGGGTCTCGTAGTCGCCGTAAGTGATCCCGTTGTAGAAGCCCACTGGGGTCGTATTCCCTAACTTGCCGGAGATCTTTTCGAACAGGTCGAAAGAAGAATAAAAGTTGGCCTGGTTGCGCTCGATCTCCAGGCCCCACGGGAACGGCAGCCCGGCGCCATCGACCAGCTCCGGCCCGCGTGCTGCTTTTTCCCATTCGATTTCGGAAGGTAAGCGGTAGCCATAGTGCTGGCAGTAGGCGTTGGCGCCAAACCAGCTCACCATCGTCACCGGGTGGTTAGCGTATTCCTCGATCGAGGTGAAAACTTTCCCATCGAAGAGCAATCGTAAGCCGTTCTCATCAACCGGCATGTAAAGCTTATCGCCAGATTTGATTTCTTCCTCATGCTCGTATCCATGAAAGGGATCGCCTGGATAGAAACCCACCACCCCGTTCTGCTGCCAGGTGGTTTCGCCGGCCTCGACCTCCACTGCACCTACTCGAACCGCCTCTGCTGTCAGCGCCTGGTTCAGAAATCGCGCATATTGTTCATTGGTCACATTGGTGACCATGATTTCATAATCATAGTCCACCAGGGTTATATGGTCGTGCTGCCCAAAGGGAAATTCGCCCGCCGGCACCAGAGCCCACGCCTCGGGATCGATGCCCGTTTCGATATACGGCGGCGTAACTGCGCCTATGCCAGGAGCTGGAGCGCAGCCTGCAGCGAGCAGGATCATGGATGCTGCCAGGATCAACCAGAGATGCTTCATTGGGATGCCTCCTCGAGCACAGCTTTCAATTCGTCGAGCTTGCGCTGCTGCTCCTGAATTTCCGCTTGCGCAGCTGCCTTTGTCTCCGCTGCCAGCTCTTTCCACCAGGTTCCCCTGGACTGGAACAGGTCATATAACCGCCAGATCATAAAAAGTGCCAGCACCACCAGCACTACCGCCAACCCGATGTCGCTGAGCAGCATCGTCCAATTGACCACATTCTGCTGCCCGGCCTCGCTGACGAAAAGGCGTTTCATCGAAAACACTGTCACCGAGGCAAAAGCCAGATCCGACATGAGGATCACCAGCCAGCCAAACCATTGGCGCACTTTGCCTTTGAGCCCCGACAGATCGGCGTAATAAAACAGGATAATGGTGGCAATCAACGCGGCGAGGATATGCCAGTGACCGGTCAAAATGATGCGTTCATCCCGGTGCGGCCAAACGCGGAAGATCTCATCCAGCTTGACCGCCATGAAAATGCCTATCCCACTGACGGTGAAGTTCATAAAGACCATCTGCCAGCCGGGGCCAAATTTGAGGGGGTCGTGCAGCAGGGCGGTGATCTTCTGCCAGGCGTTCGGCTTTTGGATGCCCAGCTCTGCAATGCGCTCTTTGATCAGTACATCCCAGGAGTAGATCACGTACATCAGCGCAGCCAGCATCACAAATACCGACCCGAAATAGATGGTGGTATGCGCCCATTCCACCCACACCACCGATAGGGCGCCAAAGGTGATGATGATAGTGCCGGCAATCATCAATGGCATAGCAATTTTGTGCAGAAGGCCCTTGAAATCCATCCAGCGCCCCACGATCAGCGTAATCCCCACGGCAATCAAAGTCAGCATGATGTGCAGGTGACCGATGATCGCTTTCTGCAGGTAGGTTTTGTGTGGCGTACGGATCAAATCTTCTGCCAGGAAAGTCTCGTGTCCATTACCCCAGTATGAGCCTGTTACCGCGCCAAATGCAGCCGAGACGAGCATGGCGATTGCCATCACGAAGAAAGCCGTGCGCTCGAGGTCCAATCCATTCCTGGTGTGGGCATACGGGGTATCCGCCGGCAGGCGGTATTCCTTTTTCCACGGCCAGAGTGCAGCCGCCAGCAAAATACCAGCGAAGAATACGAGCGACTGCCCCAGCAAAAACAGCCCATGAAAAATGAAATTGTGTCCCCAGTAGGCAAATAACAAGCCAAAAATCACGGCGGTCAGATAGCCGGCGGTGATCGTAGCATTGATAACAAGCTGCTCGTAGCGCTTCATCGGCAAGATTGCCGTGATGAAGTACACCTCGATCGCCACAATCGTCATGGCAATGGTGTGGTAGAGCATGATGATGCGCCCCTCACGCTCGACCTGCAGCAGCTCCATGCCCGTAAGCTGGACGGTCACATCCTTTACACCCCACTCCACCATCGGCCCGGAAAGCGTACCCCACAGGGCGGTAATGATCGAGACAACTGCAATCGCAACCAGCGCCAAGCCTCTGGTGGAGCGGAACAGGTAGTCAAACCGTTTCGACAGCGCTTGCATGGCTATGCCCCCGCGGATTTCTTGAGCTGCTGCCCGACCTGAGTTTTTGCATTCTTTGTGCCTGTCTCTTCTTTCCCCTCGATCAGCCGGCGAATACCAGGCTGGAGCAGTAAGATGACAAGGATCGTGCTGAGTACGGGAGCCGGCAGGAACATAGAAAAGCGCTGCAGGCGGATGACGTCCGTAATGCCCACCGGGTAGCCGCCAAACATCGACAGCAAACCGGCAAAAATGCCCACTGGAACCGCCCAGGATTTCCGCTTGATCATCGCGAAGATGAATACCGCCAGGGCTGCCGCACCCCACCAGTTAAGCATCTGTCCCATGGCATACACACCATTGGCAAAACTCTCCTCTACGGTCTGGTAGCGCGAGATCGCGCCGACACCATCCATATAGGTCAGCACATAAGCCAGCCCGCTTACGAAAGCCAGCACAATAATCTTCCGATCGACTCCGCCGATGAACAGCATCCCAAACCACAAGGCGAAGGCAATCAAGAAAACCCATACGGTCGGCGTGGGCATACCGATGCTGGCAGGTGGGATCATTGGAAAAAAGCCAGAGAGGATTTGCATGGTGGCTGCCACAGTACCCCAGAACCAGGCCCATTCTTTCTTGTTCAGGAAACCATACAGCACCATACCCCAGATCGCCCCGGCAGCCATGCCAATCCAACCGAGCATGGCAAAAACGATCTGCACTGTGATGGCCTCATCCGGTCGACCGTCCAGAATCTTTCCCTCGATGGTTGGGTTATAAATGCTGGCAAGCAGATAAAAAACCAGCAATCCTGTCAGGACACCAACAACTGCCAGCACAGCTCCGAGTTTGTGGTTATTTTTCATCACGTTTACTCCTATCTCGAAAGTCTTAGAAATTTTCAACTGTCCTCTGATATACAATAACAAATTTGCTCAAATCCAAATAATACTTTTGTCGGATTTTTCACAGATGGTGTGCATTTGGGCAGCCCTTCTCAAAACGCGTCATACTCATCCCACTTTTAGCGTCAGCGATTCTTCACGAGCACAGGTATCCAGGCATTCCAGGCAGCGGATGCACTCGCTGTCTTGCAGATTATCCGGCACATCTTTGATACCCATCGAGCACTCGATGTCGCAGCGCCCACAATGATTACAGCCACCCTCTGCAACCAACCTGACCGGCGAGATTTTATTGAAAACCGCTAACAGCGCGCCCAGCGGGCACAGATATTTGCACGTAGCGCGTTCAACCAGCATCGAGTAGGCGATAAATAGGATCAAAACGCCCCACAGCAATGGGGTCAGGGTAAAACTAAAGAAAGCTCTAACCGGGCAGATCGCGTGCAAAGGCGGAAAAACAGCGAAAACACTGGCGACCAGGATAATGCCCAGGATGAAGTACTTGGCGTAGCGCAGCCGGTGATCCAGCTTCTCAGGCAGACGGAGGGGGAAGAGTGCCGGGCTTTTCTTGCCGCGAATATGGCGCTTTTCGCCGCTCAGCCGGCGCGCCCAGGCAGCAAAGAAGTCTTGTAACGCGCCCAGCGGGCACATCCAGCCGCAGAAGGCACGACCGGCAACCAATCCCACCCCCAACACTCCAAGAAAGATGGAGAAATTCAACAGGTTGGTCGTTTTCAGCGTATGGCCGTTCAGCACGTAGGGTAGGAATGTCTCGACCGCGCCGAAAGGGCAAAATGCATCAAAAGAGCCGCCGCCTGATTCGCCCGGCATGATATGGCGCAAGCCAATCAATAAAGCTGCCAGAACCGATAACCACTGCATCACCGCGCGGCTGCGTTGGATGGAAAAAGATTTCTTGCGCGCTGTTTTCAGGCCGGCTGAGCTCATACCACGACCTCCAACCCTGCCCGAAGAGTGAGAGTCCAATCGAGCAGCGATCGAGGATTACCCCCACCGCCGTGCTGCGGACCAAAACCCATCGCGAGCCCCAGTAAAACAAATAAAACAAAGGTTACCAGGATGATGACTGGAAAGTAGCGAGGATGAATCTTCACGTCGATATCCGTTTTACTCAAGGGTATGGCAAGACATGGTCTTGCCATACCCTATGTGAGGAGTATGCCCTGGAGAGCGAATCACTCTCAGGCTTAAAGATCAGTCAGCGGCTGCCATTGCTTGCTGACCGCCAGCGGTTTGGGGCAGGCTCTCATCAATCAGAACTGCCCTGAATTTCGGGAAGAACAAGGAAAACAGCAAGCCACTGCTCAGCAGCGCGCCATATAAATAATCCAAAGAGGTTGATTCGGACATGGTGCTGCGTATGATCTGAGTAGGAGCGTCAATCGCCAGGATAGATACTGCCGCGATCAGCGCCAGCCACCAGCCCGAACGCTTACCCGCTGCCAGTTGATAAATGGCGACAAACAGCAAAATCACGCACAACCACTGGATGGGACCAGACCAGGAAAGCACCCACCAGGCAATCCCATCGTAGAGGGGTTTCATCGGCCGGGTGAGCAGCATGCGTAAATTGCCGATCCCAATCGTAAAGGCATGGGTGGTCAGCATGCCGGCAAAGGTCAGCGCCAGGAAATGGCCCCACTTCAGCCATTTATCTGCCTTGCGCAGAAAAATGAACGACCAGAAGAAAGCCAGCCCCACGAAAGAGATCACCATTGGAATGGGGAAACCTTCCACCCAGGAAACATACGGCAGAAACATGTACATACCGCCGGCAGATGGGAAAGCCGCTGCCAGCAAACCGGCAGGGTAGGTCCACTCTTCACCTTTGTACATCGGAAAAGCAAGCAGGATCAAGGTGATACCACCAATGAAAATCAATCCGCGATAGATCGGGTAAGAAAACGAGAAAAGCATGATGCCGCTGCTGTAAGCGGGCTTTTCTTTCGAGACTTCTATCAACGCCGCCACCACCCTTTCCATAGACACCTGGATCAGGAACGGCGCAGCCGCGACCATGAACAGCCCAACTACGACTGCCAGTATGGCGATTATCAGGCGGATATTCTGAGGGGTAGTTTTCACGATACTCTCCTTTTCGTCTTCTGAAGCTCCCTACAGCTCACTCTACGGGGGTTACGGTAAAGAAACCATCCAATGTGTCGGCGTTATCCAATACAAACTGCGCTCGTTCGTTCCAGTACTTGATATAATCAGCGGCTTCCTCAGGAGTAGCCTGGCCCAGCGCCATTTTCTTGCCCATAGCAACCCGCTCAGGAGTGGCAATAGGAGTAATTACCGCCAGGTTGAACTGGACACTCACCTTTTTACCGTTATCTGTGCGCTCGAAGATCCACTTCATCATGGGGGGCGCAGTATCGGTAGGCGCTTCGGTATAGATCATTTTGTTCTGCCGTACGAAAACATCATTCACCTCGCCAAATTCGGCGCCGATGAACCCCGTTTTCGGAGCCGCGCCGGTAAGATAGGTAATGATCTCGCCAAATACACCCAGATACCACTGGTCTTCAGCGCCCGGTGCATATACCCGGATTTGTCCGCGCACCGGGATTTCGCCATCGGGATAGAGAACTGCAAGTGCCTTGCGGGTGATGGTGAATGCTCCTGCTGTCGCGCCGCAGGAATGACCGGAAAGTTTCACCGCTTCTTCATAGGTGTAGGGAATCGGGGCGTCGATTTGCCCGAACATTTCCAGGTACGGGTCGGTCACCATCAGCGGCGGCACCTGGGTGATGTAGTCCTGCGTCCACTCGGCTTTGACGGTTGATGCCGCCGGCGCAGCCTGAGCCGGTGCGGCGGCAGGAGCCGGGCTGCATGCCGAGATGGCGAGGGCGATAACCGAAATTCCTGCGAAGATTAAAATCCATCGTTTCATCTTGTCTTCTCCATGAGAACGGTTGCTGAGTAACTCTGTTTTTGAGCGCCTTCTCGGAAATCGTCGCCGGCGCCTGTCACATAAAAGATATCAAATCCGGTTATTTTAATCATTGACTTAACGCAAATCCGGGGCTAGAAGCATTTGCCCCGGATTGCAAAGGAGAGTAGCCTTAACCCGAGTACTCGTTCAACAGGCGCTGTTTGAAAACCGGGATCAGCAGAAACACCACGATGCTCAATCCCATCAACGCTCCATACAGGTAGTCATTGGTGGCATGGCGGACATAGTGAGTGGCTGCGCTGGCGACCACAGTAACCAACCCACCGATCATCCCGGCGTACCAACCCGAGATCTTCTTCTCGCCCAGCAAGTAGATGGCGGCAATGCACAGTGCCATCCCCACCCACAGCGCCAGCCAGCCGAAATAGGTGATGGCGATCCCTTCGGCAAACAGCGGGCGGGCCGGGTGTCCAAACAGGATGCGGAAAGCGGCATGACCGTTGGCAAAGTCCTCTGCAGCGGTGACGCCGAGCATCAAGAAGACCAGGGAATCTACAATCTTTTGGGTCAGATCAACCTTCTCAGCCAGGAGCAGAGCGAAGTATGGAATGAGACCAACCGCCATAATGGCTACAGCCGGTGGAAATCCACCTTGTGTGCTGCCAATGAAGTTCATCCAGGGTACAATCATATAGGCGCCGCCGATGGATGGCATAGCTAGGCACAGCAATGCAAGACCACGCGTCCACCTTTCGCCTCGAAAAAGAGGCAAAGCGATCACCAGCAGGGCTATGCCAGCAACGACCGACATCGTGCTCCAAAACGGAAAGAAGAAGCTGACCAACCACACGGTGTATGCCAGGAGCGGTGCCTGCGGGTTGCCCTCAGCAGTGAATTTTTCGATGCGCACTTGCTGGGCTTTGACGATCGGATTGACCATGTCGAATCCTACGAAGGGTACATATGCAATCATCAAGATTGCTGCGATCACCACAAGACCAACGACGGCGATGCGCACCTGGCGAGAAGTGGAAAGTAACATTGTTTTGCCTCCATGAGAATGTATTAAACCGAACTTGTGCTGGTTTTCACAAATAGTGTACCGGATCTGAACAGGCATTACCTTAACTTTTGTCAAGAAAAATGTGGTTTTCATCGATATTCACGGAGATAACATGACGCACCTGCCCGACCTGCTCAGCAAAGTCGATGTTTTCGACCAATTGATCCCCAGGGAACTCCAGGAGCTGTCAAAACTGGCGGTTCACCGGTCACTGAGCAAAGGTGACGTGCTCTGCCGCCAGGAGGATTACTGGCCTTTTGTGCTGTACATAGCCAGTGGGGCGCTGCGCTCGGTGATCAACAGCCCGGATGGGCGCACCTATGTGGTCTCGCTGTGGGAGCGAGGCAGCACTTTCTGGGCGCATACACTCTTCGACCAGGATCCAATGCCCTCCACGCTAGAAGCTGCTCGCGCCTCGCAGCTCTACCAATGGACCGGCGAAGAAGCCTTGCAGGTTGTGTTTCGCAATCAGAATGCAACCCGCGCGCTCCTGGCCCGCCAAACCCGCTTGATCCGAAAACGCCGCGAGAGCATCTATAACCTGGCCTTCAATCCGGTTGCCAGCCGCCTGGCTAAATTGATCGCCGAAAAATTCATACTCTCGGAAGCGCCGACCGTGCAGCGTGACATGACGCTTGAGGACATGGCTGGCATGATCGCCACGTCTCCGGAGGTGGTCTGCCGCCTGCTGTACCAGTTTCAAGCCAGCGGGGCAATCACAATCAACCGTGCCAGCATCACATTGTGCGATCGCCGGGCTTTGGAAAACTTGATAACCCCTCCTGAGAGGCTCTCATGACAGCGAATTTTCTCGCGTTGGCTTCTAAAAATCCGGTATTTGCACCCTTGGGTGAGCGCGAACTGCGCGCCATTCTGGCAGAAAGCCTGCTGCGCAGATATGAAAAAGGCAGTCTGATCGTGCTGGCAGGAGATATCTGGCCTTACTTATTCCTGGTCGTCGAGGGGCAGATCGCGGCGCTAAAAGAATCCAGCGAGGGACGCAGCCTGCTAATTTCAACTTTTGTGAAGGGCGACATCTTCTGGGGAATCGCCTTCTTTCATGAGGGAGCAAGCATGCCTGTGAGCCTGGAGGTGCAGCAGTCCAGCCAAATACTGCTGTGGTCGCGGGAACGTTTCCTGCCCTTTCTATTGAAGGAAGGGCGCATCGCATGGGCGCTGAGCTGCCAGATGGTCAATCAGATGCTGCACGCCAGCAATATCGTTGAAAAACTGGCGTTTCAGCCAGTGGCTGGCAGAGTTGCTCAGTTTCTGCTCGAGCAAACCCCGCTGGGCCAAGATGTATCGCCTCGCCATCTTACCTTAGATGAGATCGCCGCACGCATCGGCACGACCCGCGAAATGGTCTGCCGCTACCTGCACAGTTTTTCTGATGAGGGGCTGATCAATATCACCCGCACAGAATATTACATTACCGACCGGCAGGGGCTCAATAAGCTCACACGCCAGGTTAAGGGTTAATCGTGAGCAGCAGCCGAAAGCCTGGGGAAGGCACACGTACAGGCTTTCTCTGATCAAGATATCGTTCAAAATCAACGATTAACTCCAATTGCGCCTATCCGCATATCTTCACACTTTCTTCAAAGGTTAAGAGCAAGAACTTCATAAGCTGTTGATATGCTTGGATGTGTTACCTGCACAGGAGGCACATCCATGAACTCATTTCTCAAACTGCTCATCGTAGCCATATTCCTG
Source organism: Anaerolineales bacterium (assembly GCA_041736465.1). Classification (GTDB taxonomy): domain Bacteria; phylum Chloroflexota; class Anaerolineae; order Anaerolineales; family UBA4823; genus JAJUJL01. The sequence continues at coordinate 15,956 of JBGSTO010000501.1, read as the reverse complement.
ACGGCGGCTGCCGGCGGAGGCTACTATTACTACACACAATCCTATCTACCGGCTCAGGCAGCACCGACTCCTGAGCTTCAGACTGCCAGGGTGCGCAGCGGCGATATTGTGATTTCTATCGCTGGTGCAGGCAACTTGACGCCTGCCGAGCAGCTGTCTGTAGGCTTTCGCAGCAGCGGCGTGGTGGCAGAAGTGAATGCTGTGGAAGGCAACCCGGTCGAAGCCGGTCAGCTTCTGGCTCGTCTGGATGATTCTGCCATCCGCCTGCAGCTGCAGCAAAATCAGCTCAATCTACAGGGCTTGATCTCACCTGAGGCAGTCATCGAAGCCGAGGTGGCAGCCCTCAACGCCGAGACTGCGCTTGAGAAAGCGATCGAAGAGCTGGAATACTTGATCAGCCCGGCAGTGTGGCGCTGGGAAAACGAGCTGGTGCGCGCCCAGGCAGAGCTGCAGAAACTGCAGTCTGATTCGGGATCCAGCGCTGATGCGTTGGCTGCAGCTCAGAAAGCGTTGGCTTCCGCCGAGGCCAACCTGGCTCACGCCCAATATTTGTACGCCAGCGAATATATCCCGGTGACCTTCAACTACACCTATACCGATCTGGAAACAGAGGAAGAATTAGATGGTCTTTTCCTGCCTTCCGAAACTGATATTACCCTGGCGCGGGCTAAAGTTAAGTCGGCAGAGCTGGCTTTGCAAGAAGCCCGGGCTTACGCCGAAGAGCTTAAGCTGGGACAGCCCTGCAGCCAGGCCGGTGAGATAACCGCCGCCCAGGGTACCCTGCTCTCCAAATTAGAGCAGGCCTGCCTGGACATCGAAGAGACCAATTTGGCGTTGGAAAATACACGCCTGCTGGCGCCCATCGCGGGCATCGTTTCCAATCTGGATATCTCCGCCGGGCAGGCAACCGGCACTGCGCCGGTCGTGACCATCGCTACGCTCGATCAACTGCTGCTGCGCGTTTATATCGAAGAAACCGACCTTTCTATGCTCAAAGTTGGACAGCGGGTGCAAGCCACCTTCGATGCTTACCCCGATCAGATCATTAACGGGCAGATCAGCCGCATCGAGCCTGCCCTGCAGACCGTGGATGGCAGCCCGGTGGTGGTTGCCTGGGCAGCGCTGGAAAATGATGCAGAGCTGACCCTGCTCTCGGGCATGGCTGCTGAAGTGGAGATCATCGCCGGCGAATCAAAGGCAACCCTGCTAGCGCCGGTGCAGGCGCTGCGCGAGCTGGCGCCGGGATCCTACGCCGTCTTTGTCGTGCAGGCGGATGGCCAATTAAAGCTGACGCCGGTCACCGTTGGGCTGAAGGACTTTGCGAATGCAGAGATCCTGAGCGGCGTGCAGGCAGGCGACGTGCTCAGCACTGGCACCGTCGAAACCAAATGAGCTGGAATATCGGCGGCACTGGCGCACGATTGCCGGATATGGTGCAATGATGAGAACCTGGGCTGTAACACTGCTGATTTTGGTACTGCTGCTGGCAGGCTACGGTGTGTATGCCAATTTTATCACCGAGCCAGCGGTTGAAACCGCCGGTGCGCCCGCAACTGCTCGCGCTCGCCAGGGAGATTTGCTGATCAGCGTGGCGGGCAGCGGTGAGCTGGCTGCGCAAGAAATATCCCTGGCGTTTCCAATTACAGGCCAGATCAGCGAGGTGCTGGTTGCGCCTGACAGTGCGGTTGCCGCCGGCGAAAGGCTGGCCCGCCTGGACAGCCGGCAGGCAGAGCTGGATTTCAAGGCTGCGCAGTTAGCCTGGGATATCCTGAACACACCGCAAGCTATTGCAGTCGCACAGCAGCAGGTGCTTGTGCTGCAGCAAGAGCTGTCAGAGGCCCAGGAAGAGCTTGCCTTCATCCAGGATGGCCCGCCGGTTTGGTATTACGAAAATTTATTGGCCGAGGCAGAGGCCGAGTATTTAGAGCTTAAAAATCAGTACCTGGGAGCCGTGGCGCGCAATGACCGCAGAGCGATCGGGCAGTTGGGTAGAGCGGTAGAGCGAGCCCTGCAAGCTGTCGAAGAAGCCGAGCAGGATTTGGATTGGGTGAAAGCTTACCAACCCGATGCCCAGGATTTGGCACTGGCAGAAGCACGCTTCTCCCTGGCTGAGGCCCGTCTTGCCGCCCAGGAGCAGCTGCTGAGCGTCCTGTCCGGCAGTCCGCTGCCCGCACCGGAAACAAATGCTGCGCGTAACGATGCCCTGATGGCACTTGAGAAAGCCAGCCTGGCCTTACAGAAAGCGCAGTGGACGTTGAATCAAACCTGGCTGGTTGCGCCTGCTGCGGGCGCCATTTCGCAAGTCTTCGCCGCTCCCGGCGAGCGCGCCAACGGGCAGCCGGTCATGGCGCTCACCCCGCTAAACAGCCTCCAGGTTCTGTTCTACGTGGAAGAGTCGGACCTGGCAATTCTCACCGCAGGCGCCAGGGCAGAGGTGCGGCTGGAGTCCTACCCGCAGCAGGCCTTCCCGGCTGTGGTAACCCGGATCGATCCGGCGCTGGTCTCGGTGGATGGCTCCATGATGGCCCAGGCGTGGGCGCAATTCGAAACTCCGCCGCCGGTAGCGCTCTACCCGGGCATGAGCCTGGAGGTGGAGGTAATTGCTGCCGAAGCCAAAGATGTAATGCTCGTCCCGCTGCAGGCTTTGCGGCAAAACTCGGATGGCACGTACTTTGTAGAAGTGCTTCAGCCTGATAACAGCTTCGCAGCCACCCCTGTCAGCATTGGCCTGAAAGACCTGGCGAACGTTCAAATCTTAAGCGGTTTGATCGAAGGCGATCAAGTCAGCACTGAGTCGAAATAAAGCGGATGGATGAGCACAGATCGTTAGCCGAAATAATGGATGGAGTATCTGATGAGTAATCCTGTCATTCATGTGCAAGACCTAACCAAGGTGTACGGCTCGGGCGAGTCCAGCGTACATGCCCTGGCTGGTGTGAACGCTTCGGTGGAAAAGGGCGAGTTCGTCGCCATCATGGGCCCCTCCGGCTCAGGCAAATCCACCTTAATGAACATCATCGGCTGTTTGGATCGCCCCACTGCCGGCGCATACCTGCTGGACGGGCGCGATGTCAGCCGCTTGAGCAAAAACGAGCTGGCACTGGTGCGCAATCAAAAAATTGGTTTTATCTTTCAATCCTTCAACCTGCTGCCGCGCTTGAACGCCCTGGATAACGTTATGCTGCCCATGCTCTACAACAGCCATGAAGCGTTGAGCGCCAAAGAACAGCACAGCCGCGCCGTGGCTGCGCTGGAGTCGGTAGGCCTGGGAAACCGGGTGCACCACCGGCCCAACCAGCTTTCCGGCGGGCAGCAGCAGCGAGTGGCAATTGCACGCTCGCTGGTCAACCGCCCGCCGCTCATCCTGGCAGACGAGCCTACCGGCAACCTGGATTCAAAGTCCAGCGTCGAGATCATGGGGCTGCTGCACGAGCTGCACCGGAAAGGCGCGACCATCGTCATGGTCACGCACGAACATGATATCGCCGCACACGCCCAACGCATCATCTGCGTGCGCGATGGGATCGTCATCTCAAATGGAACCGAAGGCGCCAGCCCGTGCCTGGATCGCCAGGTGATGGCAGGTGAAAGCATGATAGAGGCAGCGCTATGAGCATAGGAAAAATTTTTCGAGCCGCATGGGACGGCCTGAACTTAAACAAGATTCGCTCGTTTCTGACCACCCTGGGTGTGATCATCGGCGTTGCCTCGGTCATCATCATGCTGGCGGTCAGCGCCGGGGCAGAAGCCGCCATCGCCGACCAGATCAACGCCCTGGGCGCAAACCTGATCATCGTATCGCCAATGCGCGGCGTTCCGGGAGCGGCGCGCACCTTATTGTTGGATGACGCGCTGGCGATCGGCGAGCAGGTGGTCGGTATCACCGGCATGTCTGCCGAACAATCACCACCGCCGCAGACGGTGAAGGCCAACGGCGTCACCCTCGAATCGATCGCCATTGTTGGCACCACGGCCGATTTTCCAGCGGTGCGCGATTACGCCGTTGGCGAGGGACGCTACTTCACCATCGATGAAGACGATCGCAAACTGAAAGTAGCCGTCCTGGGAGCTGGCCTCGCCACAGATCTGTTTGGAGAGCAAAGCCCGCTCGGCCAATCCGTTACAGTGGGATCGACCAAGCTGACGGTGATCGGTGTGATGGCCTCGAAAGGCCTGGTCGCCGATGTCGATTACGACGGGCGCATCTACCTGCCTGTCAGCGTGGTCTTCCAAAAGTATATGACCAGCACGCCGCTGCGCGGCGACTCTGTGCGCACGATCTACGTCAAAGCCGAGAGCCAGGAAAAAATCGACAGCGTGATTGCCCAAATCACCTCTGTGCTTGCCGAGCGGCACGATGTCGACCCGGCGAAACCCGACTTCACCGTGCAGACCCAGCAAGATATCATCTCCACGCAAGAAGCGACCACGGCGGCTTTTCGCGACCTGCTGGCCTGGGTAGCCGGCGTGTCGCTGGTCGTCGGTGGCATCGGCATCATGAACATTATGCTGGTCTCGGTGACCGAGCGCACGCGTGAGATCGGTTTGCGCATGGCGCTGGGTGCCAGGCCTAACGACGTGCTGATGCAGTTTTTGATCGAGGCGGTGATCCTCAGCCTGGTTGGAGGCGTGGTGGGGGTGCTGGCGGGCGTGGGCGGCTCGTACCTGTTCGCCAACCTGGGAACCATGCGCACAGAAATCGTACCGGCATCCATCCCGCTGGCTTTCGGAGCTGCCGCCGCGGTGGGTATTTTCTTCGGATACTATCCGGCTACCCGGGCTGCCAAACTGGATCCCATCGTGGCGCTGCGCCATGAATAGCAGCTATCCTGAACATACGTTTTATCACATCACAAAATTTGAAGATCAAACATTCTTGAAGGAGAATTATGAAACACACTAAGTTAGCGGTTTTATTTATCGCCCTGGCTGTGCTGCTGGCGGCTTGCGGCTCGAACGCAACCCCGGTTCCGGCGGTAAGTGGGCAAGACACGTATACCAGCCAGATACTGGTTACATCCTATGACGGCGCGCTGCCGGTACGCAACCAGCTGGCGCTGGGCACACTTGAGCTGGACGGCACAGCAAACGCCATCACAGCCGGACAGGCAGAGACCCTGCTGCCGCTGTGGCAGGCGCTGCTCAGCACACAAAAAAGCGGCGCGGCCGCTCAGGCTGAGGTGAGTGCTTTGCTGGAACAGATCGAGGGCGCAATGACGCCTGAACAGCTTGCCGCCATCAGCGAGATGAAGATGGCGCAAAGCGACCTGCAGGCCTGGGCTTCGGCTAACGGCGTTGCCCTGGGCAGCGGCGGCGGGCAGCCCGGACAGGGGCAGGGATTATCCCCGGAGGAGCGCGCCGCACGCCAGGCAGCGGAAGGCAAGACGCCGAACAGCAGCGGCGGCGGCGCAGCCACTGCGATTATGACTGCCGTGATCGAGTATCTCGAGTCGCTGGCGCCTTGAGCCGTGAAAAATCCATTATTCCAGAATATTTACCAGAGGTGATCTTCATGAAACGAACAACCCTGCTTATCTTCTTGCTGCTGCTCTCACTTGCTACCGCGGCTTGCAGCACATCATCGCCCGCAGCACCCGAAGCAAGCGCCGCCCAGCCTGCTGCAGCGAGCGCCAGCGAGGCCACACCCACCCCCTACGCGGCTGCATACCTGAGCATAACGTACTCGGATGCCGCCAGCCTGCGAAACCAGCTGGCTTACGGAACCCTGCTGTTGGAAGGATCGGAGCAAGCCGTCACCTCCGAACAGGCTAAGACCCTGCTGCCTTTCTGGCAAGCCATCGTAGCATTGAGCGGCGACGAGACAACGGCAGCCGAGGAATTGACCGCGGTGCAAAACCAGGTCAGCGAGGCAATGACACCCGCACAGCTGGAGGCCATCGCCGCGCTGCAAATTACCAATGCCGATCTGAATGCTTTCTACGCCGAAAGAGGCATAGTCTTTCCGACGCCGGTGCCAGGGGTGACCAAGGTACCGGGCAGCGGGAAGAATGTATCACCGGAAGATAAAGAAGCTACCCGCACCGCAGCCGAGGCGCTGGGTACTCCGGTGAGCGCTGGCAGCGGTGCAGGGCAGGCAGCCAAAACTGTGCTTTTCGAAACGGTGATCGAGCTGCTCAACGTTCGCGCGGCGCAATAAGCAACCGAGCACATTTCCAGGCAAGCGATCAATGTGCTGCGGGACGCAATGCCTCCCGCAGCACATTGATTCATAGATATAATCGGTCATATTCTTTCTGAGATTGGACGAAGCATGCCGCACACAGTCATTCCTACGACAGCAGAAGTGGAAGACATCGCCGGCTTGAGCGATGCCCCGCTGCGCAACCTGCGCATCACGCAGTGCTACCACGAGCTGGCATTGGCAATGGCGCAGCATACCCAAGGACACGCCAATTGGTGTGTATTCGCCACCTGGGCATCGAAGCAAGCCGGGCAGACGATTCGCAAGGAAGACCTGGCGCGGACGCTGGAAAGCCTGCTCGGTTCGGATGCGGCTGCCCGCCAGGCAGCTCAGAAACTGGCAGCCGCCGCGCAGCGCGCCGGGGCAAAAATCGGCGCCGAGCAAATCGTGAGCTTCGTCCTGAAGGTGCTGGACCCGGAAGCAGCCTTCAGCCGCTCCAGCGAGGCAGTCGCCCGCGGCAACCTGAAAGTGTTTGCCGAAATCGGGTACGAATTTGCCCGCTTCTACGAACAATGTCTGAACGATACGGCTTACGACGAGGCGAAGATCGCCAGCTTCTGCGAGCAGCTTCGTCCCGGCGAGCCGCCGGAAGGGCAAGGCTACCTGCGCAGGGCTTTCCAGCATTACTACCAGGCGCTGTTCGAGAGCGATGAAAAACGGCGCGCCGAGCTGATGCTGCTGGCAAACATCGAGATCGGCTATCACGAGCAAACCCGCCTCCAGCCGGAGATCAACGCCGCGCTGGTCGCGCCGGTGCTCTCGCCGCAGGATTTCACCAGCAACCTGCTCAAAGCCCTGCGACCAGAATGGGGCTGGCTCGCCGGACCAATTTGGGCGATCCTGCGCCTGTTGGGGCGGCTAGCTGAGCTGGACGAAGCGGTTGAAGCCTACCTGAAAGGTGCGCAGCGCCAGGCGCAGCTCATCGTGACTAATGCGATGATGAGCATCGAAGTACCCGTCCACCTGCGGCTTAAGTTGGGCGAAGACCTGCCCGCCAGCTTCCCGCCGCTGCTGGCGCAGATTGCCGACGCTGACCTGGGCGAGCTGCTGGCGCAGATCGATCCAACTCCGGACAGCGTATCGGATTCGGGCGCGATGTACTGGGGCGACCTGCCGGACCGGCTGCATTTCATCCTGGATCTGTTCCGCTGCTACCACCAATCGGTGACATTGCTCGAGCCGCCGTTTACCGCGCAGCAAGTTGCCGCGATGAAAGAAGGCCGCATGCCGGCGGGGCGGTTGTAGGGAAAAGACAAAAAGGAGCATGCCATGCGTTACAAATTATTGGGTAAAAGCGGATTACGCGTCTCCGAGCTGTGCCTGGGCACGATGACCTTCGGCGAAACCTGGGGCTGGGGCGCCTCGCGTGAGGAGAGCCGCAAGCAGTTCGACCTGTTTTTAGATCGCGGCGGCAACTTCATCGATACCTCGGTTAACTACACCGACGGGGCCAGCGAGATGCTGCTGGGTGAATTTATTCAGGAGAAGCGCGCCTCGCTGGTGATCGCTACCAAGTATTCGCTGACCAAACCGGACTCGAGCGACCCCAACTCGGGCGGCAACAGCCGCAAGAACATGGTGCAGTCGGTCGAGCGCAGCTTGAAGCACCTGCAGACCGATTTCATCGATCTGCTGTACCTGCACATGTGGGATTACATGACCCCGGTGGAGGAGGTGCTGCGCGGGATGGATGACCTGGTGCGCGCCGGGAAAGTGCTGTACACAGCGATCTCCGATTCGCCCGCCTGGGTGGTTGCGGAAGCCAACACCCGCGCCGAGCTGATGGGCTGGTCACGCTTCGTCGGCTTGCAGGTGCCGTACTCGCTGCTGGACCGGGCAGTAGAGCGCGAAATTCTGCCGGTTGCCCATCACTGGGATATGGCGGTGCTGCCATGGGGCATCCTGGAAGCCGGAATCTTATCCGGCAAGTTTCTCAAGCCGGTGGAAGGCGGCACGCGCATCGACCCTGAGAAGCTCAAGCTGCCGGCAAAAGACCAGGCGATTGTAGAACAAGTGCAGCAGATTGCTCAAGAAAGCGGGCGCTCGATGGCCCAGATCGCCATCAACTGGGTGCGCCAGCAGCAGCACAAAGCACAGATCATTCCCATCCTGGGGGCGCGCAGCGCGGTGCAGCTGGAGGATAACCTGGGCGTATTGGATTGGACGCTCAGCGACGAGCAGCTTCAGCGGCTGGAGACCGCCAGTCAGATCGAGCTGGGCTTCCCTCACTCGATGCTACCGGGGAATCGCTACATCTTCGGGGCGACCTTCGATAAAATCGACAACCACCGGCGCTGAGAGATTTTCTGTAGAGATAGGGGCTGCGTGAGACCACCTTGAAAGGGGGTGTCATCCTGAGCGCCGGCCTGCCGGGCCGGTCAGCGAAGGTCTCGCACGCCACCTTGACAGGTGGTGTATCTTGCATATAATTGAAAATGATTTTCATTATCAGGAAATAGGCAATGAGCGAATCCCCCTCCCTGAAAGAAGATTGGCTCTCCCGGCTGGCTGGCAACGGCTACCGGCTGACCGAGCCGCGCCGGGCAATCGTTGAGATTATCGCTGCCAGCGATAAAGCCCTCAATCCGCTGGAGGTTTTCGACCTGGGACGAGGCGCTTACCCCGGGCTAGGACTGGTGACGGTGTACCGCACCCTGGAGAAGCTGGAAGAGCTGGGCCTGGTGCAGCGCGTCCACCAGGCGGATGGCTGCCATGCCTACCTGCGCGCCGCCAACGGGCACGAGCACATCTTGCTGTGCACCCGCTGTGGGCAGGTGGTGTTTTTCTCAGGCGATGATATCAGCAGCCTGATCAAGAAAGTCGCACGCCAGAGTGGGTTCACCATCCAAGAGCACTGGCTGCAGCTGAATGGGCTGTGCCCGGATTGTCAAAACCAAACTCACCGTACAGGGAATGTTGATTCGTGAAGAATAAATGTGCTGTAGTTATTTCGCTTTTGACCCTGACCAGCCTGCTGCTGGCGGCGTGCGGGAATGCCCCCTCACAAACAGAGGGGAATATCAGGCTCGTCGCTTCGACCACAATCGTCGGCGACGTGGTGCGCCAGGTGGCTGGCGAGGAGGCTGATCTGTTAGTGCTGATCCCGCCTGGCTCCGATCCGCATACGTTCGAGCCAAGACCCCAGGATATCGCCGCCCTGAGCGAAGCGGACGTGGTGTTCGTCAATGGGCTGGACCTGGAAGAAGCCCTCGAGCCGGCTCTGCAGGCCAATACAGCCGGGCTGCTGGTCACCGTCTCGGATGGAATCGAAGTGCTGGCATTCGACCGCGATCACGAACAGTCCCAGGCGTCTGAGGGAGAGGGCGACGAACACGGCGCAGGCGACCCGCACACCTGGATGGATCCCAACAACGTCATCATCTGGGCGCAGAACATCGCCGCAGCCCTGGCGCAAGCCGACCCGCAGAACGGCGATACATACCAACGCAGCGCCGATGCCTATATCGCCGAGCTGCAGGCGCTGGATGGCTGGATTCGCGCGCAGGTTGCACAGGTGCCAGAGGCGCAGCGCAAGCTCGTATCTGACCACGCCACATTTGGCTACTTTGCCGGCGAATACGGCTTCGAACAGGTGGGCCTGGTCATTCCCGGGTTGAGCACCAACGCGGCGCCCTCCGCCCAGGAGCTTGCCAGCCTTGAAAACGCAATCCGGGAGCAAGCCGTAAAAGCGATCTTTGTCGATAAGACGGTCAATCCGGCGCTCTCACAGCAGGTAGCCGCGGATACCGGGGTGCAGGTTGTTTTTGTGTACACGGGTTCGCTGAGCGAAGCCGGCGGTGAGGCGGATAGCTACTTGAAGTTCATGCGCTATAATGTCATCACTCTCGTTAATGCTTTGAAACCGTAGGATCGGCATGTATCCGCACACTCCCCATCTGGAAGACCAACCGATTTTAGCCTGTGAGCGTTTATCCGTCACGTACAACGGCAGCCTGGCGCTGGATGATATCACCTTCCACCTGCACCCCGGCGAACTGGTGGCGCTGGTGGGACCTAACGGCGCCGGCAAGAGTACCCTGCTCAAGGTGATTGCCGGGGTGCTGCCGCCCACGCGCGGCAAGGTAAGCGTATTCGGCAGCGGCCCGCGCGGGCACGTGTGCATCGCATTCATCCCGCAGCGCAGCCAGGTGGAATGGCAGTTCCCGGTCAACGTGGCAGATGTGGTGATGATGGGGCGCAGCGCGAAATTGAAGCCCTTCGTGTGGCCCAGCAAGCGCGATTGGGAACGCGTGCGCGCCGCGCTGGATACCGTGGGGATGGGCGACCTGGCAAAACGCCAGATCGGGCAGCTCTCCGGCGGACAGCAGCAGCGCATGTTTATCGCCCGCGCCCTGGCGCAAGAGGCCGAGCTGATGCTGATGGACGAGCCTTTGACCGGCCTCGACCAGCCGTCGCAGGAGAATCTGCTAGCGCTGCTGGACGATCTGCAAAAACAAAGAATAACTGTCATGGCAGCCACGCATGACCTGGACCAGGCGGCACAGCACTTCGATCGCATCCTGCTGCTGAACCGGAGCCTGATCGCTTTTGGCGATGCCCGCTACGTACTGCAGCCCGAAAGGCTGATCCGCGCCTACGGCAGGCGGATACGAATGGTGGAAACCCCCGAGGGCGTGATTGCGCTGGAGGATTCATGCTGCGACGGAGGCGAGGAACATGAACACGCTGCTTGAGGGGTTGGTGGAGCCGCTCTCGTATGCCTTCATGCAGCGCGCCCTGGCAGCGGCGGTGCTGGTGGGGATCGTGTGCGCGGTGGTGGGCACGTACGTGGTACTGCGCGGTATGGCGTTCTTCGGCGACGCCCTGGCGCATACCATCTTGCCCGGCGTGGCGCTGGGCTACCTGGTGAACGGCGGGGCGCGCGAGCCGCTGTTTTGGTGGGCGCTAGGCGCCTCGGTGGTCTCGGCGCTGGGCATCGGCGCCATCAGTAAGAACGCCACATTGAAGGAAGATACCGCCATCGGCATCGTCTTCGCCGGGATGTTCGCCCTGGGGATCGCCCTTATCTCGACGGTGCGCAGCTACGCCGTGGACTTGAGCCACTTCCTGTTCGGCGATGTGCTGGGGGTTTCCAGCCAGGGTCTGTGGACGATCGGTATCTTTGGGGCGCTGGTGCTGTTGATCGTGGCGGCGTTTTACAAAGAATTCCTGACCTACTCCTTCGACCCCGTACTGGCGATCACGCTGCGCATGCCGGTGGGACTGCTCAACAACCTGCTGCTGGTGCTGGTGGCGGTGACGATTGCCGTCTCGCTGCAGACGGTGGGGGTGGCGCTGATGGTCGCCATGCTGGTCACGCCGGCGGCGACGGCCTACCTGCTGACCTACCGCCTGCCGGTGATGATGGCGCTGGCAGCAATGATCGCTTCGCTTTCCGGGGTGATCGGGCTGTACCTGTCTTACTATGCCAGCATCGCTTCCGGCGCGGCGATCGTGCTGGTGGCGACGGGATTCTTTTTGGTGACTTTCCTGCTGGCGCCGCAGCGCGGGCTGATTTGGCAGTGGGCGGCCCGCAGGTGGGCGGTACGCCGGTAAGCCGCCGGATATCCCCAGATCTATACATTTGTAAAATCGCCCCGCGGGCTATTGACAAGAAATCGAAGGGGGTATATATTAATCCAGCTATAAAAAACCGACGGTCGGTTTAATAACTGGAGTACTATGCCCCGAATTGTGAACGAAGCCGAGCATGCCGCCCGGCGCAACCAGATCCTCGACCATGCCCAACAGCTGGTGTACACCAAGGGCTACGAGCAGATGACTATCCAGGATATTCTGGATGGGCTGCAGATATCCAAGGGCGCCTTCTACCACTACTTTGACTCGAAGCAGGCGCTGTTGGAGGCGCTGATCGAACGTTTGCTGGAGCAGGCCGGTAAAATTCAAACCCCGATCTTGCAAGCGCCCGATTTGAACGCTTTGCAGAAGCTGAAGCTCTACTTCAACACTCTGGGGCGTTGGAAAACCGAGCAAAAGGCTTATCTGCTCAAGCTGATGCGGGTCTGGTACAACGACGAGAACGCCCTTGTGCGCCAGAAGCTGCACACTGCCTCGCTGCAGCGCTTTTCCCCGGTGCTCACGGCAATTATCCAACAGGGCATCCGGGAAGGCCTGCTGGCGCCCCAGTACCCTGAACAGGCAGGCGAGGTGGTGCTGGCCTTGATGCTGACGCTGGGCGAGATGCTTGCCTGGGCGCTGCTGACCGATCCACCGGACATCGAGGCCTTACCCCGGCTGGCAGACAGCGTAGCAGCTTATCAAGATGCCATCGAGCACATCCTGGGAGCGCCTGCCGGCAGCATTTATCTGTTCGATCCCGCCATCCTGCGGGAATGGATGATGGTAGAACAAAGCGTTTAGCAACACCACCGCGGGCAGGGCCAATTGCGCCCCAGCCGCTGGAGCATGCAGCGCAGAAAGGAACGCATATTATGAGATTATATCTACGCCTTGCCTGGCGCAACATCTGGCGCCAGCGCCGCCGGACGATCATCATCGTCTCCGCGATTGCCATCGGGCTGTCGATGATGATGATGTACGACGGGCTGATCGTCGGATTCAACCAGGCGATCTACGGCAATGCCATTAAAGTTCTGGGAGGCAATATCCAGGTACGCGCCGAAGGCTACCGGGAAGTCGCCAACCAGTATCCCCTGCTGCCTTTGGCAGACGACCAGGCGGTGGTGAGCACCGCCATGGCAGACTCCAGGGTGCTGGCAGCCACGCGGCGCATCATCACCGGCGGTCTGATCAGCAACCCAGAGGGAGCGTTCGCGGTGAGCATCACGGCTATCGAGCCGGAGGCTGAACAGACCGTAAACCTGGCAGCGCAGCACGTGATCGCAGGGAACTACCTGACTTCCGGCGATCGGGACGTGATCTTCATCGGCAAGGGCCTGGCGATTGCTATGGACGTACAGGTGGGCGATCGCGTCACCCTGGTCGGTCGCGATGTACACGAGCAGATGCAGCGCCGCACCATGACGATCGGTGGGATTTTCGACCTGGGTATGACGGAGATCGAGAAACTCACCGTGTATATGTCCCTGGCTGAAGCTCAGGAGGTCTATGGTCTCAGCGGAAAGAGCACCGAAGTAGCCATCGTGCTCAAGCTGCTGGGGCAGGAGGCGCCCGTGGTCGCAGGACTTAATGCCGGACTGCCCGGCTATGATATCGCCTCCTGGGAAAAGAATTTCCCCGAATTGCAATCAGCCATCGGCACTAAAGGCGGAGTGATGAACATCTTCAGCGTGGTGATCATGCTGATCGCCGGTCTGGGCATCCTCAACATGCTGCTGATGGCAGTTTACGAGCGCACGCGGGAGATCGGAATCCTGGGCGCGCTGGGACTGCGCCCTGGGCAGATCTCGCTGCTGTTCATCCTAGAAGGCACAATGATCGGGCTGGTCGGTGTGACAGTGGGCATCGCCCTGGGTTTGCTGATCAACGGCATCTTGATGCAGGTGGGCATAGACTACACTCAGTTCTCTGACATGACCACCTACATGGCGCTGATTACCGACCGGGTGTACCCCGGCTGGGGCGTCGACAAACTGCTGCAGCGGGCGGGTACGGTGGGGATCATCTCGGCGCTGGCAGCGCTTATTCCGGCGCGCGAAGCCGCCCAGCATGAGCCCGCCGAAGCGCTGCATTACGTATGAGGGCGGAATGAAAACATTCCGTAAACTATGATGCAACTCTTTAAAATGGCACTACGCAATCTTGGGCGCAACCGGCGCCGCTCCTTCTTCTCTGCGCTGGCTTTGGGGATCGGCCTGGCCCTGCTGCTGCTGGTAGCTGCGTTCATCGAAGGCGAAATGGGCAGCGCCCTGGACCTTGCTGTCCGCCTGCAGAGCGGTCATCTACAGGTACGAGCAGACTCGTACGACGAAACCAAGACCAGCCTGAAATGGCAAGACCTGGTAGAAAACCCTGATCAATTGGCGGCGCAGATCACCGGGCTGCCGCAGGTCAAAGCAGCCACGCCGCGCCTGTTTGCCAGCGGGTTCGTCTCCGTGCGCGATAGCTCTACCGGTGTGCGCGTCATTGGCATCGATCCGAGCTCGGAGGCCAACTCGCCTTACCGGCAGGGGCTGCTCAGCGGGGAATTTATAAGCGCCGATGACCGCCAGGGCATCCTGATCGGCCTGTCTCTGGCAGACCGGCTGGACTTAAAAACCGGCGACACGCTTAACCTATCCATCAACACCTCCAATGGAGATGTGGACGAACAGCCGTTCACCGTGCGCGGTATCTTCACGACAGGCACCAGCAGTTTCGATCTGACCACTGTACTGCTGCCGTTGAACAAAGCGCAAACCATGGCACAAGCCGAAAACCACGCCAGTACACTCTTTATCCTGCTGAACGATGGTACGCAGGCAGATGCAGTTGCCAGTGCAATCCAAGCCCCGAACTACAAGGTGCTCACCTGGCTGGAGATGAACGAGCTGATCCTGCAGACCGAAGAGATGGCGACCGGCTACATGGTTTTCCTGTACCTGATCGTACTGGTGATTACCGCTACGGTGACGATGAATGCCCTGATTATGGCAGTCTTCGAGCGCACGCGCGAGATCGGCATCCTGGCAGCCATCGGTATGAAAGGGCGGCGCATCATGTCGATGTTCCTGGCAGAATCGACCCTGCTGGCGACAGGCGGCGTAATCCTGGGCATCCTCCTGGGGCTGCTGGTGGTGGGATACTTCACCCGCTATGGGTTTTACATCGGTGACTTCGGTGTCAACACCTTTTATATCGCCAATCGAATCTACACCAAGCTGACCATGGAAGACACGGTCACCCTGGTTACTCTGTCATTCGTCATCACCTTGCTAGCTGGGCTGTACCCGGCGAGCTTAGCCGCGCGCATGGAACCGGTTGAGGCGCTGCGAGGCGGAGAATAACCTACCCCCCGGCCCCCTCACGAGGCGGGAAGGGGAGCATCAAGGAGAAATTTCATGGAAGTCGCAAAAGTTGAAAATGCCACCCGTGTATTCAAGACGGGGAAAGTCGAAACCCAGGCCCTGCGCGGCGTATCGCTAACCATCGAAAGCGGCGAGTTCACCGCCCTGGTCGGGCCTTCCGGTTCGGGGAAAACCACCCTGCTGCAGCTCATCGGCTGTCTGGACCAGCCCACCAGCGGGCGGGTGTTCATCAACGCTAAGGACGTCAGCAAGCTCAACCGCAACCAGCGGGCTGACCTGCGCCGTAACGCGCTGGGTTTCATCTTCCAGTTCTTTGCGCTGATCCCCACGCTCTCGGCTTACGAGAACGTGGAGATGCCGCTGCTGCTGGCAGGGCAGAACCCTGTAGAGCGCCGCCAGCGGGTGATGCAGCTGTTGGAAGCTGTCGATCTGACCGACCGCGCCCACCATCGCCCGGACCAGATGAGCGGCGGCGAGCAGCAGCGCGTGGCGATCGCCCGCGCCCTGGCAACCAACCCGACCATCATCCTGGCAGACGAGCCCACCGCCAACCTGGACACTGCCAATGGCAAGCAGGTAATGGACATCATGACGCGCCTGAACCAGGAAACCGGCGTGACCTTCGTGTTCGCTACCCACGACCCGCGCGTGATCCAATACGCCCGGCGGGTGGTCACCTTGCGCGACGGCGTGGTGGTCGAAAACGGCTTGCAGCAAAAGGTGCAAGCAGGAGCCTGAGATGAAGATCAATGCGTTATTGATCCTGGCGCTGGTCGCGGCGCTTGCCACAGCCCTGGCGGGGTGCG
>JBGSTO010000594.1:0-4076 GCA_041736465.1 Anaerolineales bacterium | reverse complement strand
CTTGCCGCCTGGGTCGGGCGGCGCCGGCGGCGCCGGCACGGGCACGCCTGTCGATATTCCGGATGGCGCGCCCGGTAATCCCGGGGATGAGTGCCCGCCGTGGATCATCTGGTTTATCTACCATTCTTTGATCCCCGACGGAGCCATCCCCGGTGGGAATACCCTGCCGTTACCGGTGTTCACCAGCACCGTGGTCACAGGCTCACCGGTAGGTCAGGTGCAGACACACTTCATGGATCAAGCTGAATTCGGCGCTCCGGTCGAATACCAGAAACTCGGCAACGATGTAATCGTAGGCGCAGGTGGCATCCAGTATGCTCTGAACGGGCTGCCTCCCACCTTCCCGGTTACCGGTATCCAGGTGACCATCCAGCACAACTGCGCCATCCCGGGCTGCATTCAGCTGATCGGGTTGCGCGGTGGGCAGGAAGTGGGCAGCACAGCCACCCAGCAGGTCAACCCACTGGAGCCGGAAACGCTGCTGCTCTACGACCCGGGCAGCCTGCCCTTCGACGGGTTCATCCTGGTTGGCACAGGCTTCACTTTCGACCACTGGTGGATCACAATCATCGATCCATAGCAGGATGCTTTTGCAGGAGCACGCCAGCAGTGCTGGCGTGCTCCTGTGTATATTTATTCCCACTCCAGTTCGTCCGCCAGGTCAGCCAGCGAGCGCGTGCCAGATTTCTTTTTGCCGGTCATCTTCTCCCCCTTCTTTTTCGCCACGATACGTTTTGCGATCATGTCTGCCACCACCGTGTCCGGCAGGCTGCGAGGCTGCTGCGCCTGCCACGCCACCGCCCGCTGTCCAGGCTCGCAGACCTCCAGGAACGGGCAGTAGCGGTGCGACCAGTGATCGGGAGGCGGTACATCCTCCAGCGGAAGCTGGTCGTTCTCCAGACCCACCAGCATGTCTTTCACCCGCTCCAGCAGTTTTGCCATGCCAGCCGGATCATGCTGCACTTCAAAAGCCATATGCTCCAGGGTATCTCGGTTCTCATAGTAAATGATCGCACCCTGAAGCGGGATCGCTCCCTGGAAATAGACGTCCAGACCCCATAGATAAATCTGCGCCTGGCAGATATGTTCCTCCTTGGGCGTATTGGCCGAGCGGATGGCATCGAATTCACCCGAGGCAGTCGTCTTGAACTCCAGAGTCCAGAAGCCGGCAGCCGGCTCTTCCCTGACTTGATCCGGGCGGGCGTACAGGAT
Organism: Anaerolineales bacterium; assembly: GCA_041736465.1. Lineage (GTDB taxonomy): Bacteria > Chloroflexota > Anaerolineae > Anaerolineales > UBA4823 > JAJUJL01. The sequence goes on along the minus strand of JBGSTO010000594.1, from coordinate 2,864 downwards.
GCCGTCGCAGAAGCCGTGGATGCGGTACTCAGGCACTTCGAAGAAGACCTCCTGTCCCAGGCAGGCGCGTCCCAGGGCGCGCTGCAGGCGGTGGTGGCTGTCGGTGCCAACCGACAGGATGCGCCCGACGCGGGCATCCAGCGGCGGCTTTGGCTCGCCGCGCAGCTCGAACGCCACGTAAAGCAGGCAGCCGCGTGCCAGCGAAGAGGGCTTGATGTAAGCCTCTTTGGGCAGGGTGCGTGGGTCGATTTGCAGCAAATCTCGGGTGTAGCGCGCTGCCGCGCCAGCTATTTTCATACCGGACTCTTTTCTCGCAGCTCGCTGCGGAAGAAGAAGCGCGTCTCGCCGGCGGTATTCACCCCCTCCAGCGGATCGACAGCAAAGATCAGCGGGTACTGGGCTGTCACGTTGCCGATCACCAGGGCGTGGCGCTGCCGCAGCCGGCGCACGAAGGCAGCCATCGTCTCGTAATCGGTGGCGGCGCCGCGGCTGACATGCCGCACGTCATCTTCGAAGGGGATGCGCAGCAAAAACAAGTTATCTGCCTGGCGCAGCACGGCCTCATCCAATCCGTGGATCATGTTGGTGACGAAGAAGCTGGTGATGCCCAGGTGGCGAGAGCGTGTCACGATGTAATCGATGCTGCGGCGCGAGACGTACAGGTGCGCCTCTTCGAAGAAGATGAATGGGAAGCGGTGGGTGTCGTGCTCGATCTCCCAGATGCACAGATCCTTGACTAGCTCGATGATCGCCTGCACGAAACCCTCACGCGCCAGGTTGGAGAGCGACGACATATCGATGACCAGCGCCCCGCCGGCGCGCACCTGGCGGTAGGCTTTTCCCAGGGAGGCGGCCTCGGAAGCTGAGCGAGCGAAAATATGGGTATTCTTGAGCGCCTCCAGGCGCGATCGGATGGCATGGTTGATGACTGTAGCACTTGAGCCTCCTCCGAATTCATTCTCCTCCGCCATCTGAATGAGCTGCTCCAGACCAATGTACGGTGCGGCGCGGCCATTTCGCTCCATGGCTTCGGCTTCTTCCCACAGGCGGGCCAGCCGGTTCTCCAGGTGCAGGGCCGAGACTTCCGGCAGCCCGTAACGTTGGAGCAGCGTCATCAGCGGCGCCAGGCCGAACTGCCGCACACCCAGGCGGAAGTTGCCCCCGGCTTCCAGATGGACGACCCCCCGCCGGATGACCTCTCCGCTCTGCGGGTTGATTTCAGCCTTCGGCAGGTGGATGTACTCACGGTTGATATCGAACACCAGGCACGGCGCTCCCTGCTCGATGAGCTGCAGCAGTACGACCTTCGCCAGATGCGACTTGCCGCTGCCTTTCACGCCAGTGATCACGTTTACCTTCTCCAGATCCTGCCCCTCCACCTGGAAATTGTGCCCATCCAGCGTCCAGCCCAGGTTCAGCTGGTGCCCCAGGTCGCGCGTGGCGTTGGTAAGAACCTCCTCATCCGGCGTGCGGAAGATGTCTGCGTCCCGGGTGGGAATCCAACCATCCCACTGTTCCCACCTGCTGCTGCCCGCCGGAACGGTCTTGCGTATCTTCGCCAGGGCCACTTTGATATTCCCCAGCTCCACCGAGCGCCCATTGCCCCCGGTTTGCGCGAACAGACGGTAGCCAATGGCTTCCAGCAGGGGCGCGTCCAACGGCTCAGGGCCGAGCAGGTTGAGCATCTGCTCCTGCACCAGGCTGGGGTAATTCGCCGAGCGGAAGGCGATCACCTGGGCGATCACGCTGCGCCCGCTGTCGCGTTCCTGCAGGGTGAGCGACTCACCCACCCGCAGATCGATCTCGCGCGGATAGAAAAGCAGCTCAACCAGATCGCCGTCGATACGGCGCACCTCCAGGTTGAGCGGCTCCGGCTGAGAGCCGTTCGACTTACCGGATTTCGTTGGTTTTGATTTCATGGGGAGCTGCCATAACCAGATAGCGGTATTGTTCCGCAGCCTGCAAGAGGTCAGCGGCGATGCGTTCTCTCAGCCATTCCGGCGCGAGCACCTCTACCTGCGCCCCCCAGCTGCGAATCCAGGGCTGCATCTCCAGCGGTTCGGAAACCTGCAGCACCAACAGGCAGCCGCCATCGGAATCAACCTGGATTTCCTGCGATGGGTGCCATTGGCGTTCCTCGACAAAGGGCCTGGCTGAGGCGGTGAAGCGCAGCACGACTTCACTCAAATTTTCGCCGGACATAATCCCCCAACTGCTTGCCAGGTGAGCCTCCGCATCGAAATCTGGCGGAATGGTGTAGGCTTCCTCCAGCAGTTGGGCGCCCTCCAGCCGCCTCAGCTTGAAAGTGCGGATGTCTCCGGCCCACTCATCATGGCAGATGATATAAATTCCAGATGCCATCGGTTCAAGGGCGTACGGGGCGATAACGCGCTGGCGCAGCTCACCGCTGCGGGGCGAGCGGTAGTCGATTTTGACTTTACGACCGCTGCCCCAGCCTTCGGCGATGGTTTCCAGAACGGCTGCCTGGGCAGGATTGAGGCGGTATGCTTCCACGCGCTCGGCGGCGCGCTTCAGGTGTTGGCTGGGGAAATCCGGCAGCGTGGTGGCGAGGCGGCGCAGGGCGGCGATGACGTTTGGGTTGCGCTCATCCAGGGTGCGCGCCAGCAGCAAGCCTGCCAGCACCAATGCGATGGCTTCCTGGTAAGACAGGCGCACCGTCGCCAGGTAGCGGGTGCGGTTGAGACCGAAAATCCCTTCGTGCTGCCAGAGCGGCACGCCCTGGGCCGAGAGGAAATCGACATCGCGGTACACCGTGCGGCGATTTACCAGTAACTGTGAGGCGATTTCGGCAGCGCTCAACCCTTGCGGCGAGAGCAGCAGCAGCTCTTCGAGCTGGCGCAGCC
>JBGSTO010000592.1:0-11176 GCA_041736465.1 Anaerolineales bacterium | reverse complement strand
GCGCCAGGGGGTCAGCCCTGCCTGCGCCCCGGCGCCGATACTCCACAGGAGCGCCAGCAGCGCCCCGCCGACAGCGCCGGTGAGCAGGCCGCCAAAATAGCCTTCCCAGCTCTTGCGCGGGCTGATGCGCTTACTGAGCTTGTGTTTGCCAAAACGGCTGCCGATCATATACGCCCCGCTGTCCACCAGCCATAGAGCAGGCAGCGCCAGCAGGAACCACCACTCCCCATCCGGGAGCTGGCGCAGAGAGATCAGGTAGCCACCGATCCAGCCGAAGTACACAATACCCGCCAGGGAAATAGCAAAATCGCTGGCAGCCTGGTCGCGGCCGCGCTCATACGCCACCACGTGCCAGGTGATGCTGGCTAAGGCCAAAATGCTGGTGAGCAATGGGGCGCTTTCGAAACCATCCCAGGCGCGCCCCACCAGCAGCAGCGCCGTACCGGCCAGGACAAGGATGCCGGCAGGCTGGTCTCCATTCCGGCGGAACAGCTGCACATACTCCCAGGCTGCTAAAGCACACAACAGAGTAATCGTAGCGGCAAAAATCCACCCGCCGGCAGCGATCACCAGCAAGCCGGCAGGCAGCAAGATTAGAGAAACCAGCGTGCGCTTAACCAGCGTGCTCAGCGGTATCCTCCTCGAAGGAGTTTATACCGCCGTAACGCCGCTCGCGGTGGGCATATTCCAGCAGCGCCTTGAGCAGTTCCTGCCGGTCGAAATCAGGCCAATAAGTGGGGGTGAAGTACCATTCAGAGTAAGCTCCCTGCCAGATCAGAAAGTTGCTGCCGCGCAGCTCGCCCGAGGTGCGAATGATCAGATCAGGGTCGGGAACACCGGCAGTAAACAAGTAGCGGCTGAGCAGTTCCCCCGTCACTTCATCCGCCTTGTAACCGTCCTCGATGATGCGCTGGACGGCGCACACGATCTCATCCCTGCCGCCGTAATTGAAAGCCACATTGAGCACCAGGCGGTCATTTTGGCGGGTAAGCTCCACCGCCTGCAGCACCTTCTCCTGCAGCCCTGGACTCAGGCGGTCGAGGCGACCGATATGGCGCAGCTGCACCCCCTGATCGTTCAATTCCTGCAGCTCTTTATCGATCACATCTTCCAGGATGCGCATCAACCCCTGAACCTCTTCCTGCGGGCGCCCCCAGTTCTCGGTAGAAAAAGCGTAGATGGTCAGATAGCGCACACCGAATTCAATGCAGGCCTCGATCACCCGGCGCAAATTTTCGGTACCAGCGCGGTGACCAGCCAGGCGCGGCAGGCCGCGCGACAGCGCCCAACGCCCATTGCCATCCATAATGATGGCAACGTGGGTCGGGACGCGCTCGGGAAGCGCAGAGACTTCAGAAACGGTAGGGGAAGGAGAGCTCGCCATTCTCAATATGCTGGTGGTCAGACCTCCAGAATTTCCCTTTCTTTGCGCTCGCCAATGGCATTGATATCCACAATGTAGCGGTCGGTGATCTTCTGCAGTTCTTCTTCACCGCGGTCCAGGTCATCTTCTGAGATCATTTTTTCCTGTTCGAGCTCGCGCAGGTCGCGGATGCTATCGCGGCGCACATTGCGAGCCGCCACACGCGCTTCTTCCAAACGGTTGTGGACCACCTTCACCAGGTCGCGCCGGCGCTCTTCGGTGAGCGGCGGCAGGTTCAAACGAATGGCTTTGCCGTCGTTATTGGGGGTCAGTCCCAGGTCCGAAGCCAGGATGGCGCGTTCTATCGTTTTCAATGTGGAAGCGTCGAAAGGGCGGATGAGCAGCGAGCGCGGTTCCGGCACGCTGATACTGGCAAGCTGGATCAAAGGAGTGGGATTGCCGTAGTACTCCACTGGCAGTTTCTCTATCAACGCCGGGCTGGCGCGCCCCGTGCGAATACCGCTCAAGTCTTCTTCCAGAGCTTGAACAGCACCCTTCATACGGGTTTCAGTTTCTTTGTAAACATCATTTAACATAAACGCCCTCCAAAATCCTCAAGCCGCGCGAGGCGCCTCGAGAACATGATTAACCCGGTACCCTTATAGGATACTCTAAAATTCAGATGGCGAAAAGGGTTTATTGCTATTCAATCGTGCACCAGGGTGCCCACTTTTTCACCGCACACCGCACGGCGCAAACCATCAGCATCCCACAAGTTCACCACCAGGATGGGCAGGTGATTGTCCATACACAGCGAGATCGCCGTGCTGTCCATCACCTCCAGGCGGCGGTTGATGGTTTCCATATAGGTCAGGCGCTCGAAACGCACCGCATCGGGGTTTTTCTTGGGATCGCTGTCGTATACGCCGTCTACTTTGGTGGCTTTGATGAGCACCTGCGCGCCAATTTCCATGGCGCGCAGCGCTGCGGCAGTGTCGGTAGAGAAATAGGGGTTGCCGGTGCCGCCTCCCAGGATCACCACCCGGCCCTTTTCCAGGTGACGGATGGCGCGCCGGCGGATATATGGCTCAGCGACAGCGTGCATTTCAATCGCCGACTGGACTCGCGTGACCAGACCCAGGCGCTCCATGGCATCCATCAAAGCCATGGCGTTCATTACGGTCGCCAGCATGCCCATGTAATCCGCGGTAGCCCGGTCCATACCCCGTTCCAGGCCCGCCTTGCCGCGCCACAGGTTGCCGGCTCCGATGACTATGGCGACATCCACGCCCAGGTCGCGGACATGGCTCACCCGTTCGGCGATATCTTCTGCCCGAGAGGGATCGATCCCGAAGCCTTTCTCACCCGAAAGAGCTTCTCCGCTGAGCTTTAGCAAAATCCGATGGTATTTCAATGTGTTTTCCACAGGTTTACACTCCTAGAGCGATGCAAAGTTTGATGCAGGTAAAATAAATGCCTGCTGGCATTGGTCGCAGCAGGCATTGGAATACTTCTAAGTTTGCCCTCCGGCAGTGGGGGCGGAATGTGTGTGGTACAGCATTGGATCAGCACCAGGCACAGGCTTGAACCATCGACTCAGGCACAAGGCTGGAGCCAGACTATGGCTGGCTAAGCCACAGCTGGCTAGGCCAGCCCCTCACCCAGCTCCCAGCGGGCAAAGCGGCGCACGATGATGTTCTCGCCAATCGCAGCCACGTTCTGCATGATCAATTTCTCGATGGTGATGTCCTCGTCACGAATGTAAGGCTGGCGCAGCAAGCAAACCTCGTCTTTGAACTTCTCGATGCGGCCCGCAATGATGCGATCTAAAACTGCCTCCGGCTTACCCTCTTCCAGCGCACGCGCTCGGGCAATGCCGCGCTCGTGTTCCAGCACTTCTTCGGTGATCTCAGTGTCGCGAATGTAGCGCGGCGCTGAGGCCGCGATCTGCAGGGCAATCTCATGCGCTAGCTTGCGGAAGGCCTCCGAGCGGGCGACAAAATCGGTCTCGCAGTTTACTTCTACCATTACGCCCACGCGCCCGCCGCCGTGCGAGTACAGCTCGACTTTGCCTTCCGATGCTTCTCGATCGGCGCGCTTGGCAGCGGTTGCCAGGCCTTTTTCACGCAGAAAATCAACGGCCTTGTCGAAATCGCCGTTGGCTTGTTCCAGGGCTTTGCGGCAGTCCAAAATACCCGCCCCGGTGGCTGCACGCAGCTCCTTAATCTGTTCAGTGGTAATCGCCATAACTAACCCTTGTCCTCGTCGTCGTCTTCTTCGTCATTGTCTTCTTCTTCGTCATCGTCTTCTTCGTCGTCTTCGACGTCTTCTGCTTCGTCGTCTTCGTCGTGCTCGTGCTCGTCCTCAAGCGCTACTTCGTCAATGACCACTTCTTCGATTACTTCCGCAATTTCATCTGCAACTTCAGCTTCGATATCTGCTTCGAGGCTCGCAGCAGCTTCAGGCGCCACTTCCCCTTCAGACCACTCGCCAACTTCCTCATCCTCTGCGGTAAAGACGCGCGTACGGGTGGTGGAGAGCTTAGCCAGAGTGGCCTCTCCCAACAAATCTTCATCGGAGAGTTCGGGTTCCTCGACGCCGGCAGGCGCACGAACCGGTAAGACTTCCTGGTCTTCTTCCTTGCGCATGGCGCGGCCTTCAAGGGCAGCGTCAGCCATCTTTCCAACCAGCAGCTTAATGGCGCGAATGGCATCGTCGTTGGAAGGGATTACGTAATCCACACTTCCAGGATCGCAGTTGGTATCCACCAGGGCAATCACCGGAACAGCTAACAGGTTGGCCTCATGAATGGCAGTAGCCTCCCGGCGCACATCCACCACGAACAGCAGCTCGGGCACGCGCACCATACTGCGGATGCCGCCCAGCAGCATTTCCAGGCGCTCGATCTTGCGGCTGAGCAGCAAGGCTTCCTTCTTGGTGATGCGCTCGAAATCGCCGCGCGAGCGCATTCTTTCCAGCTTTTCAAGCTCATTGATGCGCGCCCGGATGGTGCGCCAGTTGGTCAGCATACCGCCCAGCCAGCGCTGGGTAACGTACGGCATACCGGAGCGCATCGCTTCGGCCTGGATGGTCTCCTGGGCCTGGCGCTTGGTGCCAACAAACAGCACCGTGCCGCCGCCAGAAACGGTGTCGCGCACCAGGTTATAGGATTGTTCTAAAGCTTTGACGGTTTTCTGCAGGTCGATGATGTGGATGCCGTTGCGCTCAGTAAAGATGTACGGCTTCATCGCCGGGTGCCACTTGTGAGTGCGGTGACCAAAATGTACACCGCTCTCCAGCAGGGCCTTCATAGGAACAATAGCCATTGCTTACAACTCCTTTGCGTTGTGCCTCCGCTTCCTTCACCCCACCCCGGCGCCGCGTCTGCGGCACGCCCGGGGCAGTCTGGAAGCGTGTGAGATAGGGTATTCCCGCGCGAAGCGGGCGTGCCGCTTGCAGCGGACACGGCGCGAAAGTATATCACAGGCAAGGGAGATTCGTCCAGAAGTTAAGGGTTGGATTTTTTTGGAAACCAGGGAATGAATGCGTTGGTGGTGCGTACGTAATCCTCGTAAATGCTGGCGTCACGCAGGACCAGGCTCAACAGCCACAGCCCGGTAATGATCAAGATGATCATGACTGCCGCAATCAGGTAGATTTCCCAAAAAGTCATGGTCAGATTGAGGAGATGGATTTGCCCGAGCCGCGCACTCAGGGCTGCACGAACAGCAGGCGCCAGGAGCCCCAATAGCGGGCGCCGCCGGAATCTTCACATTCCGGGGCGGTCAGGTCGGGCACGGGCTGACCGCCGCCGGCGATCTGCACCAGATACACCACTCCTGGGGTCATGGTGAAATCGCCGTAGCCTGGACCGATCTCCGGTTTGAGGCCGGTAAAGGTGTGATCCTGCCCGCCGGGCCACTGCACCAGCACCTCAACCCCAAAAACAGGATCGCGAGCCGCATCCAGCGCCTCCACCTGCAGCAGGGGCACGGTCAACTGGGGATCGCATACCTGGCGTAGGGAATCGAGCACGAACGGAGCTCCCTGCGTCGGGGTGGGCGTGCGCGTGGGCAGCGGCGTGGGCGTGCGTGTCGGCGTACGGGTAATCGCCAGGCGCGGCGTAACCGTCGGCGCCAGCGTCCCCGAGAACTGCACGGTAACGGTAGGTGAAACCACCAGCGGGGCAGTCATGGTCACAGTCGTGGTCACGGTCGTGGTCATCGCAGAGGCAGCAAGCGTTTCGAGCGGCGCAGCCTGGGTGCCGGTGGACACTTGCGTACTCGTCACAGCCACGGTTGGGCTGAGCGTAGACTCCGGCATAGATGGCGAAGGGCTGGCGGCAGGTGAATCCGCTGGAGTCCCGCTGGAGGTCGGCAAACCGCCAGAGCCTGGACCGGCCGGCGGCTGCCCAATGGCGACCGCCAGCACACCCAGGGCACGCGCTTCTTCCGGCGAGCGACCTTCCGCCAGCGTGCGCTGCGCCTGTCCCGCCAGCGCCTGGTACAAGTCGTCATCTTGCAAGAGCTCCAGGCGCGCCCGGGCGCGCACCAGATCGTTGTTTACCATGTAAGCCGAAGCAATCAAGGCGCGATAGCGGTCTTTGAAATCCTCCCGCAAAGAAGCAGGCGATGTGTTGATGTACTCGACCGGCTGCACCAGCCAGGTATACGCCACGCCCAGTATCAAGCCTAACAGCAGCCCGGTGAGCAGGTACCAGGGCCCGCGCTCTTCTCTCATGGCGCCGCCCCTGTCCCGCCCGGCAGGAACTGCAGACCTGCTTCCAAACGGCGCATACTCTCCAGGTCGGCATCCGTGTAGCCGCGGTTCTCGCCAAAAAGGATGGCCTGGCGCACGATATCTGCCGGTGGGCGGTCGCCCAGCAGCGCCAGGCGGCGGGCTGCCAGCTCGATATCCTGCTCTCCCTGGTAGGCTTCGGCGGTCATCAGCACAAAGTCGCTCTGGTAATCGATGCGCAGGGTATCCGGTGTGGTGTCCACGTATTTCACCGGGTTCAGGCGCCAGCCATAGAACAAGCCCGCGCTTACCCCGGCAGCAAAAGCCAGCAGGAACCAAAACCAGCGTTTCATAGCTGTATTTTAATGCAAACTTGCGGCATGGGTGAAACCTGTGTTTTCAGCATCACTTAATTCCGATCCTCGGGCGCGGCAGCTTCACCCAACGCCTGCACCACGATTTCATTCTCTGCGAACGTATTATAGAAGTAAGGCGAGATGCGGATCACGCCGGGGCGCTTGTCTACAATGATACCGCGCTCTGCCAGGCGGCGGGTGACCTGCATCGGTTCGGCCAGCTCCACCAGAGTGATGCCAGCCTGCTTGTGCGGATCGGCGGGAATGCGCAGGCGGTAGCCGTGGTCGCGCAGCCGGGCTGCCAGATCCTGGTTCAAAGCCGCAGTGCGGCGGCGGATCTCGACCGGCCCGATCTCGTTGATAATCTCCAGCCCAGCCTTACCGGCATAGACCGCCGCCACGGCCGGTGTGCCGGCTTCGAAGCGGGCAGCGTCAGGGCGGTACTCGAATGCGTGCGGGTCGAAGTCGAACTGTCGCCGGTGTCCGAACCAGCCGGCGATGCGCGGCTGCAGCCGAACAGCCAGGTCGCGGCGCACGTACAAGTACGCCACGCCCGGCCCGCCGATCAGCCACTTCAACCCGCCGGTCACCAAAAAGTCCACACCCGCAGCCTTGACGTCGATGGGCAGCTGCCCGGTGCCCTGGTAATCGTCCACCAGCAGCAGCGCCCCCTGGGCGTGAGCCATCTGCGCCAGGGCTTGCACATCCTGGATGTAGCCGCTGGTGAAGTACACCCGGCAGGTTGCCACCAGAGCGGTGCGCTGATCGATAGCTCTGGCAAAGTCTTCCAGCGGCACGCTCACCCGGTCCGGCGAGGCCAGCAGCACGCTCTCCACACCTTCTGCACGCCGCGCCTGGAAGTGGTAGGGCAGGGTAGGGAAATCCAGCTCGCAGGAGATTACCCGCGGGCGGGCCTGATAGTCCAGGCAGGAGGCCACCGCTGCCAGGGCGGAGGAAATATTAGGCAAGATGGCGATCTCGTCTATCCCCGCGTTGATCAGACGGGCAAATTCCCCGCGCAGCTCATTAACTTCTTTGAGCCAGAAGCCGTACCAGGCTGAGGCGCCATACTCCGTCCACAGATCCAGGAAGCGGTTCACCGCGCTGCGCGAGCGCCGGGAGAGCTGCCCTAGCGAGACCGTGTTGAGATAAGTGCGCTGCTTCAGACCGGGGAACTCGGCTCGCCAGGCATCCCAATCCGGGGAGATGGGCGCCTCGCCAGAGGTCAAGCCAGCACCTGCCGCAGGGCAGCCAGCAGCAAGGTGACGTACTCGCGACGGCTGGAGCTGCCCATCAGGCCGATGCGCCACACCTTACCTTTCAGCGGGCCGAAACCGCCGGCAATCTCGATGTTGAATTCTTCCAACAGCCGGCGGCGCACCGCGGCATCATCGATGGCAGGCGAAAGCTGCGGCGTGGTCAGCGTCGGCAGGCGGTGAGAGCGGGGCATCAGCAGCGGCAGATCGAGCGCCTCCAGCCCTTCCCACAGCAGCTCGGCGTTGGCCTGGTGGCGATCGAAGCGGGCTTGCAAACCTTCTTCCAGCACCAGGCGCAGGGCTTCGCGCAGGGCGTAGTTCAGGCTGATGGGCGCGGTGTGATGGTAGATGCGCTCGGCACCCCAGTAGCGCGCCAGCATAACCAGGTCCAGGTACAGGCTGGGCACAGGGGTCTTGCGTTTGCGTATGACATCCAGCGCCCGTGGAGAAACGGTGAGCGGCGCCAGCCCCGGCGGGGCCGAGAGGCATTTCTGCGAGCCGCTGTAGGCCACATCCACTTCCCAGGCATCGATCTGTACCGGCAGCCCGCCCAGCGAGGTGACGGTGTCCAGCAGCAGCAGCGCGCCGTGGCGGTGCGCCATTGCGGCAATCTCGGCAATGCCGGGCTGCCAGGCACCGGTAGAGGTTTCAGCATGCACCAGCGCCAAAACCTTATAGCGTTTGGCTTTCAACACGCTCTCGATCTCTTCCGGCTCGAAGACCTGACCCCAGGGGCGGTCGATGCGATCCACCTGGGCGCCCCAGCGGGAGGCCATCTCATACAGGCGCTCGCCGAAATAACCCTTCACCGCCACCAGCACCGGGTCGCCCGGCTCGATCAGATTGCACAGCGCGGCTTCCATGCCGGCGGTGCCGGTACCGGAAATGGGCAGCGTCAGCTCGTTCTCCGTCTGAAAAACGTAGCGCAGCAGCTTCTGGATCTCGTCCATCACAGCCAGGTACTGCGGATCCAGATGCCCCAGCAACGGGGTTGCCATGGCGCGCAGCACACGCGGCGCCGCTGTGCTGGGACCAGGTCCGAGCAAGATGCGCGTGGCTACGTCAAGATCGCGAAATTGACTGGCTTCCATTGGTCATCTCCTTGTGGGTTTTCATATAAGATAGTGTACAACAAATCCGCAGGGCCGGGGGGAATCAGGGTGAAGCCAATTGACTTTGGCTGGTAATTCTGCTATAAATTTTATGAAACTACTTACCCCAATGCACATCTGCCGCTTCTGGCAGGATGTGCTTTTCTGTTGAACGCACCGCGCGTATGAGCTACGATTACCGCACGGTGCGTTTCCAGTTTTCAGATGGGAGGCCAATATGCTCAAGATGCTTAGAATTTTGATGATTCTTGCTTTGAGCCTGGGATGGGCAGGGCAAGCTTCCGCGCCTGCAGCCGCGCAGGAGGTTCTTCCGCCGGATGCGCTCATCTGCAGCCAATACGGTGGTGTCTTTATCACCGATGGGGCGGGTTCGAACGTCTGCTACTGGATCCCGCCGCTGTGGAATCAAGACCTGGTGGTGTTTGCTCATGGCTACGTGGAACCTCGCATGGATGTCGGGATCCCATGGGACCAACTGGTGCTGCCGGATGGGACTTCACTGCCCAAAATCATCAACATCCTGCGCTATGCCTTCGCAGTCACCAGCTACAGCAAGAACGGCCTGGCTGTGAAGGAAGGCATCGACGCGGTCTTCAACCTGGCCAGCGTCTTCAAACAGGCCTACCCGACCACCCGGCGGGTGTTCCTGACCGGAGTCTCCGAGGGCGGGCTGGTTACCACCCTGGCGATGGAGAAAGATGCCCAGAGTCTGGAGCGCGCATTTAGCGGCGGCCTGTCGGCATGCGGCCCGGTGGGTGATTTCGTCCGCCAGATGGCCTATTGGGGCGATTTTCGCCTGCTCTTCGACCATTACTTTCCAGGTGTGAATCTGAACCCCCTGGGGGTGAGCAACCCTGCCATCAACATTTCCCCGGATGTGATCGCTGCCTGGAGCACACCCATGCCCCAGCCGCAGCCGTCTCAGCCTGGACCTCTACAGGCTGCCGTGCTCCAGGCCCTGGCGAGTAATCCCACCGCGGCGATGAAGTTGATCACAGTCAGCCAGGCGCCATTGGATCCCCTGAATCTCGAGACATCCGTCGGGTTATCCACGCTTGGCATTCTGGGATACAACATCCTGGCTACCAACGAAGGCCGCCAGGAGCTATCTGGCGATCCGTATGTAGATCTATCGACCAACCTGGGTTCGCCGTACGACAATACCGGGCGTGTATTCTACGATCCAGACGGCACGCTGATCGACCTCCCCGACTACGCCATCGATCCTGCCGCGCTGAACGAGATCGGCTCGAACTATACGACAAACGGCTACATACGGGCACCCCTGGTTGGCTTGCACACGCTAAACGACCCCATCATCCCGTACTGGCACGAGCTAATCTATCGAGTTAAAACCCTTAAGGCAGGCACTGCTCTGCGCTTTGTCAACGTCGCCGTCCGCCGCTATGGTCACTGTAATTTCAAAGCCAGTGAGGCTATCTTTGCCTTCGTGGTTATGGTGTTTCGCGCCACCTACACCTTGCCGAGCACCGAGCTTGTGCAGGAAGCGTTGCCGGATGCCGGCGCGTGGGCAGAATACCAGGCCTTGCTCGAGGCGAACCCAGAGCTGTTGAAGGTTCAGGTCTACATTCCGTTTATCCAACGTTAAAGGAAAGAAAACGTCCGAGATCCCGCTTGATCAGCCCGCCCGCTCTGCCGGGCGGGCTTCTTGCTGATTAGAATGTCAATATTTTCGCGCACCCGGTGCATGAAATGAACGAATGCCTGTTGCGCACACACCAAAATTCTTGTACAATAATTTTGGGTATCGTGGTCGTGAGGCATGAACCAGCCCAAAAGGTCCGCGCGATGGACTATCGGGGAGGATGGATCCATGGACATCATCAAAGTATCTGGCAAATCGCGCACTTCTGCTGTGGCGGGCGCCATCGCCGGCGTGTTTCGAGAGAACAAACACGTCGAAGTACAGGCTATCGGCGCCAGCGCCATCAACCAGGCCGTCAAAGCCATGGCCCTGGCAAGGAGTTATCTCGCGGAGGATGGTTACAGCATCATTTTCACCCCTGAATTCGTGGATGTAGAAATCGACGGTAAGGTACGCACCGCCATCAAGTTTACCGTCGAACTGCGCGGCGCATAATCCACGATACATAGCAAAAGAGATCACAGAGTTCTTGGAGAAGAAGATCTCCAGGGGTTCGATGTGATCTCTTTTGCAATCTGGATTTAAATCACTCCCGGCTGGACTGGCAGGCGATCTTTTGATACACTCGCAGCGCTATGTTGTCGCGCGGCGTACTGCTCTGTTTGATCGTGTGTGTACTGGCGGCGGGCTGCCGGGCCGGTCCGCAGGCCGCGGCAGTGCCTGCTGCCAGCACACCTGCTCCGGCT
>JBGSTO010000414.1:0-2431 GCA_041736465.1 Anaerolineales bacterium | reverse complement strand
CCTGATCGGGGCAAAAGCGCTCATCGAAAAGAACGAGCGCATGCGGCAGCTCGTTTTTGGCCAGTTTTTAAGCAGCGGCACCTCTCCACGTCAAGCGATCCTGAATTATTTTAGCCTGATTTGGAATTACCTGGCCCTGATTAATACCCAAAAGCAAGTCTATGAATGGGAAGCGCTCAGCAAGTACTGGTTCCTGGTGGATCAGGTATCGACTCAGAATACGCGCTTGCGTCCGGCTGAAGCTTACTGCCATCCCATGGGAGAGGGTTTAATCTGGAGCCCCAAAAATGCATTTCTCAGCCCCGAGGATCACGAAGGCATCGATCTCTACATCAAGCCCACCCAGCGAGAGAGCGTAAGCAGCCCTTCAAGTGTCGTACGCCTGATGGCAGACGGGTTGTGCGTCTTCATCGGTGAGACTCACCACTGCGCTCAGGGTAAGACCTTAATGTTCCGCCACCGCCAGGTGGATGGGGCAGAGGTCATTTCGGTTTACAGCCACCTCAGCCAGACCGGCAGCCTGCGGGTTGGAGAAAGCTGCCGGATCGGTGAGCAGATTGGGATGCTGCACGGTCACGCGAGCGGCTTCTTACACTTCGCCCTCGCCTATGGGGCTACCTGGGCGACCGACTTGAACCTTCGACCGGATCCGCCGCTGCACGCCAAACAGAACTGGATATTGCGGCGCTACCTCCAGCCGCTGCAGTACCTGCAAGAACGGGTGTAAAGTAAAAGAACAGCGGGCATTCTCATGATAGACACACTTTTGGTGCTGCTGCTCGGTTGGATTGCAGGAGTTTTGATTAACTACCTGAGCGATGTGCTGCCAACCCACAGAAAACTTACCGCGCCATTTTGCCCGGCCTGCAAGGCGCCGCTCACGTCCGCCCGCGCCCTGTTGAGCTACGCCCTATGGCCGCGGCGCTGCCCGGTATGCCAGAAATTCATTGGCTGGCGGAGCTGGCTGGTGGATCTGGGGGCAATCGCGGCGGCTTTGTGGCTGTGGAACAGGCTGCCCACCCCACTTGATTTTGGAATGGCATGGGTGCTTCTGGTCTTCTTTGGCACGGTGACGGTCATCGACCTGGAGCATCGCTTGATCCTGCACGTGGTAAGCCTGGCAGGCGCGGTGATTGGGATTGGAATTGGAACCTGGCTGCATGGCTGGAAAATGACTCTGCTCGGCGGACTGGGCGGGTTTTCCATCATGCTCGGGATCTACATCCTGGGCATCGTCCTGGTGCAGGTTGTGGCTCGCTGGCGGAATGCCAGCATCGAGGGGGGCGAAGCGATGGGATTTGGCGATGTCACCCTCGGCGGTGTAATAGGCTTGTTGCTGGGTTGGCCCGGGATCCTGGGTGGTCTGCTGCTGACCATCCTGCTTGCCGGTCTTGGCAGCCTGGTTTATACGGTTGTCATGCTGGTGCTGCGAAGATACCGCCCCGGGATGGCATTGCCACACGGGCCTTTCCTGATCGCCAGTGCGATCATCCTGTTGTTCTAAGAGCCAACTCGAAAATATAAAATTTCAGGTTGCCGGTCGTTAAAAGCACCAGACCGCCGGCGAAAACTCCACCGGCGGTCTGGGATATTTATTTTCGGATTGCCTGCTCCGCGCTACAGATACTGCTTGAATCGAGCCACGTACTTCTCCAGACTCATCTCCGCTTCGATGCGCTTGCGGCCCGCTTCCCCCATGCGCGCCGCCTCTTCCGGGTGCTCCAGCCAATGCTGGATCGCCGCCCGCAGCGCCACAGCGTCGCCAGGCGGCACGTATACACCGGTCACACCCTCCAGCACCACATCCGTCTGCCCCGGCGTGCGCGTGCAGATCACCCCCCGCCCCATCGCCATCGCCTCCAGCAGGGCAGTCACGCCGGCCTGAAACTCCACATTGTACAGCGGCATCACCAGAAACCGGCTGCAGGCATACAGCTTGCGCAGCTCGAACTGCGAAAAGCGGCGCACCACCACATTCTCCGGCAGCTTGCGCCCCGCCGTCGTATCCTCCCGCTTCGACCACGGGCTGGCAGCTGCAATCACCACCCGCACCGGCAGCCCCTCCACCGCCTGCAGCAGGGTGGGATAATCGCGGTATTCCAATCCGACCGCGCAAATCGTCGGGCGTGCATCCGGCGCCAGACCCTCGGGGAGCTGTCCATCCGCTGCTTTCTGGGTGAAGAAATCCGCATCCACCATGAACGGCGTAAAAACCACCCGATCAGGCGGCAGCTTCCAGCGCTCCTGAATGAACTTCTGCTGCCAGGTCGAATAGGTGAAGAAAACGTCGATGAATCGCTGCAGACCGAACCTGTCCAGCAGGATCATCCTCTTGGGCACCGACAGGATGTGCACAATCATCAGGTGCCGCGGCCGTTGGCGGCGATCCAGCAGCCAGAACAGCAGCGCCAGCGGCAGTCCCACCTGCTCG
>JBGSTO010000390.1:0-9174 GCA_041736465.1 Anaerolineales bacterium | reverse complement strand
GCCGACGATCAGGTCATCGCTGCCATCTGCCACCAGGTTCAAGCCGATCAGGCGCTTGATTTCCAATGGGGCGCGGCCCAGTTCTTTTGCCAGCTGGTCGATGTACAGGCTCATCTGGTACAGGTGGGCGGTGCTCTCCGGAATGGTGGCGATGGCGATCAGGGCGATGCCGGTGATGGCAGCCCAGGCGTTCGGATCGCCAAATGCCGGGAAGGTGAAAGCCGGAAGCTGGATCCACTTTGCATCAGCGATGATCTGGTAGTTCATCATGCTGGGGAAGAAGACCGCCGCCACGATGTAACCCACTATAGCGCCGAGCAGGATGGGCAGCATACCGATCAGGCCTTTCCCTTGCATGTAGACAGAGAAAACGATGGTTACAATCAGGGTGATCAATGCTACTGTCCAGTTTGCGCCGGCCATGCCCAGAGCGGCGCCTGCCAGGGCGATGCCGATCACGATGGCTACACTGCCGGTGATTACTGGTGGAAGGATTTTATCCAGGGCTTCCTTGCCAATGCGCATGATCAGCAGACCGACCAGGATCTCGACAATCGCCGTGCCCATGATGCCGACCTGGACGATTTTCACGCCTTCCGGGCAGTAGAAGGTGGCGGGGTCGCTGAAGCAGTCCTTGGCATACAGCGACATGGTGGTCACGACCACGGTGATGTAGCTGAAGCTCGAGCCGTAATAGAGCGGGATGCGCCGTCCAGACACCAGCAGCGCAATAATGGTGCCGATGCCGCTGGCGGTCAGGGTCACGCCGACATCGAACTTGGTCAGGATGGCAACCAGAACCGTTGCCGGGAACATGGTCAGCACTTGCTGGAAGCCCAGGCTGATCATCGCACCCCAGGGGGGTGCATCTGGGGGCAGGTAGCCCATGATTTTCGTATTTGTTGATGCGCTCATCGGTAGCTCATTCTCCTCAAACAGGGTGGGTGAATAGGATTGGTTTCCGGGGAGCAATACACGTTCATCAACTAATGATCGCAGCACCTCCTCTCCCCTGCTGCCGATTTGTGGATGTAGAAAGGATTCAATTGGTTGCCAAACATAGAGGAATCTGACTGGCAGGGTCTGTCAGGGCAGGGGGTCGATGGGGTGAGCGTTGATGGTGTCATATCCTGGCAGATCATCACTCAACGGCCTTCGGGATGAAAAAGAGATCTACGCATCCGATCTCTTACCTGTAATTTATAAACACTATTCGATTGACAAAGATACCCGTATAATAAAAACCGGCACTGGAAATAATTATGATGGCATTCACCACCCGAGACAAATGGTGGATGTCATAAGTTTAGCATGATTTTTATCGTAATGCATCAAATATTTGCGATTGGCGCAGCTGGCGGGAGGCTGGGCGCCCATTTCTCCCCTGGGCTGCGTAACTTCTACGATCTGGGATGAGCGCTGGAAAATGAATATCGATACCGGGTTGGCAGTTGTCATCGTTGCTGTACTGGTCTTTTATCTGCGGCTGATTATCTTGCAGCGCGAGCGCGCCAAACGCCTCGCTCAGGCGCCCGCGCCGTCTAAGAAGCAGTCCAAGAAAAAATCACCGCCCGCCTCGCCCGACCCGGCGGCGCGCTACTCCATTTTAAGCTCGAAGCCGCGCAACCTGGTGATTGCCGGAGCAGGCGCCCTGGCGATCCTGGCAGGCATCCTGCTCAACCTGCAGGTGCTGAATCTCACCTCATTGCAGCCGTATTGGTGGCTGCCCACCGCGGCAGGGATTGTTGCTTTCAGTTGGGCATTTGAGTTCTGATCACGATGCAAACCCGACCAGCGATCTGCCCTATGTGCGGTAAGACCGATGCAGTTGAAAAGGTCAGCGTGTTGTACCTGACGGGCCTGGGCATGCGCACCCCCGGGGGCTCGCCGCGGGACGCCGGTGGGGGTGTGAGGGCAGCACGCGCCCTGTCTATTGACATCCCGGATGTGCCGGCGCTCAGCAGGAAACTGGCGCCGCCTGCCTCTCAGAAGCAGGCCTTCATGCGCGCTGTGCATCCCGATATCGCCGTGCTGGCTTTCAGCCTGATCTTGCCCTTCTTCCTGTACGGCATCCTGACCAGCCAGGCGGAGATGCTGCCGGTGGTGCTGGCGATCCTGGCTGTTTTTTACCTGGTCTACTTCCTGGAGCGCAAACGGCTGGTGTCGCGCTTCCAGGCTGAGCAGGCCAAGCAGAAAGCCGACGCCGAGCGCATCCAGCACGGCATCGAGCGCTGGATGAGGCTGTACTACTGTGCCCGGGATGACGGCGTTTTTGAGCCGGGCGAGGATGAGCTGGCGCCGGTAGACATGATGATGGGCTACCTGCTCCGGGAAGCATGATCGCCAGGTGCATCGGCGCGGCTGCCAGCCTGCTGCTCCAGCAAAACCAGGCAGCTGCGCTGGTGGGGCAGATCTCGCGCGGCGCCTTCCTGGCGCTGGCCTCCGGCGAGCCGTTCTTTCTATCGCTGGAGAGCTATCGCGGCCCGCTGACAGTGAACGTCTCCGGTGATGTGCAGCGGCTTAGGACGCTGCCCGTCAAAGCCATCGCCACAATTCAATCTCAGGAAATCATTTTCGACGAGCACGGTGTGAGCATCCAGACTGCCCAGGCGCTGAGATGGTTCTCTCCACCGCGCCCTGGGCAGGTGCTGTCGCAGCCCAGGCGCGCTGCGCGGCTGCAAGCAGTGCGCCAGCAGGCGATGCGCCAGTTGGCGATGCGCATAGCCTCGCCGGAGGGGATGTTCCAGCTTGTTGCCGCTGTCCAGGATCGAACTGCGCTCGATCCTGTCGATCACCCCCTGCTGCCTGCCCTGCATAGGATCAAAACCGGCCTGAGCCTGCAGCAGATCGAGCCGCTTGCGGCAGGCATGCAGCCCTTCCTGGGATACGGGCGCGGGCTCACCCCTTCCGGCGACGACCTTGTGCTGGGACTGCTGCTGGCGCTCAATCGCTGGGGGGATCTGCTGGCGCCTGCTCTGGATGTGGAGGTGCTGAGCCGGATAGTGCTGCCGGAAGCCTCCCGGCGCACCACGACCCTGTCTGCCAGTCTTATTACCTGCGCGGCTGCCGGTCAGGCCGATGAGCGCCTGGTCGCCGCGCTGGATGCGCTGCTGTGCGGCGGGATGCCGGCGGAGGCGCTGGTGGCTGAAATCGCCGGATGGGGGAGCAGTTCCGGACTGGATGCGCTGGCTGGGATGCTGCTGGCGATTGCCTCTTGACAACCCCCAAAAAACGTATACAATTAATTCAATGATACAATAATACAATTAGACAAAGATACAATTTGACGAGGAAGTTTGTTGAGCGATGCGTATCTCGATTGATTTTCGCGCCGCAGAACCGATCTATATCCAGATCATGGAGCAGATCCGCCAGCTGGTCGCCGGCGGCGATCTAAAGCCCGGGGACCAGCTCCCCACCGTGCGCCAGCTGGCAACCGACCTGCGGGTCAACTTCAATACCGTGGCGCGGGCCTACCGCCTGCTGGACGAGGCGGGGCTGATCTCCACGCAGCAGGGGCGCGGCACGTATATCTGGGAGGCGCCCAGCGAAGAGACCTCTAACCGTCTGCGGCAGCAAGGGCTGGACGAGCTCACCCGGCGCTTCCTGCAGCAAGCGGCCCGCCTGGCTTATACGCCGGAAGAGATTAACGCTGCGATTCAACAACATCTCCGGGACTGGCAGGAGAATGGTCACACCATCGAGCCAGCCGGTGAATGAAGCAATTCTATTTGGAGGACACTATGTACAGCAAGAAGATATCCAAAGCACAAGATAAGCGGGCGCCTGCTGGTGCACGCATCAGCGGGATAGCCGTACTGTTGGCATCGGTATTCTACCTGGCCGGTGGGGTAGGCGCGGCGATGATGGATGACGCCGGCGTCTCCGCCTACATTGCGGTGCCGTTTCTGGTGGTATTTTCGCTCATCGGCACCTACCTGCTGCTGGCGGTGAAGATCGCCTCGCAGTGGGAAAAGGCAGTGGTGCTGCGCCTGGGCAAGTTCCGCGGCCTGGTGGGTCCAGGCTTGTTCTGGATCGTACCCGTGGTGGATACCCTTGCCAATTGGATCGATCACCGCGTTATGGTAACGCCGTTCAGCGCTGAAAAGACCCTGACCCGCGATACGGTTCCGGTGGACGTGGACGCCGTGCTGTTCTGGCTGGTGTGGGATGCTGAGAAAGCCGCGCTGGAAGTGGAAGATTACCGCGTGGCGATTGCCTGGGCGGCGCAGACTGCCCTGCGGGAAGTGATCGGGCAGATGGACCTGGCGTCCATCTTGATTGGGCGCGCCAGGATGGATGCCGATCTGCAGAAGATCATTGACGAGCGCACCACGCCCTGGGGCGTGACCGTGCAGTCGGTAGAAATCCGCGATGTCGTCATCCCGCAGGACCTCGAAGAGGCTATGAGCCGCCAGGCGCAGGCCGAGCGCGAACGCCAGGCGCGTGTTATCCTGGGTGAATCTGAGATGCAGATCGCCGATTCTTTTGCCCAGGCTTCGCAGGCTTATATCAACAACCCGACCGCCCTGCACCTGCGCGCCATGAACATGCTCTTCGAGGGGCTGAAGGAGCGAGGCGCCATGGTGATCGTTCCCAGCAGCGCGGTAGATACGATGAACCTGGGCGGCGTGGGCGGTATGGTTGCCCTGGCGCAGGCAGCCCAGAAAATTGAGCCTGAGGAGTGAGCGGCATGAACGCCCCGGAAAAATGGGAATACCACGTGGAAGAGGTAGGCACCTTCTTGAGCGGCGCCAAGCCTGAGGAGGTGCAGGAGCTGCTTAACGCCATGGGGCAGGACGGCTGGATGCTGGTGAGCGCATTACCCATCCAGGGTTCAAACAAGGTGACGTTGATCTCCCGCCGCCCACTCACCACGCGACCGGCGCGCCAGAGCACCTGGCCATAGTAATTCGATCAGCCTGGCAAATCATAGCGGGTCAGGTTGGGCAGTGCATCCCCCAACCTGACCCGCTCGGTGTGGTAGAATCGCACTCATTCGGTAAACCAGGATAGAAGAAGTGGAATTGAAAACCAGCGGAATTGACCGCCCTGAACAAAAAATAACAAATAAGGCGCAGGAAGAAAGAGACCGGGTGGCTGAGTTCGATATCCTGCGTGCTCTGGCTATCACTTTGCTGTTGTTTCACCACGGGGGTATCTATAATTTTTCAGTATTCGGATTTTCGCTGAAACCCCTGATGCACTACATGGAGCTGCTGCTGCTTGGCTCCTTCGTATTCATGTCGGGCTACTTCTCGATCGCTTCCCTTAAGCGATCTTCTTTCGGCGATTTTTTAAAAACACGGCTGCTGCGCATTTATATCCCGTACATTGCTGCCCTGGGTTTGTTCATCCTGCTGCTGGAGCTGGATGTTTCGGCGGCGGATATCGCCATCCACCTGCTCGGCGGGCAGATGCTGTTTTCTCCGCAGTTCACGTCGCCCATCCTGACCCTGTGGTATATCGGGCTGATCCTGGTGTTTTACGTCTTGTTTGGCGTGCTGTACAAGACCATCCGCTCGCCGCTGCTCCTGTTTGCCGTGTTGGTTGCCATCTTTTTACTGGCTGCGCTGATCCGTATGGAGTGGGGCTTCATTGCCCGCCGCTTCTTCTATTACTTCTTCATCTACTTAGCCGGTTTCTTCACTGCCCGCCAGGGATGGCTTCAGGCGCTGACCAGCACGCGCTTCTTCTTGCTGGATAAAGTGCTGGCGCTCGCCGCAGGTGCGGCGCTGCTCGCTCCTGTTCAAGACCGGGTGGGGCAGGGGGTTGATCCGCAGCTTCTGGTGGCGGTTAATGTATACATTCTGTCTGTGGTGATCTTTACTCTGAGCCTGGCAAGGCTGCTGAGTCCGTGGCTGGCGCACCACAAGTTTATCTCGACCTTATCCTACGCTTCGTTCTTCATGTACCTGTCCCACCGGCCCATCTGGGCGCTGCTGCTTGAGCTTTACCGGCCCTCTTCGCTCCAGGCGCTGTCGCTGTATTTGATCGTGGTGGGTGGGTCCGCCGTGCTGATTTTTTCTTATTACCTGCAGCGCTTCTATAACCGGCTCCTGCTGCCGCGCCGCCTGGCGCCTCAGCGATAATGGCACTGCGCAGCACAATATACTCAAATTCTCGTTTCTTTGAAAGTCTTTGGTTGCCCAGGCATCCGGTGTGGCGCCGGGCAGTTTTCGGGCTATAATATCTGCGTGATGATAGGGCGAAGATCAGAGCGGTTGAGCTGGCTAGTCACTCGAGCATTGGCTGCGGCCCTGCTCGCCCTGAGCGCGCTGCTCCTGGCCTCCTGCACTGCGATCAATCCCCCAACTACTCCCCAACCCGATTACAACCAGGCTGCCACCGAAGTGGCAGGCACGGTCTATGCTCAACTGACTCTGTCTGCCGGCGAAACCGCTGTCGTGCGCCTGACAGAGATCGCCGTACAGCCGCCAGCCACCGCTACCGCCACACCGCCGGTCTCGCCGACCCCGCTGCCAACCCTGCCCCCTACTCCCACACCCCCACCTGCCAGCCCCACGCCCCCGTCGGTGTGTGATGCTGCCTTGTTTGTCAGCGATCTATCCATTCCGGATAACACAACGCTGCAGCCAGGGGCAAATTTCACCAAATCCTGGCGGCTGAAGAACACTGGCGCGTGCACCTGGACCTCCGATTATTCGTTGATCTTTGTGGGTGGGGACGCGATGAACGCGACCAGTACGGCCCTGCCCTATGTGGTGCATCCCGGCGAGACGGTGGACGTTTCGGCAGTGCTGCGCGCCCCGCTGCAGCCCGGCATCTACCGGGGCAATTGGATGCTGCGCAACGGCAACGGGCAGCTGTTTGGTGTGGGAACCGATGCCCAGGGCGTCTTTTGGGTGCAGATCCAGGTCAGCGGTACCCCGGTGCCCGGACGGGCCGGCTATGATTTTGTCCGCGAAGCCTGCCAGGCCGCCTGGCGCAACGAAAACATCTCCTTGCCTTGCCCAGGTGCGGTGGGCGACCAGAACGGATTTGTGCAGGTGCTGTCGGAGCCAGAGTTGGAAGATCGTCAGGAAGATGAACCCGCCCTGTGGCTGCACCCCAGCGCCAACGATCTTGGCTGGATTATCGGCGAGTTTTCGCCTTACCTGGTGAAAGGCGGCGATCGCTTCATAGCCGAGATCGGCTGCCTGGCGAACAGCCCGCTGTGCGATCTGAGCTTTTACCTGGATTACCGCCTGCCGGATGGCTCGGTGCGCAACCTGGGCTCCTGGCGCGAGGTGGACGATGAGGATACCAGGCTCATCAGCCTGGACATCTCACCCCTGGCGGGGCAGGCGGTTAACTTTATCCTCAGTGTGCGCAACAACGGACGCTTCCGAGATGCGGACGGATTTTGGCTTGTACCGCACATCGAGAACCGCCCCACGACGGAGAACGAGCTTGTGCTCACCTGGCAGCGCACAGGCGGCGCACAAGCGGTGTGTGATACCCTGCGCATCTACCTGATCAGCAGCCGGGTTGCAGAAGCCAGCGCTTCGACCTGCCGGGGCACAGAGCGTGATTTGGGCAGCACGCGCCTGAACAGCAGCGAGCTGGCTCAGGTGCTGGATTGGGTAACGCGCCTGGACAGCTTCGACGGCGAGGTCTTCCTGTCCACTGAAGAAGAACCGTTCACCTCTTATATCGCCTTGATCGGCCGCGGCAGCCAGGATGCCAGCGCCCAGGAGATCAACGCCATGCAGCTGCTGGCGGAGCGCCTGTTCAACCGGATTCGACCCTGAAGTAAGTTAATAATTCATTTGGGAGGTGACTATGCCTGCAGATGATCTGCTTGGCCAGCTGCTCAGCTTGCCAAAAGTTGTGGATGCGCGCCTCTCGCCGGACGGGCGCTGGGTGGCTTTCGTCTGGGCTCGCCGGCATGCCAACCTGGACGTTTTCGCTGTGCCGGTGGACGGCTCTCAGCCGCCGGTCACGCTGACAGATACCCCCGAGGCCACCATGCTGGTGAGCTGGGCGCCCGATTCGCAGTCGGTCATCGTCGACGAAGATCACGATGGAGATGAATGCGTGCGCCTGTTCCGCGTCTATTTGGGCCGCCCGGGCGAGATGATCCCGCTCACCGAAGATCGCCCGCCCTTCTTCATCCGCGGCGGCTACCTGCATCCGGATGGAAAGACGATATTCTACGGGGCAAATTATGACTTTGAGACCGGCCAGATCATCGAGCCAACCCGTTTATACCGCCATGACTTGCAAAGCGGTGAACGGCATGCCCTGACTCACCCGGCAAAGCCGGATTACCAGTTCAGCAGCCTGAACCTGCAAGGCACGCACCTGCTGTGCTCGCGCAAGGACCGGCACCCCGCCGGGCGGCAGTTCCACCTGGTGGACGTCGAGGGCGGTGAAGACCGGGAGATCCTCAACTTCGGTGACGAAGCCAAGACCTTTGCCCGCTGGTTCCCGGATGGCGAGAACGTGCTGGTATTGAGCGAATCGACCGGCAAGGGCAAGCAGGATCACCAGAGCGTGGGAGTCTATCATTGGCCCAGCGGGAAGCTGCGCTGGCTGTTGGACGACCCGGCGCGCTCGATCGAAAGCGCTTTGGTCTCACCGGATGGAACCATCATTGTGGATGAGATCGTGGAGGCGGGGCACCGCGCCAGCTATTTCGATGGGCAGGGCGTTTTGGTGCCTTTCCCCTCCCTGCCGGGCAACTTGCTGCCCCTGGGGCGCACGCCGGATGGCGCCTGGATCGGGCTGTACTCCTCCGCCACCTGGCCCACCGAGGTGGTGCGCTTCACCGAAGAGGCGCGCTCGGCGAAAGACCTGGTTTCGCTCACCCGGGTGTGGGAGCTTACCAGCCTGCAGCCCGCCGACCTGGCCCCGGCTGAGTCGTTCCACTGGAACTCGGTGGACGGATTGCAGATCCAGGGCTGGCTGTACCGGGCGAACCCGAATCCGAAACGGGCGATAATTTACGTCCACGGCGGGCCATCTTACCACTCGCAAGATGATTTGAACGCTCAGATCCAGTACTTTGTTCAGCAGGGATTCAACGTGCTGGACGTCAACTATCGCGGCAGCACAGGCTTTGGGCTAAAGTTCCGCGAGGCGATCAAGGAAGATGGATGGGGCGGGCGCGAGCAGGCGGATATCGCTGCCGGCGCCGAGGCGCTGGTGCGCACCGGGCTGGCGGAGCCG
>JBGSTO010000389.1:0-5890 GCA_041736465.1 Anaerolineales bacterium | reverse complement strand
ATCAGAGGCCACAGGAAGGCATTCCAGTTTCCCAGGAAGTTAAAGATGCACAGCGCGGCTACAGCAGGGAGGCTCAGCGGCATGGCGATGCGCCAGAATAAGCCAAACTCGCTTACCCCATCGATGCGCGCCATGTCCAGGAGATCATCCGGCACTGCCTGCATAAACTGGCGCATCAAGAATATCCCTGAGGCAGTAATCAAGCCCGGAAAGGCGATTCCCCAATAGGTGTCCACCCAGGTGATGCCAAACGTTCCTTTGGCTGACATGATGTACCAGGGGATAATCAACATTTCGGTTGGCACCATCAACGTGCTGAGGATCAACAAGAACCAGACATTTTTCAGAGGGAATTTATACTTCGCAAAGACATAGCCGGTCAGCGAATCGAAAAAAGCCACCGAGAGCGTGCTGACCAGTGCTACAATAAATGAGTTTAGATACCAGATTGGAAACTCTGTGCCGAAAATCACTTCGCGGTAATTCTGAAACTGCCAGGACTGGGGGAAAAAACCGGTCTGGTAAATCTCGGCAGCTGTCTTGAACGAGGTAGCGATCATCCACACAAAAGGCACTACCATCGTGATGCCACCGATTGCCAACAATAAATAAGAGATCAACCGTACAATAAAATCTTCACGGCTGGCGCTGGCATAGCGTGGCTCAGCCGGCGGTATCGAAGCGGTTTGCGGAACAGCTTGTGCGGTTTCCATAATTGCTGAGACTCCTGTCCTGCCGCTTAATATTCTACCTGGCGGCTCGTAACCCGCAATTGAACCACGGTAACGATCAAAATGATTAGAAACAGTACGACGGTTAACGCCGAGGCATACCCCATTCTGAAATGTGAGAAGGCTTCGCGATATACGCGCAGCACAACCGTGGTTGTGCTGTTTAATGGACCACCATCCCCCTGACTGGACATATTCAGGACCGGTACAAACATGCGCAAAAAGCTGATCGATTGCAATACCACCAGATAAACAATACTGCTGTTCAACAGTGGTAAGGTGATATGCAAGAACGTCTGCTGGCGACCAGCGCCGTCAATTTTCGCGGCGTCATAATATACTTCTGGGATTTGCTTCAACCCTGCCAGAAAGATGATCACTGAAAACCCCAACCCCTGCCACACGGCGACTGCCAGAATAGAATACAGAGCCTGGTCGGGGCTTTTTAGAAACGGCTGCTGGGGCAATCCAATAAAACTCAAAAACAGATTCAGCGGACCAAACTGCGGCTGGTACAACCAGCGAAACACCCATGAGATAGCTACAGTTGAGGTAACAAATGGAATAAAGTAAATCACCCTGAACAGAGTGGACAGCCTGCTGATCTGATTCAACATCAGTGCAACACCCAGCGCCAGAACCAGCTGGAGCGGCATCCCTAAGATCACGTACCTGGCAGTATTGACAAAAGCCTTGGAAGTGACCGAATTGGGCTTTTCCAGCTCCGTAAACAGGGTTTGATAATTCTTCAGCGCAACGTATTTTTGCTCTACGGACAGCGGATTCCATTCATGTAAACTGATATCGAATGCGAATACTGTGGGATAAATCCGGATGTAAATGAAAAAGGTGAGGGGTAAGAGGAGAAAGGCATAAGCCCATATAGCTTTGCGGCGAGCCAGTGTGAGTTTGAACATACGGGCTACCTCCACTTTCGATCAACGGGCAAACCTGGAGACAATTCGGGTGCTGCTGTGCCTGGACACCTGTCCAGGCACAGCAGCTTCTGCTCAATACACTGCGTGCAGATTGCTAAAGAACAACCGGCACACAGTCTAGTGATTCGCCCAGAACTGGTCTAGTAATTCTTGTTCAAGGACTGCGGCATCGTTCAAAGCCTGGCACGGATCAGCACTGGTCAGGCGGATAGCATCGTAAGCGTCAATGAGGAACTGGCGCTGCTGAGTTTCATCGACGAAGAATGTGGCATGCGAGTAGCTCAACGCCGCGGCGAAGGGGCCCAAAATCGGATCGCTGAGTAAGGCTTCATCGCTTGCTGCTGTCAGCTGTGCGGGGAGCTCACCCGTCTTGCCCACCCACAGGGTGCCTGCTTCTGCTGTGGTGATGAATTTCATGAACCGGATGGCGGCATCCAGGCGGCGGGGATCTTCGGCAGCTTTTTTAGTGATGCCATGGGTCCAATAGGAACCAAAATTGTGCATCTCACCGTTCGGACCCGTAGGTAGTTCTGCTACACCGTAGTTCAGGTTTGGCGCATTTGCCTTGATCGAACCGATGCGGAAAGAGCCGTCGATATGCAGACCCACCTTGCCTTGTAAGAACGCCTGGGTAGATCCGTCGTAAAGGTCATTGCTGCCGGTCTTGTATACCGTTTCGAAGTCGCTCAGGTAGGTGAAAGCCTGGCAGCCTTCCGGGCTGTTCCACGATACAGTCTTATTGTCGGGCGAATAGGGTACGCCGCCGTACTGCCGCAGTAAGATCTCGCGGAACCAGTGGTGCGCCTGTCCTGGCATCTCGGGCGGGAAGCCTTGCACCAGGATGTTCCCTTGAGCATCTACCTGGGTCAGCTTCTGCGCATAATCCAGAAATTCATCCAGTGTCTTGGGAGGGATTTCTGGATCAAGTCCAGCGGCGGTGAACAGGTCCTTATTCCAAAACAGCGCCAGGGTGCGTACTGCTGTCGGCAGCGCCCAGTACTGATCCTGGAATTTGCTGTCCAGCACCATGGGAGCAAACTGCTCCTTGATCATCTCTTCCGGAAACTGGTCGGCAGGCAGCGGGATCAGGTATCCGGCATCCACCCATGCCGGGATCCAACCGTAGAAGAGTGATACCACATCGGGGCCTACGCCTGCCGGAGCGGTAGCGGCAATCTTGTCACGGAATTCGGCATACGGGATGTCGCTGTTGTGAATAACCTGCACGTCCGGGTTGGCAGCTTCGAATTGCTGGATGAGGCGGTTCATTGCATCCACACGGGCATCGAAGAAATACTGCCAGTACTCAATCGTGATGGTATCGTCCTTGACAACTTCGACGGTCTTTTCGACCTCGACAATCTTCTCTACGGGGACTTCCACTGTCTTCTCGATCACCTGGGTGACGATCACCTGCTCAGGCGCTGCCGCCGGTTGTGGCTGGCAGGCGCTTAACATCAAAGTAGCAGTGATCAGCAGAGTGAGCAATACCGAGAACGTTTTGTTGCGAGACATAAGGCACTCTCCTCCATCATTCATTTAGGTGTTCCGAATTAGCACAGATCAGCAGACAGATCACAAGTTACGACATTTTGCCTGATAATCACCTCCTCACCTTCTGGTGATGGTAAAAATAACCGGATAACACGACCAATTGCCGAATACACTGTGGAAAAGCCGGGCTGCGGTGAAGCCACCGCTGAGCGGCCTAACCTCCTAATTCAAGCTTGAACAAACGCGCTGCATTGCCGCCGAAGATGCTTTGCAGCCTGTCGTGCGAGAGTCCAAGCTCACGCAGATCCCGTATCTGATCTTGTAAATACCGGATGGCAAATCCACGTGGGAAATAGCTCGAGTCGGTGCCAAATAAAATGCGTTCGTGTCCGATGGTTTCGAGATACCTGCGGAATAGACTCTTGACAGTCCAATCGACATCAACCCAATGGATCCATTGATTCGAGCCACTGGTATCAATGCAAACATTGGCTGCAGCCCAGCACAGCTGCAGTGTCTCACGCACCCAGGCGCAGCCAAAATGGGGTATAACGAAGGTAACGTCTGGAAAATCTTTGGCGACATTGTGCAGCTTGAGGGGATTGATATTCTCATGCCAGCCGATACCGCCTCCGCTGCCCAGGACTCCAAAATGGATCAACACCGGGATATCTAGCTCGGCGCACATCTCCCAGACGGGATATGCTGCGCGGTCCTCGATAGGCCGGTCGAGCGCAGGAGCAAGCAGCTTGTAACCTTTGAAACCTAATTCGGTAACCGCTCGCTTAAGCTCCTGCGCGGCATCAGGTGCAAAAAGGTAGTGATGGGCAAAGCCGATAAAAGTGTTCGGATGGCGAGCAACAACTTGTGCCAGGTTATCATTGCCGCCGCCGGTGACGAAAGCAACTGCTCGCAGCCCGTAGCGTTCGATCTCGGCTTGCCAGCGATCGGCCTGGGTCATATCGTCCGGTGGATTGCTCTCCCCTGACTCAAAGTCCCATTCCATGCGCCACTTCCGGTTATATGCCTGGGCATATTGTTGCGCGATCTTGGCTCGCCGTTCGCCTATGCGGGCGATGGTTTCCTGTCGTTGATCCGGCATCATGCCAGCAAACCAGGGTTTTTGGGTTGGAAAGTGCGAGTGAAAATCGATCACGTGCAAATCTTGATACATATCGATCACCTTGGCTTAAGATAGTTTACGTACGATATGGTATTCATCGATGGCATGAATGACTAAAACGATGGCGCCCATCACCGCTGATGTGCGCCCCAGGCGTGATATTTCAATGCGCGGTGTGCGGGGAATCGTGCCGTTGATACGGTCAATGATGGGTTCTAAGAGCAGATCTGCAGAACGCGCTACTCCTCCGGACAACACGACCAACTCCAGATCTAGCAAAGCATTGATGTTGGCAATCGCAAGGGCCAGATAATCTACGGTTTCGCTAATCGTCTTCTCGGCCCAGGGTTCATGATTGCGGGCAGCTTTGAATACATCTTCGGAGGTCAGGTCTGAATGATTGCCTCCAGGCTTCAGGCTGGCGAGATGCCGGCGCGCATTTTCGACAATTCCAAGACCTGAAACCAGGGTTTCAAGAGCTCCAAATTGATCGTACGTTTTACCAAGGGCATTTACTGCTGGGAGTAAGTAGCCAATTTCGCCAGAAGAGTGAGAGTGCCCGCGGTAGAGCATGCCGTCCAGGATGAGCCCTGCACCAACCCCCGTACCGATACTGATCAAGATCATATTCCGAACATTTTTACCCGTGCCAAACCAATGTTCACCCAATACCGCCAGGTTAACATCGTTGTCTACATAGACCGGCAGGTTGAATACACCGGCAAGCTTGCTTTTGAGCGGGTAATTGCGCCAGTTCAGGCTGGGCGCCCATTCCACAATGCCTTCTGTGTTTCGTGTGATTCCAGGCGCTCCCACCGCAATGCCGCGCACAGGTTGATTTGCGGGCTGGCAGCGCAGCAGCTGCTCGATCATTTCAACTACCAGTTGGTAGCATTCCTCGCCAGAGCTGCCGTGCTGTTCTACGGATACCTGGTGTTTAATCTCTCCACCGATATTGGCTAAGGCGCCAAACAGCTTGGTGCCGCCCAAGTCGATACCAATAACGGTATACGCATCTTTGTTGTAGGTCAGCAGCTCTCTTCGGCGGCCTCCGGTCGATTGACCTTCACCCACATTCACGACCAGGTTTTCAGCGAGTAAGTCGTCAACGACGCGCATCACAGTTGGCAGGCTGACATCCAGCACATTGGAGATTTCCGAGCGAGAGGTGGGGGAATTGGTGCGCAGGTATTCCAATATGGCTGACCGATTGATCAAACGCATATCGGAAGCGCTGATGGTATACAACTGTTTTGGATGGCCTGGTTTCATAAGATGATCGATACCTCATGCTCAGCCAATTTACTTGTGTGAATGCCGGATGGATTATAATGAGAACACTTACTTACAAACTGTAAGAAAGTTGTAGAAACAAAATAGCATAATTTTGTTCACCTGTCAACGACCAGATGCGAAATATTATCCAGGCAAATTGATATGGATACTGAGCTGCTCATCAGTGCCTTACGCGGTGAGATAGATCGTACCATTGGCTGTACAGACCCTGTCAGCATCAGCCTGGCAGTGGCAGCCGCCACCCACGCCCTTGGCGGCGAACCCGAAAGCATCGCCGTTACCACGAGTCCTTACCTGTACAAAAATGC
>JBGSTO010000589.1:0-2404 GCA_041736465.1 Anaerolineales bacterium | reverse complement strand
TGGTGCTTGAGCCGGGGCAGCGCCTGCGCTCGCAGGATTTGGGCTTTATTGCCATGCTGGGAATTCCGCAGGTGCCGGTGTACCGCCGCCCGCGCGTGGCGATCCTTTCCACCGGAGACGAGCTGCTGCCGGCAGGCGCCCCGCTGGCTCCGGGGAAGATCTACGACTCGAACACCCCTGCGCTGACCGCCCTGGTGCAGCACTACGGCGGCGAAGCCATTAATTCCGGCATCGCCCAGGACACAGAAGACGATATCCGCCGCTGCCTGGACCAGGCAGTCGAACAGCAGGCAGACCTGGTGCTGTCGTCCGCCGGCGTGAGCGTGGGCGCATTCGATTTTGTGCGCAGCGTGGTGGAGCACAACGGTCACCTTGAATTCTGGCGCGTCAACATGCGCCCTGGAAAACCGTTTACCTGCGGTCAGTACCGCCGCATCCCTTTCATCGGACTGCCGGGGAATCCGGTTTCGGCGTTCGTCGGCTTCGAGGTCTTCGTGCGCCCGGCGCTGCAGCACATGGCAGGCTTGCCTGTGCGCCCACGGCGTATGATCCGAGCCAATTTGTCCGAAGCTGTCGAGTCAGATGGTCGCGAAAGCTACCTGCGCGGCATCGTAACCTGCCATGCAGGTGCATGCTCGGCGCGCCTCACCGGTCACCAGGGATCAGGAAATTTACGTTCTTTAGTTCAGGCGAATGCTTTGCTTTTAATCCCTTCTGGGGTAAAATCACTGCCGTCCGGCGCAGAGATAGACGCCTGGCTGTTTGAGGATTGAGAATCGTTTTTAGGAGGTTTAAATGCCCCGCATCCGCTGCCATTATACGGATTGCATACTGATAGACGATGGATACTGCGGCGCCGCGGCCATCGAAATCGACCCTGAGTTGGGCTGCATGACTTATAAGCGTTCTGACGACGTGGATGAGGCAGCCGAATGGGAAGATGAAGAAGAAGAGCTGGATGAATGGGAAGATTTAGAAGGGGAGGAAGAAGAGGACGAAGACATCTGGCTCGATGAAGACGATTATTAATCTCTCCAGCCGGCGGTGGGGTTGAGAGCCGTGTAATTTAAGCATTCACAAGTGTTTGTTTATGCTCCGTGTTCCCTCCCATCTCCTGGAGGGAACATGTTTTTTCACCAGGTAAGCGCATGAAAGCAGCCGTTTTCGGAAATGTCACCCTGGATATCATTTGTAAGACCGTGGATGAGGTGCCCCGCCACGCCTCTCTGGCTTTCGAGCAGGTCGTGGTTTCACCCGGCGGCTGTGCTTCGAATGCCGCCTTAGGGCTGGCAGCCCTGGGGATCGAGACAGCCCTGATCGCTCACAGCGGCGACGATGACGCGGCGTTTTTGATCCAGCGCTACTGGCAGCGCGCCGGGCTGGACGTGAGCCGCGTGCAGCGCATCCCGGGCAAACCCACCGGCACCAGCGTCGGTCTGGTGGACAGCGACGCCCAGCCGCGCTTCATTCACACCTCCGGTGCAAACGCCACTCTGACAGTGGACGATCTGGACCCCGCCGAATTGGTGGAATGGGGAGCGGGGGTGCTGCATATCGCCGGATTTTTCGTGCTGCCCGGTCTGCTGGATGGGCGCCTGCCCGCGGCTTTGGAAGCCGCGCGAGGCGTGGGGCTGTTCACCAGCCTGGATGTGGTGCGCTCGCCGCGCATGCAGCAGCCGCAGGCGCTTTGGCCCTGCCTGCCGCACCTGGATTTGTTCCTGTGCAACGACGCCGAAGCGCACATCCTCACCGGGCGAGTGCAGCCGGAAGAAGCCGCCGGATACCTGCGCAGCCTGGGAAGCAGGGCAGTGGTGGTGAAAGCCGGCGGCAAGGGCTGCTGGCTGGACTGCGATGCCTCGCTGGACG
The DNA here is from genome assembly GCA_041736465.1 of Anaerolineales bacterium. GTDB lineage: Bacteria > Chloroflexota > Anaerolineae > Anaerolineales > UBA4823 > JAJUJL01. The sequence goes on along the minus strand of JBGSTO010000589.1, from coordinate 538 downwards.
GCGCCAGCCGCCGGCAGTGGATCCCGGCATTGGCGCTGGAAAATGTGGTCGACACCACCGGCGCGGGCGATGCCTTTGCTGCCGGTCTGCTGGCAAGCTGGTTGAGGGAAAAAGATCTGCTCAAGGCCTGCCAGGCGGGTCACCGCGCCGCAGCGCGCATCGTGCAGCAGTTAGGGGCGGTCTTTATAAAAAAACAGGAAAAGATTAACACGAAGAGCACCAAGTAAGCACAAAGATCACAAAGTATATTTTATTTTTCCTTTGTGGTCTTGGCGCTCAATCTTTGTGCACTTTGTGTTTCAATTATTTTTTTTAATTTCGATGAGCCAGCGCGGCGTTCACTGCTGCTTCTGTCGTCTCCAGCACTCCGGCGCCCTGCGCTTTCAGCGCCTCAACTTTATCCTCCTGGCGCGCAATGCCCCAGGCGTGCGCCTGCACCTCGAAACCCGCATCCCGCAGCACTTGCGCGGCGCTCAGCACGGCCTCCACACCCCCCGGCGTGTCCTCGAACACATGCAGGTGGGTTTCCTTGCCTCCG
>JBGSTO010000377.1:0-1615 GCA_041736465.1 Anaerolineales bacterium | reverse complement strand
GACCAATCCGTCAGCCCCAGGTCAGGGTTCGCCAGGTAGATCAGCGCCAGCTCGTCATCCACGTAACCGTTCAAATCCTGCGCCAGCATCGACAGCCCCTCGTTGAACCACGCCGGGCTTTGCGCTGGATAGCCGGCGTGCAGCATGTGCTGCAGCTCGTGCGCCAGGATCATCAGGTAGCCTTCTTCTCCCGGCAGGTACGAGTCGGAGCCGATCACGAACATCGTGCGCTGGTTGCTGAAGCGGTTCACCTCCAGCGGCTCGCTGTCGGCTGCCGAGAAGTAGCCCCCCGCGCTCGCCAGCGGCGTGTGCAGGATCGTCAGGCGCGGGTCGCCATCCGCTCCGCTGGCAGTCCCCTGTCCAAACAGCGCCAGGCTTTGCGGATAGATGCTCGTCTCGAAATCACGCGCCGCCTGCTCCACCGCCTGCTGCTCGACCGTCACATTCTCGTCCACGTACATCAACGTGTGCTCGCCAACGTAGCGCAGCGTGGCCGTCACCCGGTACGCTTCCCCCACCGCCCCATCCGACACCCAGAAGCCGGTCACCTCGCCCACCTGCAGACCGGCGCTCACCGCTCCGGCGCCCGGCAGAAACTCACCCGCCGCTCCCAGCCCCACCTCACCACCCGCCCCCTGCCCTGCCGCTACCGGCTCAGCCGTACCCGGCTCCACCTCGCCGGTTGCCCCCTGCCGCTTGCCAAACTGCGCGCTCAGCTCCACCAGCGAATAAGGCCGCCCCTGCGCCTGCTCCAGCCGCTCCACATCATCCACCGGCCCCCGGTAGCCCTGGCGCAGCGCCGCAAACAATTCACCGCCGCTCGCCAGCCGCTCCAGCGCCCAGCCGCGTAAACCAAAAAACCAGGCCGCCGCCCCGGCCAGGATCAGGATGCTCAGGATGCGTTTGGTCTTCTGTGACATCTGCCAACCTCTCTCGAACACACTTCATTGCTCTTGACTTTCATTGCGAGACCGGCGTCGGGTGGTTTTTACCCGCCTGATGCTGAAGCGCTCTTCTCAGCCCTGGTCGTGGCAATCTCCTGCCACCTGTCGTCGCCACGTAGGGGCAAAGCATCCGGCTAAATCGACTCGCTCCGGGCGCACCGCTCTCCAGCCGGATGCTGCGCAATCGCCGCCGCATCTTCAGCCCGTTGTTTTCTATCTCCAGCGAATGCCGCCCGCTGCGCGAGTCTGGAGTGCCTGCCAGGCCGCATCGCCGGGTCATTGTTTCTTAAGAGACCGGCGTACTGTTTTGGTCTCGCAATCTCCTGCCAACTCCCTTTGCTTGCCCCACGCTTTTCGGTGCTTTTTTATACCGCACTGCCCCTGCGAAGAGCATCTTATCTTCGCAGGGGCATTCGCTTCTACCGGTGGGATCAGTTGCCAGCCGGGCTGTTCTTGCGGGCCGGGCTGTTTTTGCGGACGGGTACAATCAGCAGGGCTGCCAGCGCCAGGATGATCATGCCGTCGATCAGGCTCAAGGAAGCCGCCTGCGCCGCGATCGGGGCTGCCAGCGCCGCCGGAGGGATCCTTTTGCCTTCCAACGATGCTGGGGTCTTGCGCCCGTCCAGCGATGCCGGGGTCTTGCGCCCGCCCAGCGCTGCCGGGGTCCTGCG
>JBGSTO010000584.1:0-4673 GCA_041736465.1 Anaerolineales bacterium | reverse complement strand
ACCCCTATTTCCCCGTTTTCGTGATCATACTCCTAAACCTCGCCATCGGCAGCCTGATCGTCACCGATTTTGGCGAATCCTGGGATGAGCAGCTCCGCCAGCGCTATGCCGAGGATTCCCTGGCCGCGTACCGGGGCGAAGCCACCTTCCTGAAGGATGACAAGGGGCCATTCTACGTCATCACTGCGCTGCTCGGCTCGCAGCTTCTGCGCAATTTGAACACGGGCTGGCTGTCGATCGACGGCTGGCATTTCATGCACTTCCTGAGCTTCCAACTGGCGATTTTCTGTTTATATGATCTGGCGCGGCGCCTGGTAAGCCGTCCGGCAGCCACCGGCGCCACGCTCTTGTTCAGCACTCAGCCGCTGCTGTGGGGCCACGCCTTCATCAACCCAAAGGATATCCCCTTGATGGCATTCTTCCTGGCAAGCGTATCGTCGGGTTTATGGATGATCCGGAAGCTGGAGAGCCAGCCCCAGACTCAAGCTGCACCTCAACCCACCCTCCCGATGCTGCAATCGAACTGGCGGCAAATACTGCATGCCGATCTCGCCTCGCCCACCGGCCGGCGCGCCGCCGGCTGGGTGCTTGCGGGTCTGATCATGCTTGCCGGTTTCTTCCCACTGCTGGCGCGCTCCGCCTTACAGCGCTGGATTGCCAATTTAATCTTCGCAGCCTACCATGCACAGCCGGGTACGCTGCTAGGAGAAATTTTCGACCAGCTCGCCTCAAATAAAGCCAGCCTGCCGGTCGAGCTATACGTACAGAAGGCCATGGCGCTCTACATCCCATTAAGCCTGGGAACTGCGCTGCTCGCATTGGCACTCACCCTGCTTCTGCTCAGCCGTCTCCTGCCGCGTTCGGCAGAACGTGCCTGGGAAACCGGGGTTAAACCGGTGTTCAGGAGGTACCTGCAATCGCTGGGGGTGCCCGCCTTGCTGCTGGCAGGTATCGTGCTGGGGTTCACGACCTCGATCCGCTTCTTCGGCCCGCTTGCAGGTGGGATGGTAGCGCTGTATCTGCTGTCTCGCAGGGGTGTCCGGGCGTTCGTCCCGCTGGCGGCTTATATCACAGTAGCGCTGCTGGTGACTTACGCTGCCTGGCCGGCTCTATGGAACGCACCCTGGCGGGCGTTTTCGAGGAGCCTGTCGTCTGCTGCCAATTTCACCTGGGAAGGGCAGGTGCTGTTTGGCGGAATAGAATACCCGCTGGACTCCTTGCCCGCCAACTACCTCCCCACGCTGCTTGCCATTCAGTTGAGCGAGCCAACCCTCCTACTCTTCTTCGCCGGGCTGGGTGTGGCGCTGTACCGGATCTGGCGCGGGGAGGGCGAGCGAGTCTGGTACGCAATCCTGGCAGCATGGTTCTTCCTGCCGGTGCTGGGCTTCGTAGCGTTGACCCCAAACACCTACGATAATTTCCGCCACCTGATGTTTATCCTGCCGCCGGTATTTTTATATGGCGGGCTTGCACTTGAAGGGATGTTTCGCTTGATTAGCCGCCCCTGGCTGCGCTACGGGCTGTTGGCGGCAGTACTCATGCCCAATCTGGCAGCCATCGTTCAACTGCATCCCTATAGCTATATCTACTACAACTCGCTGGCAGGCGGTGTATCGGGGGCATTCCGGCAGTACGAAACCGATTATTGGGCAACCTCGTACCGGGAGGCCGCCCTCTACCTCAACGAACACGCGAGTGCGAATGCCAACGTGATCGTCTGGGGTCCTGATCATATAGTCGCGCATTATATCCGGTCCGATTTGCAGATCATCGAGTTTCGCAAAGCCGGAGAAGTCGATCTGCAGGGGGAAACTTATGCCGTGCTCAGCTCCCGCCACGAAAAGGATCGCACCTTGTACGTGGACTATCCCATCGTTAATCAGGTTGCGCGCCGCGGCGCGGTGCTGGCAGTCGTCAAAAAAATCAGGTAGGCTTTCCCCCGCCATCTGGACCGTCGCCGGAGATGCCAGCCATCCCCGCCAACCATAGCAGTAAAAAACCAGGCATGAGCATGCGGTCCAGGCCTGAGCTGACCCACCAGCTCAGATCCTTGACCGGATCATAGGAAGTCACATAATACATGCCCATCACAGCGGCTGAACTAAGTACCCCAGCCAGCCCGAGCGCCGCAACCCGGAAGCTTCTACCGCTGCGCGCCAGCCCAACAGCCAGGCAGAGAACCAGGGCGAATCCCCACAATCCCCAACTGCTGGTAGAGAATAGCCGTTCAAAGAAGGATCGCAGGAGATAGACCAGCGCATCCTCATGCAGGTTGCCTTTTGCCAGAGCTGCGAGTGCTGCCGGTATCAAGTTCGACTTGTTGGTGAAACCTGCGTAAGCGAAAGCCTGGAGCAGGGACCAGAAAATGCCGTACACCAGCAGCGGCGCTGCCAACCAGGCCAGGCGCTGCACCCGCTCCTTCAGCGCATCCGGCTGTGGTCGCTTCCAATAAGCGGCTGCCCAGACAGCAGCGATCATACTCAGGCCCAGGATCCAACCTTCCGGGCGCGTCCACGCTGCGAATACATAAAATCCACCTGATAGCAGTAACTGCCGCTGCCTGCCTGGTTTATCCGGCGCAGCAAACCCATCCACCAGCAGCAGACCGGCGGCTGCCAGCGCGTAAACGAGTGGGAGGTTGGCATACGCCAGCGTTGCGTGGCGGAACCACAGTGGCGAGGTGAGAACTGCCAGTGTAGCCAGTCCGGCAAGGGCTCGCCGCGTGCCCCATCGGAGCAGGAAACCATACATCAGCAGCGCCAGGCTCATAGCGTAGAGCGGGGGGATGATCTTATATGCCGCCAACCCATCCATAAAAATCAGTTCGCCGGCGGCGATCAAAACAGGGATGTGGAATGGGTAGGAGACTGTGTTTGTTCCCCAGCCGGTGATCTGACCCAGATCGCCGGTGGCAGCCAGACCGCGCCCTTTGGCGCCCCACAGCAAAACCTCGTCGGTAGCGGAAAAGCCGCGCCCAATGGACAGCACCAGACTGACAGCTCCCAGAACAATGATCCCCACCAGCCACGGATCCATCCTACGCGACCAGCCAACCCACATGCCGGACAGGCCGGGCCGCCAGCGAGCCAGGCTCACGCCAGCCCAGGAAATCAGGCCCAGGGAGAGCAAAACCACAGTCGCAGATGCCAGCGGCAGTCCAACCATCCATCCCAGCGCCAGGCCAAGAGTCAGCGCACCGAGGCTGAAACCTGAGCCAAGCGCAAGCAGCAGGCTCGCCTGTAAATCCGGCAGGGTGCCTCGCACGATCAACGCTCCGCTGGCAGACAGCAAAACCAGCCACAGCAGCGGCAGCGCCAAGCTGCCTGCAAAAGCCGCCAGTGACTCATAAACGGGCAGTCTCGTGCCGGATGGAGATATTGTCGGATCCAACAGCGCCAGGCTCCACCCCTCATCGAAGCCAAGCACTCGGGCGCCCGCTGGCAAACCGGCTTGTTGTGCTGCAGAGTTCAAAACCATTACGGTGTTCGCGGCGTTGATGTTCGAAAGGCAGCTGTCTTCGGTGCAGTTGAACACATGGCGTGGGGCAAGGAAAAACTGCATGATCGGCGTGTTGTCCAGCAGGTTGGCGGAGCCCTCCGCGGGCAGAAGCACCACTCGAGCGCCGGCGGGGATATTTGCCAGCAGGAAATCGACGAAGCTCGCAAAGCGCAGGTTGCGATGGAAATATGCACTGCGCCACAACCCATCCCGGCCAATATTGGCACGGATTCGCATCAGGTCTCGAACTGCCGGTTGGTAGTTCAGCCCGATTTGGTAGACGGTCACAATCGCCAGAACGAGCGCCACAATTGCATGAATTATTTTTAGCCTGGGGGATGGGGATGCGTTCACATGCACAGGGTGGAAACATAGAAAATGGAAGTGACGATGGAGTTCATTCGCTGAGTTTAACACAATCCGGAAACCACCTCAATCCTTCAATGCCGCGCGATTCAATTCCATCCATCGCCATTTTGGTCATCTCCCCCCTTCCCGAAGCGATGCGGTGCATCGCCCGGGAAAGGGGGTCAGGTGTCACGATTCTTTAACTTGACATCCACCCACATTTCCGGTATCCTCGCGTTAGCGTTAACGTTAGCGATAACGAACGGTCGCTGATGCACCGGGTACGATTGGGCTGCACCAACTAGGAGGTTTGCTTGTCCAACCGCATCACCATGGCAGATGTCGCCCACCAGGCTGGCGTCTCCATCATGACGGTCTCCAGGGCGGTCAATGGCAAAGAAGGCATCAGCGATGGCACCCGCCTGCACGTGCTGGAGATCATCAAATCCCTGGGCTACCGCCCCAGCAGCATCGCCCGCAGCCTCGCCACCCAAAAAACCCTCACCCTGGGACTGGTCGTCCCAGACATCTCCAACCCGTTCTTCTCAGAAGTCACCCGCGGCATCGAGCACCTCGCCAACCAGCAGGGCTACCATGTTTTCCTGGGAAACACCGAAGAAGATTCGCAGCGCGAAATCGCACTGATCCAATCTCTGGAAGAAAAGCGCGTCGATGGCCTGATCCTGTGCAGCTCGCGCCTGGATGAAGACATCCTGCTCGACATCATCGGTCGCCTGCCCGCCGTCGTGCTCATCAACCGCCGGCTGGCTAGCCCTGAAAATGACGCCGCCGTCGACAGCGTGATCGTCGACGAGCCGGGCGGCGGC
>JBGSTO010000339.1:0-3559 GCA_041736465.1 Anaerolineales bacterium | reverse complement strand
TTTTTGAAATCTCGCAGCACCCATTGGCGCTCGAAAAGCGATCGCGATTTCCATCCTTCAGCCTGCTCTGCCAGGGTATTGCGTACAGCCTTGCAAAGAGCCAAAGCCTGCTCTGCCTGAACACTGCTCAAGTCCGCCTCTCCAGACTCGCTCTCCGTTCCAGCAAAAAGCCCTGCAGCTTTCAGCGCCTGCATGGAGGATATCTCCTGGCCTCGGAACTGATCCGCCAGCACAACTGCAGCCGCAAATCCCACACCGGCTTCTTCCACAGTAAGTACAGCAGCCGCATTCTGCTCGAAGAATTCCTCCGGGGTCATGCCCATGGACGGCGCCAGCTTCTCAATTGCCGCAGTCGCCGTATCCGTCGGCACAAGCCCAGGTCCAACCGTGAATGCGGCTACATTGCTGTTTTCCAATTCTGCATCCAGCGTGTTCGCCAGGTGCACCTGCGCTGCTTTGAAGGTTTCGTATGCGCCCATGTATGCCGTACCAGTAGAGGATACATTTACAAAGACGCCGTAGTTGCGCTCCAGCATGCCCGGCAGAAAAGTGCGCGCCAGCAGCACCGGCCCCCGCAGATTGACCTGGTAGCTGGCATCCCAGTCTTCGATAGGCACGTCCTTGACGAGTCCCAGGCGGGCGATGGTGGCATTATTGATCACAATGTCCACCTTCCCAAAGCGCAGTACTGCCTGTTTGTACAGGTTGAGCACGCTGTCCTCATCACCAACATCAGTGGGCACGTACAACACCCGATCCGGGGCAAATTCCGCACCAAGCGCCTCGGCGGCTCGCCTGCCCTTTTGCTCGTCGATCTCAGCAATAATCACCCTGGCGCCCAACCATAAAAACGCGCGGGCTGCTTCATAGCCGATTCCGCCCCCTGCGCCGGTGACAAGCGCAGTCTGGCCGTTAAGCGCATCTGGCTTCAGGCCAGTGCGAGAGATCAAACTGTCACCTTGCACGCGCATCTGTTTACTCCTTGATTGATCTTGACTGTCACGTTGAATTTCCTATTTTGTCTCCGCCATCCGCTCGGCGCGTTCCTTCAGACCGTAGAGCATGCCTCGCTCCATAACGAAGGCAATTGGGTGGACAACAGCCCATATCCCACCCGTCATCATCGTACGGGTGCGCACGATCAAACGCGAAGAGCCGTTTGCTTGTGGAACGATGACAAATTGGTACAGGTCGACCCATTCACCGTTGTCCTTATGTCCCATCACGATCGCCAGGTTGGGATGGATCTGCGCCACGATGTAAGGCGGGGGACCGGACTCTTTGACGCACATACGCACTTCGTCGCCCACTTTCAAATCCTGCCACTCGTCGTGAATGCGGTCGGCGTTGACCATTGGACAGCCCGCCATCGCCTCTAGCCAGGTGTAGCTGTACCAGCCGCCCTTCCTGGCATCCAATTGCACGATCCAGGGATAGATGTGTTCTGGTTTCGCATTGATGGTAATGGCGCGATTGAGAAAATCGGCTGGCTCAGGCACCAGCTCATCACCCGGAAAGGTAGCGGCAATCTCCTCATCCGTTGCTCCCCAGCGGTCCATCCAGGGGGTCAGCAGCGCAATAACAACAATTCCCAGAACAATCAATCCAATCAGCGCGCCCAGTACGATCAACAAGGTCTTCATTGCATGCTCCATACACTGTGGATAACGGCATTTACAACTTTCAGCCCAGCCAGAATCGCGATGCTGAGCAAAGCTTGCTGCTCGGTTTGGATGAAAGGAAGCTTCCAACCGGCGAAGACAGCCAGGGTGATAAGCAGGATCAAACCACCCAAGATGTAACCGGTGATCGCGAGCGGGTGCGACCACAGCCCGCTTGCAGCGATGCGCCCAATGCCTCCTTGCGTGCAGATCGCCATCCCGATGACCACCAGCAGGATAATATCGACCCGCAGGTTGGAAAGCAGGGGCACTTTCTTGCCCGTCAGGCCAATAAAGACGACTGCGACGGCGAGTAAGGCCAGTGCGATGATCGTGGGTGTGATGACAGCCGGTTGAGCTATTGTTTTCATGATGTTCGTCTCCTATACAGTAATTCTACTTTTAGAAGAAAACAAACTCCCCCGTCGAGGGGGGAGTTTAAGGCTGGTCAGGTGGACAGGTCACTTATCTCAGGAGAGTCATTCCTGAACCAAAATGCCAATAACACCAGCAGTAGAATAAATCCCGGCCCCCACGCCAGAATACCTGCCATATTTAACGGAATACTGTTCAGCACCTGCCCGATAGTGGAAATCAGGCTGAACACTCCACTGGCGATCAGCGTCCAAAAGATCGCTCGTTCCAACTTGCCGTTCCCAAAAACCGGCGCCAGGCACAGACAGGCCAGACCGTAGTAGAAACCCCAGGCCAACACTTCCATCGCAGCCATGATCGAAGGCCAGCCATACGGAAAGAACCACTCGAGACCATCTATTTTTCCCATCCTCAAGGCTTGCGGCACTACAGTCAAAGCAGTATAGCGATTGATGCTGGTGAGTGCGGCGAAAATCGTCATCAATACCAGCGAAGCCAGGCTGAACACCTGTTTTTCTCTTGGAGTTATCTGATGGACGACCACCCACAGCAAGATCAGACCGGGGATAGAGAGAAATGTCACCGCGCTGATCAGGCTCTGGTACGGCTCAGCAGGTGGCAGCCCGCCCGAAACCGATGCCGCAATGATCAGGCCAAGGTAGATCACGCCCATCAGCAGACCAAACCATGAAAGATAAAAGCCAAGGCGATAAGCTGGTTTGCTGTTGGTCATGATTTTGCCCCCTTCGTTCTGCCCTGTATGATCCAGGCAGCTTTGATGGCGCCCTGGACGTAGTCTGGCAGCGTCCCAACCAGAACCAGCAGGAAGACGTCCGGCATGATGGTTGGAAACTGCACGAAATTAGTCAGCAGGTTGAAGCGGTAGCCAAAGAAAGCCTGCATCTGGCTGAACAAGATCATCAAAATCACGCTGGGAACGATGAAGTTGATCGCCACGTCGATCGCCAGCTTGACCGGCGCCATGCTGCGGGCGCGCACGCTCCACCGGCTGAAGAGATTAATGAAATTGCGCGTGTGCAGGACGATCAAAGCCAGGAAGATAACCCCTAATCCCCATCCCATCCAGCGCACTGACCAACCTCGCTCAACCGGCAGCGGAGCATTCCCCAGCACCACTGCCTCGAGCGTATTGGTAAGCTGAGGGCTGGAAACAAAGTGATCAACCAGGTGCCCCTGGTTGACCAGCAGCACGAAGGCGCGTTCGCGTTTGGGGTAAATGTTAACATCCGTGCGAAAGGTTTCGTTTGCCCCACCGTGGTAGATCTTTGTGCCGTCGCGGGTGATATGCCAGCCCATGCCGTAATCGCCCAGGCCGGGCGTAAACATCTGCCTGGCGGTTGCCGGTGAGACTAGCCCCACACCCGTGTTCATCATCGCAATGGCATAGCGCGCCATGTCCTCGGCTGTCGAGACGATATAGCCCGCCCCAATTTCGTATGTTCGCACCGGCTGGGGCATAGGTGCGGCAAAGCCAAACAGGCGGGTGTAGCCCCAGGAAAGAT
>JBGSTO010000319.1:0-11070 GCA_041736465.1 Anaerolineales bacterium | reverse complement strand
AGCGCCAGCGCCGCCAGCACTCCCGCCGCAGGCCAACGGCGCTGGAATGCCAGCCCCAATGCCAGAAAGAGAAAGGCAAACGCCAGCATTCCCGAACCAGCCAGGCGCGACTGCGAAACCAGCCCGGGGTCCAGGGCCAATCCGAATGCTAGCACCACCGCCGCCGTGCGCCCCAGGGGCTTGCGGAAAATCCACGGCAGCAGCACCAAGCCGCTGCCTGCCAGTGCAGGTACCAGGCGTGCCAGGAATTCGCTGCTGCCGAATATCTTGAAAAGCAGGGCGGTGATCAAAATATACGCCGGGTTGGCGCCCAGCACACCGGCATCACCGGCGCCCTGCGAGACCTGCCAGGCCTGGAACGCCCAGGTGGCCTCGAAATCCGACAGCGGGGCGCGACCCAGGCTCACCAGGCGCACGAAGATGCCTGTGACCAATGCGCTGAGATAAAAAATCTGTTCGACTGTTATTCGCCGGTAGTTCATGCTTGGCTCGTATTATACAGCCCCTGGCTCAGCGGGCGCTGCTTTGCCAGGGAACCTCGTAGATGCTTACCTCACCTTGCTCGAATACTTTGCGCAGATTGCGCTCGAATTTTACCTCTTGCAGCACTCCGCCGCATGTGTCAGCTCCATAGGCGCCTCGTTCTATGTAGCCAATATACACGTAGCGCACCTGGTACTGCTCCAGGATCGCTCGCGCCTCTTCCCAGTTACGGCTGCAGTATAGGCGCGCCAAGTCGTCCTGGCGCGAGCCCATCTCGCGGCTGCCGCCGCGCCACTGGCTCTCGTGACCGGGCCAGCCCAGCACAGCCGGCTGCCCGCTGAAGGCTGAAACGCGGGCAAAATCTGTATAGCTGCCGCCAACGGCTTCGCTCACCACGCCCCTGGGCGCGCTTGCCAGCCAGCGAATGGCAGCCATTTCGTCCGGTCGCTCTCGTTCGATGAAAGCCGCCCCATCTAACGTCCACCCGTACGTAGGGCTAAACCCGGAAGTGATGTCCCAAGCGCGCAGTACGGTGTAAGCCAGACCCATCAAGACCAGCGTGGTGATGAAGATTGGGAATGCCGCTCGCCTCCACCCGCGCAGCTCATCCAGCAGCACCAGCGTCCCAAAAGCAGCCGCCACACCCCACAGCAGCCATGCCTGGTAGTAGAACTTAAAGATCGTGTTCATGCGCGTATTGAACAGATCGCGCAGGAAGAAGAACTCTGGCGCAAGCACCAGCAGCAGACCAAGCCCCGCCAATAACAGTGCAAACGCGTGCGCAGGCTGCAATCCCGGCGCTGGCAGCAGATCGCCCGTACTCGCCTCCCGCGCCGGTCGGAGCAAGGCAATCACCAGCGCCGCCAGCAAGAACAGCGTAATCCAACCTCCTGGATTGGCAAACCGGCGCAAGATAGCAGCCTGGAAAAGCTCGCCGCTGCCATCTGCTCCCAGGTTTCCCAAATACAGGTCGCCCAGGCCGGGCAGCAGGGAGATCAAGAAACCCAACAACAGCGCTGCCAGCCATAAACCCACCATGAAAATCGCCGCCGTCATCATCCCGCTGCGCATGGAAACCGGCAAGCGGTCGCGTAAGGTCAGGCGGCCGCGTAAGTGCAGCAAGTAGGCAAACAACGGTGCCAGCAGCGTGGCAAACATCACCCACAACTGTGTGCCGGGGGTTGGATGGATCAGGTTGGGCAAAATACCGCCTGCCTGTGAGGAAAAACCCAGGTAGAAGGGCAGGTAGAGCAGCCCACCGGAGATGCCTAGCAGCAGACCCAGCAGGATGAAATCCACCCACACCTCCCGCCATGTGCCGGCTTTGCGATGCCATAGTTGGCGCAGCACATAGGCCGCAGCAAACAAAGCCACGTAAAACGGAAAGTCCCACGTGTTCAGGAAAGCCAGCCCGCCAAGGCACACGGCTGCCAGCAGCAAATCGGACTTCGACAGGCCCAGTTCTCTGCTCCAACGCACTCCGGCGATCCCCCCATCCAGGAAAACGCCGGCGCCGCGCGCTTGAATCGCCCGCAGCAGGTACACCCACACGGCCCCGCCCAACACGAACAAAATCAAGCCCTGGGTCAATCGTGCAACGGAGGGCCCGCTGCTGCCCAGGCCGATCAATACCAGGCCGGCGGTGGTCAGGAATACACCCATCCAGGCCAGTGCCCGCTGGCTCAATTCCAGGCGCAGCTTGATCCCCTGGCTGTCTCTCTTGCTGAAGAACAGGTTCAGCGCCAGGCCCATCGCCAGGAAAGCAAACGGCATGGCTAAGACGTGCGGGTGCAAATCTGCAAGAAAGTAAGAAAAGGCCGGAAATTCGTCAATGACTTCAAGATGAACATCATCCAGGTTGTAGTCCGCCAGCACTCGCGATGCCCGCCACCACCACCAGGCGCCTGTGCCGTAGGACTCCGGCAGCCACGAGAATGGTTCTGCAGGCGGCGTGCTCAAATCCTGGATGTTCAACCAAGCCCAAAATCCGTCCGGCAGCAGCCCGCGAGCGTGCACCATCGCCAGGAAGCCCTGGATGTTGCTCACCAGCAAGATCAAGAAGGGCGCGAACAACGCTCGCAAATGCGGCCCGCTCCGCTCTCCGGGGCTTTTAGCCCAGGCGCTGAGCAGGTTGTAGACCATGCCGTAGGCGCCCGCTGCGCTCAGCCCAAAGATCAGCGCCACCCCCAGGTTGAACGCTGCGCTCGGCAGGGTTGCCGTAAGCTTCGCCAGCATGGCAACCATCACATAGCCGAAGTAATAATAAGAAATTGCATACCCGGATAGCCACGCATCGTAAGGCGGGAAAGTCTCAGAGCGCAGGATGGCATTGATGAAGCCGATTTCCATCGGCTTCTCGGTGTAGCGTATGTCAGGATATGCCGCGCGGATGATCGCCCAGGCAGCAAAAGCGCTCAGGAAGAGCACTTCCACCACAATCACAACCCGGCGCTCTTGCCGCAGCCAGCCGGACAGATCCTGCCAGCCTCGCTGCAGCCGCTGCAGGATGGTTTCGTTTCCCTGATTGGGCATGGCGAGCGCCCACAGGCTCGAACCCGCCACCACCACGAGTGCGAACAGCAGGCCCCCCGCCTCATTGCGCAGGATGCCAAGCGAGGCTAGCAGCCAAAAAACGTAAGCCCACAGCAGCAGTCCCAGCGCCCGGCTGAAGACATAACCTCGATCCTTGAGCGCAGGCAGCAAGCGGTATGCCAGCGGGAACGCCAGCCAGCCCAACAGCGAGATCAGCACGTACCAGCTCAGGAATGCCAGCATTTTATTCTTGGATTACCTCGTAGATCACCGTGTCGCCGTCCTGGTAAACCGCGCGCCACAAGACACCCTCCGCCAGGGTGAATTTTTCCAGGCCTGCGCCGGGCGGCAATGGCTCCCCGCCTGTCGCCCCTGGCGTCACAGGCAGGCTTTGGCTGCCATAATGGCCGCGTTCCTGCTGTCCTACGATGACGTAGCCCACATTGTATTTTCTCAAGAAGGCGCGCGCTTTATCCCAGTCTGTGGTCAGGTAGAACTCATCCACCTCCGCAATCCTGCCGCTCACCAGGCTGCCGGGCAGCACAGCGCGCTGCTGCTGCTGGTGCCACTCCCAGCCCACCACCGCCGGTAGACCGGTGTTAATAGTGTATCGCGATCCCCAGCGGTACAGGTTGCGTAGGTTTGCCTCCACGATCACCGGCGACCCCTGGATATTCTCCTGCATCCAGCGGATAGCTTTGTAATCCTGGTTCAAATCCATCGTACCCCAGGTCTCAGCATACTGGGAATACTGCATGTACACCATGCCATCCAGGGTTGCCGGCGTGCGCGGATCCATGCGATCTCGAATCTTCGCCATGCTGGCGGTGAGCGGGTATAGTGCCGCCGATGCCACCAACAGCGCCAGGGCGATCCACCAACTGTAGCGCAGGCGCCGCGGCGAGCCGTAAAACCGCGCCAGGGCGCTCTGCCACCTCCAGGCGAAAGCCGCCGCCGCGCTGATCGAGAACAGCGTCCATACCTGCAGGTAGAACTTAAAAACGGTGTTCATGCGCCCAATATCGCCCACCAGCACCACCGCTTCCACCATCAGGGTCAGCACCAGACCCGTGCCCACCAAAAAGAGCACGAAGCGTTTGGCATCCGGCTGGTTGGGGCGCAGGAGAAGCACGCCTGCCCACGCCGCCAGGGGAAGCACGAACCAGGCTATCGCCACCTTGAAGTAGAACAGCAGCCCCAGGATGATCAAACCCAGCAGGACCAGCAGGGTGTAGATCGTACTGCGGTAAGGCTCCAGCTTGCGCAGCGAAGAGAGCGGCGTGCGCGCCATCCAATCGATGCTTTCCCACGCCAACCACGAGACGATCACAAACAGGAATACGCCCCAGTGCGTCAGGTAAGCCGTAAGCGGCGTATGCGTGCCTTTCCACACCGAGATTTGGGTATAGCCCAGCGCATACCATTTGGCAAACGGTTGAAAGAGCAGCAGGGAAAGCCCGACCAGCACCACGATGCTTACCGCTGCCGCCAGCAGCTTGCGGCTGGATGCCGGTAAGGCATTCAGAAAAGCGAAACGACTGCCGGGCTGTTGTGAGCCGGCTTCCTGCGGGTCGCGCAGCACAGCGTAAGCCAGGGCAATGCAACCGAGCGCCAGGTAGGGCGGGAAATCCCAGGTATTGGTGGGGCGCAGCACCCCGATCGCCAGCCCGCCAAGCACAAAGCCCAGCACCGTATTGACTGCGTTCTGCCACTTCGCCCGGCTGAGCACGACGGACAGGGCAAACGCCAAAACCAGCACCGTCAAAGGCAGTGCCATCAGGTGGGCATGCAGGTCGGCATAGATAAAAGTGAAGAACGGGAATTCGGTGATCGGCTCGACATCCCCGGGAGCCGGGATTGCCCGGCTGGGAAGCCAGTACCAGTCTCCAATGCCATACGGCAGCTGCACACCAGATAGAACCTGGAAAAAGCCGCGCAGCGCCCACACGATGCGCGCCGGCAGCAAGGCCCCATCGATCACCCCGCCCGGCGCACCCAGCCGCTGGTAGCCCTGCCACAGCATGCGGATGGTACCCAGGTTGCCCAGCACCGCCATGCCCAGGGCAGCCCCTAAACCGGTCAGCAGCGGGATAGTTTCCAGCCTGCCGTGTGCCTGTGGTGGACTGGCAGCCTCCAATCCATCCGGGTTTGAAAGCGGCTCCTGCGGCGGTTCCGCCTCCACTCCGGCGGTTTTCCTGGTCTTCAGCCCTGCCGCCAGGTTCCAGCCCATCGAAAATGCAGCCAGGGCGATCAAAGCAAATATCGTCGTCAGGATCAGGTTGTAAGCCACCGCCGGGTTGATGCCCAACCATTTCACCGGCACGCCCGCCAGGATGAAACCATAGTAATAGTAATTGAGATAACCCCCGGCAAACCAGGGATCATAGGGCGGGAAAGTCTCGCTCTTCAACACGGCGTTGAAGTAAGAGAAATCCATCGGCTTTTCGCCACCCTTCCACGGATGCCACAGGTCTGGATTGGCGAAGCGGATGAACAACCCCACCAGGAAGAACGCCAGGAAAAGCACTTCGACGACGAGGAGATATCCTTTTCTGCCGCGCAAAGCTTCCGCCAGGCGCCGGCGCTCGCGGAACGCCAGAACCGCCCCAAGCAGCGCCAGCAGCGCCGCGCTGATCGTGATCGTGATGCGATTGAACGATATCCCCGCCGAGCCTGCCAGCCAGACAACATAAGAGAGCAGCAGCATTCCCACCAACCGCGCCAGGGGATACCCGTGATCCGGCAGCCCGGGCAGCGCCGCAAACACGATCGGGAAAACTGCCAGCCCCAGCAGCGCAATTGCCAGATACCAGGCAGCCGCTGCCAGGACCTGCGAGCTGTTCAGCGGTGACTGCGGGGGGAATAACTCGCTCCACGTGCCGCTCTGCTGTTGCTGCACCCAATTTCGCAGCGGCAGCATCAGGTTCGCGGGGAAGCTGCCGGCGCGTTTGGGGGTGATGCGCACCACCTGGTTCAGATCGACCTGATTAAGGATCACCGCCGCGCGCACCGGGTCGTAGTTCTCTGCCCGTCGGAAGACAAGCACCTTGGGATGGTCATAAACCGTAAAGGCTTCTTCGGAGGCCTGGTCGTTGATGCGCAGCGGACCGGCGGTTGGATCCGATTGGAAAACTTTTACCAGCTCGTAGCCCAGCTCTCCCTGGAAGGTGCCCGGTTGGGCCACATTGAAACACCATTCGATGCTCTCTTCGAGCGGGCAGCCGATTAAGCTGCGGTAGTATTGAGTCACCAGAGGAAAACGCTCCGGCAGGCGCGGCAGGCTGCCCCACTGCCGGCTGGAAGAAATCAGCAGATAGTCCGCCTGGCTCAAGATATTCAAGAAGCGCTGGCGTTTTTCCTCGTTGTCATCGGTGTACATATTGAAATTCAGGCCCGGGGTATAAATGCCGCCGAAGCCATCGAACCCCTCGACGCGCACCGGCAGACCGTCATCCCAGTCGCCCTCATTCGCCAGCGCAGTTCCGCTGAGCGTGATCGCCCAATTCGGTTCCCCATTGGGCGTTTCTACCCGGATTGAGAGCGAATACTGCGCTTCCTCGATCAGGTCGATAGCCGGCTCCAGGCGCAGGGTGTAAGCTTCGCCGCGCGGGTTGCTGGCGATGCTGAAATCCGCACTGAGCTGGGCTGTGGATTCGGCGCCTGCCCCGCTGACCGTCACCACCATCTGTTTCGGCACCGTATCTCCAGATAGATCGACCGCGTGCGCCAGTTGGATTTCTTCCAGGCGCCCCGTACGGCGGGCAGTAAATCCGGTGTTGAACGGCTGGTCGATGTGGATCGTCTGCCCGGCAGGAAACGGCACCGGCTGGTTGAAGACGCCATCCACTGTCTCGATGTGCAAGCTGATCGGTCCGGGCAGGTTCTGGTAAATCCAGCGCGAAGCCTCGATGCGCGTAATGGGACGCTGGTAAATGGTGGAGAAAGCGTACGCCCAGGTATAGGTGAGCAGCAACGCTGCGCCGCCCACGAGCACCGCCAGCCAGCGCAGGATCAGCCTGCCGCCGGCGCGCCGCGCCTGAACCGGTTGGGCCGCATCCGCATGGCGACCTGCACCCAGATCGTACAGCGCCACCACGCACCAGGCGGCAAAAATCGCCAATCCGGGGTAGACCGGCAGCTGGTAGCGCATGGTAGGGTTGAACTGCAGCGACTGCCACACGAAATAAAAGGCAGTCCAGCCCCACAGCAGCCCGTGTTGGGACAGCGCCTGTCTGCCCGGGCTGCGATCTGCCAGCATCTTCCACCCAAACCATAAGAACCCCGCCCATGCCAGGATGCTCATGGGTAGACCAAGTCCCCACAGCGTCAAGTTCTGGAACGAAAACCACACCGGGCGGCGCGCCCACTGCAGCGCAGGTGGAAAATCCACATCCCCGGCAGCCTGGACGCGCTGCTCACGGATATTCGCCACCCACTGCGGGTTGGGCTTGAAGCCAAAAAAGCCCGGCCCACTGAAGGCATAGGGCTGGAACAACCGGAAGACGATCACACTTACCACCGCCGCCAGCACCAGGTATACAAAAGCATCGATCAGGCGCGCCCGGCGCTGGCGCTCGTCGGATCGCAGCCACTTGAGTGCAAAGGCTGCCGGCAGCAGCGCCGCAACCGGATAGGCGCTCAGCTTGGAAGCCATGGCGCAGCCCAGCGCTGCCCCGAACGCCACACTTAACCCAAACAGCGGGTGGCGCACGAATTGCAGGATTGCTCCAGAATTGAGCCTCAGCCTTCCGCCTGCCGGCGCGGCGGGGCTGTCCGCTGCAGCCTCGACCGCAGACTCTGTTATCGCCGCAGCGGGGGCAGCCTCCCAATCCTGCAGCATCACCCTCACCGCGTAATACATCGCCACCCAGGTGAACAGGTTGACGAAATTATCCACAGTGAAGAAGTGCGACTGCTGGATCTGCATCACCGCCGCCGCCGAAAACGCCGCCGCGAGCAGCGCCACCTTGCGGTTGTACAGCCGGGCAGCGATCATATATACCAGCAGCACGATGATTAAATCGGAAGCCGCAGACAGCGGTCTGCCGATATTGGTCATCTCATTAAATCCGGAATGACCGTAGAACCACTGCACCAGGTAGCGCGCCGCAAATACCGGCAGCGTGCCGTAGACGTAGAACCCGTGACCGCGATTGTTCGGGTTCATGCTGGAATTGACCGTGTCGAAATACTCAGAGAAGCTCATCCAGGCTGTGCGCTCTGGCGGGCAGCCGAAATCGGATACACCTTCATCCAGGCACTTTACCGGGGAAATATCAGTCCCCACCCATACCAAAAAGCGCTCGTCAGGGTGCAAATACTGGTATTCCCCCCAGTCGATTCCTACCAGGCGAAAATAGGCGCCTGCCACCAGAATCAGCAGCAGCGCAAGGTCGAACATCCAGGCTTTCGATCGCCTTTGCGGCGCAGGTGCACTTCCGTTTTCGAGACTTTCCATTCAATAATTCTCAATCAGCCAGTTCAATGCCGGGTGCCCGTCACGTGCTACTGCTCGGGCAGCACATAGAACAGGTAAAAATCGTGGCTGTCCACCTGCGACTCATACAAGCTTTGTACGCCGTGCGGATAGACCAGGTACAGGGTCTGCAAGCCCAATTCATCATCGGGGCGCAGCAGGAACAGTTTCGGCGCCGGCACTTCCCTCGTCTGCGAAATATTCTCCGGCCAAATGGCATAATCCTTCAAAGGAAAGCCGGCGTTCATTGCTACCAGGCGGGTATCCACCCAATGCGGGAAAGCCACCACGTAAGCTGAATCAGGCGTTCCGATCGTGTTGGCGAAATCGCCGATCACCGCGCCCATTTCCGAGGTATTCCAGGAATTCTGCCGGAATACCTGCTCATACTGGTTGAAGACCAGGTCGTAGTTGAGCCACGCCGTCACCAGCAGCAGCGCTCCGGCGGCAGTCCAGGCCAAACGCGAGCTGCCGCCTTCCTTCCAGGCGCCTTCCAGGGCGCGCACCAACCCATCCAGCGCCAGGGCGGCGATGATGAACACCGGCACGTAGGCGCCGCCCATACGGTTGAGCGCCGGGTTCTCATCCGGGAAAGCCAGCGACAGAATGGATGGCATCTGCAGTAAAGGCACTGAAATTACCAGGAACAAATCCAGCCAGTAGCGGCTTCGCAGGTAGCGGATGAGCAGCAGGAAAACCCCCAGGTAGAAAAATGCACCCGTGATGAAGTCGAGCGCCGGGCGATGGGTGAGCGAGACCACCCAGATATCGCCGTCATCCCAGGCGAACATGGTCACCGCGCGCCACAGGTTGCTGAAGAAGATCGCAGTGGCATCTCCGGGCAGCGGGCGTTCCATCGTTCCCAACCGCGAGAACGAGCGAAAGGCAAACGCCTCCGGGTTTTCCAGCGCGTAGCGCAGCAGCGGCAGAAATAACACCAGCGAGACCAGCGCCAGCAAGACCAGCAGCATCACCGCCTGCTGGCGGAAACCGCGCGATTGGCGATGCAGCAGGTATAGCGCGACTGCCGCAACCACCACAAAGGGCAGGATGCGGATTGGGGTGTAGCCGTGCAGACCGATGCCCAACGCCACACCTGCCAGGATGAAATAATTGCGCCCACCGGTGCGCAGGCCGCGCAGCAGGTAGTACAGCGTCGGTGCAACAAACAGCGGGTAGAATGGAAAGCGCAGCCCCACCCGTGAGATCACGTTGGGCCAGTAAGCCACGCCGGCTAAAAACAGCGCCAGCAAAGCCACACGTCGCCCGCCGATTTCCTTCCCCAACAGGTAAATATAAGGCAGCGTCAGCAGTCCTGCCAGCACGGTGCCAATTTTCAAGCTGAGATGGCTGTAGCCCGTATTGAAGAGTTGTACGATCGCTGCCGTCCAATAAAACTGCAGCGCCTCTCGCCCGGTATTGCGCGGGAAGAAGATGCTGGTTTGCCCGTGCAGCACATCCCAGACGTCCAGCAGCTTCTCGGCGTGATCGCTGACCATCTCCGCCGGCACCTGCTGGATGCGGTACACCCGGAAGAACACCACCACCCCGATCACCAACAGCAGCGCCAGGCTCCAGTTGGTAAGATTGATCCGCCAGCTTGGCTGCGATAAGCGTTCCTGCCATTGCGAGAGCCGCGCTTTCACCGGCGCTGTATCCAACCAGAATCCTCGCGCCACAAATACAACCGCCGTCAGCCAGATGACCACATTCACCAGGTTGAATTGGTTGCCACCGGGCGCAAAGGGAATCGAGCCTAAAGTGGCAAAAGCCGCCAGGGATAATAAGACGCCAAGACCCAGGGCTGCCCCGCGCACTGTCAGCGGATCGCGCTGCGGGGGCGACTCCACCGGCGCCAAAAAACGCCACTCGCCGCGCCAGGCAGCTAACAGCAGAAAGACTGCCGACATTCCATACAAGAATACCCCGGGGCCGTAAACGCGTCCCGGGCCTGGTTCCAGAGAAAACTGCGCCATCAGCGCCAATCCCGCCGCCGCCAAAGAACGCCAGGGCAGCCCGCTGACTGCTGCATGACTGGCGGCGAACGCGGCTCGATCCTCCAGGTGCGCGTCAACCTGCGCAGTCTGCTCCTGCAGCCAGGCGGTCTCTGCGCGTTCCGGTTCTGGTTCAGCAGGAATTTCAATTACTGCAGATGGGAGTGCCGTCTCGACCAGCGATTGACTTTCAATGCCGGCTTCTTCTTTAAGCGCCTCGCTCCCCCGCCCGGTTCCCTCCAGTTCAGGGATTTCCGGCGCCGGGCCGCGCCATGGCATCAGCCTGGCTTTGACGTAATCCAATACGCTGGGCTCTTCGTTGTGATTCATGTTGATTTTTTGGCAATGACGATCAGGCTCTCACCCAACCAAAGGGGTATGATACTCCATCCAAGAATTGCTTGCAAGCCTCCGGGTGCGCCGAAAAGCAGCTTTTGAAGCCGCGCCGGGATTACGGATATGTAAGGCGCGTCCCAGAAGCCATCCGAGAACACACGCCGCGGCTGCAGCCCCACCTCGCGCAGGTAGCCCAACCACTCTGCCGGTGCTTTCAAGCTGATGTGGGTCGGATCTTTATAACCCACC
>JBGSTO010000271.1:0-7684 GCA_041736465.1 Anaerolineales bacterium | reverse complement strand
CTGTGTTGCTGTGGCAGCCGGCGCGATGGGGCCGACCGTTGGCGTCGCCGTGGCAGCCAGTTCGATCACCGGCGGCAAAGTGGGCGAGGGCGGCGTTGTTTGTAAAGCCTGCGTGGGCAGCGCCTGCGTGGGTAGGCTGCCTTGAGTTGGCGCCGGCGTGAGCAGCACCGAGTAGATTGCCGTCAGCGTCATGTCCGGTGAGGGGGAATCCAGACCCGCCGGCTGAGGCAAGTTGCAGCCCAGCAGCGGCAGCAGCATCACAGACAGGATGAGGATGTTGCGGGTGCACAGGCGCTTCATTACGACCTCCTTTTTGATCTGCCATCCCGAACGCAGCGAAGGATCCGGATCCTTCGCTCTCCAATGCGATGGATTGGCGCTCGGGGTGACATCTTATTCCAAACGATTATTCCACAATCACCACTGCGCTGCCAGAGCGACCAAAGACCTCCGGCGAGTACATCTCCTCTGCCTTGGCGGGGGGAGCGACGAAGATGCCAGGCGTGGTGGCACGCGCGACGTAGGTATACTCGTACACGCCTTCCCACAGCAGAGAAGTGAAGGCTTCGGCGCGTTCGTCGCGCAGGTTCTGGTGCTCGAACCAGTAGCGCCACCACCAACCGTAGTAGCTGGCGCGCCCTTCGGGGCGCACGCGCTCCTGAGGATCCTGCGGCAGGCTGCCGGTCACCGCCAGCGCTGGGTTGACGATTTCCAGGCCCGCCGGCAGGGGGTCTGTCAGGGCGACGTGGTAGCGGCGGTTGTCGGCGACCATGGTCAGGCGCACGCGCACCCGCGCGCCGGCTTTGATGTGCCAGGCGCCAGCGGCGTCCTGGTACACGTCGCCGGGATCGTCCACAGGCTCGTAGACGCGCTGCACCACAAAGCCCATATCCAGCGGCTCCTGCTGAAGGTCGGTAGGCGCGTAGCGCAGCCCCAGGCGGTAGTACAGGCGCCCGGCGCCTTCTTTGCTCAGGATCAGATCCTGCGCCGTACCGGAGGGGATGGCATCGGTCAGGTAAGACATGGGCACCAGCGTCTCGCGCCGGTCGGTAGTTCGCCCGCTGAATTCATGCTCACCGGCGTAGGCTTCGCCCAACCAGATGCGCGCTACGAAATCAGGCGTTTGCGCTTCGTAGGTCTTGAAGTAGCGCTCCAGCGAGAGCAGGATGAAGACGTTTTCCTGGGTGTTGTTCCAGCGGCCGCGCTTGCGGTGCGCCATCAAGCCGTTGACCAGCTTGGGGATCAGGTCTGACTGCGGCTGGTCCGCCATGAGAGCTTCCAGCAGAATGCCGTCGGTGCGCCGGTCGGAAGAGAGCAGCAGGTAGGTCTGTTCGTGGTACTCGGTGGTGAAGTTGGCCGCTCCGGGCGTCTCTACCACGCGGTTGTTCACCAGGCGGCGAATCTCTTCCAGCTTGGCGGCAGCCTGAGGATCATCGTGCGCCTCTGGCGCGCCAACTACCTGCCACAGCCAGCCGACTGCATCCAGAGAGAATTTATCCAGCCCGGCCTCCCCCAGCAGACGCAGGGCTTTGGCGGAGTCTCGATCTCCCATCTTCATGCGCACGTACAGGGCGTAGGCGCTGAGCGTGCGGCGCGTCTCGGCAGAATAGTAGCTGGGATAGTAGCTCTCGATGCTGCGGATGTGCTCCAGCAGGCGCTGTTGCAGCTCCTGCGGCACGGCGAAACCCATCTCCTGCGCCCGCTGCAGGGCATAGGCGGCGTGGATGGTGTTGAAGGGGATCGAGTCGAAGCCGCGTGCCCAGTACGGGAAGCCGCCATCGTCGTTTTGCAGCCGGCGCAGCATCTCGATATCGCGGTTGACTGCCGACTGGATCTGCTCCGGCGAAGGCAGCTGGCTGGCGTCGAATGCCGCCAGCACGTCTTTGAGCGCCGCCAGCGCCAGGATGCGCGAGGCGATCTGCTCCGTGCAGTCAAAGGGGTAGGAGGTCAAGTAAATGACCGCGTCGGTGAGCGCCTGCAGGGCGGTGGAGGAGGTGCTGATCTCCAGCCCACCGTACTGCGGGAAGACGCCCTGCGGCGAGGCCACCGGCTGGGCTACTGCGCCCTCATCCACCACACCGTACACGGCGAAGGCCTCGGTGGTGGCGGGCGTGTACACCGGCAGCTCGATCGTGGCGGCGTCGGCAAATGAGCCGGAGACCGCCGCAATTTGCAGGCGGGCGGTACCGGCAAGCTGCGTCTCCGCCGGGAAGCGCACCTCGATGCGATCGCGCGCCGGAACGAGCACACTCTGCCCGGCGACGCTGCTGGAGCCTACTGCGCCAGCCAATGCCAGGTTGGCTGCGCGCACCACCACAGAGACCTGCATCGGTTGGTCGGTCTGGTTCTGCAGCACCACCGGCAGCTCGAAGCGGTCGCCGAAGTTCAAGAAGCGCGGCGCCGAAGGGCGCACCATCAGCGGCAGGCGGGCGGTCAGGTTGGTCTCGCCGCTGCCGAACCGATTCACCGCATCCACCGCCACCACCATCACTCGGTAGCGGGTCAGGTTATCGGGCACCTTCACCGGGATGCTGGCTTGCCCGTTCGCGCCGGTAGAAGCCGCCGGCACGAAAGCCGCCAGCGGGTTGAAGTCGGAGCGCAGGCGGATGGCTGCGGGTTCGCCCCCGTTGCCCATACCGGCGGCATCTTCCGCCATGGCGGCTAACGGCATCTCACGCGGCGCACCTGCCAGCGTCTGGACATCAGCTTCCTGGGCCACCTCGACCGCCTGGCGGGCTGAGTCGAGCAGTTTGGCGGGATCGATGAGCTGCAGGTGGGCGCGGGAGTAGTAGCTGGAGACCTCCGAAAAACGGTCGGAGTAGAAGACACTCAGCGGATCAGCCATGGAGTAGCCGCTGAGAGCCAGGATGGCTTCGTCCACCACCACCACCGCCAGCTCGACGCCGGGCTGCGGGCTGCCGTCTGCGCCGGTTACCAGCACGTTCAGGTTGGTTTCGCCGCCGGGTTCCAGCTCGCTGGCTCCAGGCAGCAATTGCAGCGTCAGAGCGCGCTGGTGCGGCGGAATCTTCAACACCAGCGTCCCGCTGGCATAAGCCGGGCGAGGCTCCACGTCCGGCAGCAGTTCGCCCTGGTCGTCAGTGCGCGGCGCCGAGCCAACCAGATCCACCTGCAGGTTCAGATTGGGGATGTGCGCATCGGAAATGGGGATTTCCAGCGTGGCGCTGCCATCCTGCAGGTCGAAAGCCTGGGTGTATACTATGCCGCTGCGGCTGACAGTCAGCAAGCCTTGCGCGGGAGAGAAAGGCGACTGCACCAGGATCTGCGCGACATCGCCCGGCTGGTAGCTCTCTTTGTCCGGGATCAGCGTGGCAGTTTCCTGCTCCACGGTTCGCCGGGGCGGGAGCTGCCCGCCGCTCACCCAGCGGGTGATGGTGGTCTGGTTGCTGCGCCCCTGGTCATCGGTCACCTGCGCTTTGAGGCTATACGTGCCGCCGATACCGGTCTCGAAAGTGCAGGTTTGCGGCTCCAGCGTCGAGCCCAGGCTGCAGGTCTGCGGTTCGACTTCGATTTCAGTCCATTCGCCGGCAACCAGTGTCCACTCCAGGCGGGCTGCCTGCACCTGCACCGGGCGGTCGGCGACCGGATTGCCGTCCAGGTCGGTAACGATCACATCCACCTTGAGCGGATCGCCGCGCTGCACAAAATAGCGCTGGGAGCGCAGGCCCACGTACAGGCTGGCGGGATGCACCAGCAGGTTAGTGGTTCCGGTCCACGCCTGGCGGTTGATGTCCATCACCGTGGCTTCGGCGCGCACGCTGACCGGCTCCGGCTCTATCGGGATATCGAAATCCAAACGCAGGTAGTGCTCGCCGGCGGCGTCGGTGCGCCCGGAGAAGGTCTCGGAGGTCTCGACGCCAAAGCCGGGACCGCCGCCGAACTCGCTGCGGTAGTCAAAAAACCCGCCTAGCGACCACCACCACGGCTGCCACTTGCCAAAGGTGAAATCGGGCCAGTTGGGTGGCGAGTAGTGACCGGGCGAAGAATACACATTCCAGATCACTTCGGCGTTGGGCAGCGCCCCACCGGCGTAGTACTGCGCCGAAACCGCCACCACGCCGTGCTCGCCGGCGAAGAACGGGGCGGGTGTCTCATTGCGCGCCAGCACCTCGAACTCGGGGCGGCGGAACTCCAGGATCTGGAAGGTATGGGTATACTGCCAGGCGTTGACGCTGTCCGGCAGGTTGGCTGCCTCCAGGTTCAGCCAGGCATCCCCCAGGTTGACCTGTTCCGGAATGGTAAAAACGAAATCGAAACCGCCCAGACCGGTGACAGCCGCCTGCCCGCGTCCCAATTCATTGCCCTGCGGGCCGGTGATGGTGTAATTAATTTGCCCGCCGGCGCTGCTCAGCGGGGTGACATCTCCCTGCGGTCCGGCGGTGATGCGGCGCAGCCAGCCCTTGATATGCACTTCCTCGCCTGGGCGGTAGATGCGGCGATCGTCGAACACGAACCAGCGCAGCTCATCGCCTTGCGAGTAGCTGGTCCAGCCCTGGTCATCCCAGGGATACGGGGAGCTGGGCAGCATGGCGACATCTGCACCGCGGCGAGCCAGGAGATAGGTGGCCCCCGCGAGCTGCTCGAAGCGCGCCAGCCCATCGCTGCCGGTGACTGCAGACGGGCCTCCCGCACCCAGCTCAATGCTCACCCCCTCAAGCGAGGCGCCGTCTTTGAGCGCCGTGGCCCACACCACCATCTGGTAGGGATCCAGAAATGCATCCAGCCCGATCGGAGTGACCTGCACCCAGGCGTGGATGGTGCGCCAGCGGATTTCCTCTTCGCGCTGCAGCAGACCCTTGGGCGGGCGCACCATGATGATGAACTGCCCGGAACTGCCGTCCATGTGCCGGCTGAGGTCGATGCTCACCTCGCTGAGCTGGTCGGAGGGCGTCTCCAGGCGCATGGTTTCGTCACGCAGCTTGCTGCCGGGGATAGCTGCCCCGGCGATGCCCTGCTGGTACTGCTGCATATAGGTTTTGAATGCGGGCCAGTCGGAGGGCTGCACAGCATTCACCTGCACGTCCAATTGGTTGTAATTGATCACATGTACCGAAAAGGCCGGTTTGGCTGCTGCCGGGTCCAGCGTCAGGAACATCTTCTCCGGCCCAATCAGCGCCGGTTCTGCCGGGCCTACCTTGAAGGTCAGGGTTTGATCGCGGCCCAGGGTTTGACCGAAGATATCCTGCAGGTCTTTGCTCACCACCACGGTGTAGGTAGTCTGGGCGCTGGTGGCGCCGCGGATGCGGATGGTGTCTCCGAGGATATCCACCAACACGCCGGGCACCTGCGGCTCGATACGCAGCATCGCTTCTTGATAAGCGGCAGCGTCGATGGGGTTGTTGAAACGGATGAAGAAGGGCGTCAGCGGAGGGCAGTCCCGGTCGTACCATTCGCAGCCGTGCTCCTCGATGCGCAGCGCGGCGTAGGTTCGGAAGCTGAAGGAGTGTGCGCTGCCAGAGAGGCGCGGCCCCTCTGCGGAGGGCGTGCCCGGCCCGGTGGTGACCGTGATTTGTGTGTCGGTCGGCAGCGGCTGCAGTACACTCAGCGCCAGCCAGCGGCGATCGCCGGCCTGCTCTGCCAGTCGGCTGATCTGTTTATCAGCCTGCACCCGCTCAGCGGAGACAAGCTGCACAGCTACCAGACTGCCGTTGGCATCCACGCGCAAAGTCTCCAGCACGGCGGATGGATCGATGCGCTGGTCGAAAGAAATGAAGATCAGCGGCTCTAAGCCGGTGTTATCGCGGTTGGGGAAGCTGTTGGTCACCTGCACCGGCGGGGTGCTGAACGTCCACTCCACCGTCTCCGCCAGCTCGCCGCCGGTTTGCGAGCGGGTGCCGGCGGGTACCACCACGCGATAATCGGTGGCTTTCGGCAGGCGGTCGATTAAGTCCGAGTCATATTGAAAATTGAGCGTACGCGTGCCCACCCAGCGCCAGGTGCCCGGCAGGGCAGGCTCGATGCGCACCGGCACTGCTTGCGCCGAAAGCGCCTCCAGTGTATTCAGGGGCGCCATAGGCTGGTTGAAGGTGATGTTGATGAAGGGAGCTGTGTCGATCTCCCCCTGCGGTGAGTAGCGCAGCACCTGCAGCGGACCGCTGGGCACCGGCTCGGGCTGCAGCGCCTCCGCTGGGGGTGGGAAGCTCTCCTGGATGGTTTCGCCGGGGCGGGGCGGGGGAATCGGCTCCTGCGCCAGGCGGAAATCAGTCTGGTCCTGGGGATCGACCTGCAGCTCCGGCAGGCGCTCCAGGATGGCCTCCACTTCTTCCGGCGTCAGCGGCTCGCCCTGCGCCAGCGGCAGGGAGTCAACCTGCTGCGGCTGCGGCTGCCCCTCGCTCAGGCGGATGAAAGTTGTAGATTGCTCGTCACTCACACCGCTGCTCACATCCACCTCCACCAGCGCGCCGGATGAGGCGGCGCCTACACTGCCGCGGATTCCGGCGGCTATGGGAATGTTTTGACCCGTTCCCGCCGGCCTGAAACGCCCGCGCAGCAGCCAGGCCCCAATGCCCACTGCCGCTACCAGCGCCAATGAAACCAACCCAACCAGCCAGTACTTCCCTGGTATGCGCGTTCTCAGACCAGCCATGTTGCCTCCTGCCGCGGATTCCTATTTATGATTGTAAGTATTAAAGACTAGACGTCAATAGGCAGACCTGGGTTCCTGTTCATTTGTGGATCGATGATGAAATTGAATCTTGACAAAGGAAATGGCTCTGCTATCCTCTACATCGCCTGATTGGAAAAAACCCGCGGGGATGCTAACCGCGGCCAAGATCATGTGTTATGAGCTTTCCAATTTAAAGAAAGGCGGGGGGCAGCCTGCCAGGTTAGCCCCCCGGAAGGTGGAACCTGTGACCGGTATCTTGCTTACCAATGCTCTAATTTATACCCTGGACAGCCGGCAGCCGGCTGCCGCCGCCATCGCCATCCAGGCGGGGCGCATCCTGGCAGTGGGCGCCGCTCAGCAGCTGCAAGCCGAGTTCGGCAGCCGTTTCGAGGTCGAAGACCTGCACGGCAAGGTGCTCCTGCCCGGTTTGACCGACGCGCACCTGCATCTGCAGTACTTCGCCCTGGAGCTGGAGATGGTCGAATGCGAGACTGCCACGCGCGCCGAGTGTCTGCAGCGCGTGGCTGAGCGCGCCCGGCAGACGCCGCCCGGCGAATGGATCCTCGGGCGCGGCTGGAATCAGAATGCCTGGGCAGATGGGCAGCCGCATGCTTCCGATCTCGATACGGCCGCTCCGCATAACCCGGTGTACCTGGTGCATAAATCCCACCACTCCGCCTGGGTCAACCAGTCTGCTCTGAAGCTGGCAGGTCTCACCTCCGCCACTCCAGACCCAGACGGCGGGCGGTTGGGGCGCGCTCCAGATGGCAGCCTGGACGGCATTCTCTACGAGGAGAGCGCCATGCAGCCTGTGCTGCGCGCCATCCCACAGCCCACGCTGCACACCATCACCGCTGCCATCCGCAAGGCACTGCCCCACCTGTGGAGGGTGGGTCTGACCGGTGTGCATGATTTCGATCGCAGAGATTGCTTCGCCGCGCTGCAGCTCCTGCACGAGCGGCAAGAGCTGCAGCTGCGCGTCTTGAAGAGCATCCCGCTGGAAGACCTGCCGCATGCCGCCGGGTTGGGCCTGCGCAGCGGCTTCGTCGTCGACATGCT
>JBGSTO010000258.1:0-3582 GCA_041736465.1 Anaerolineales bacterium | reverse complement strand
GCGCGGCAGGTACTGCATGAGCAGGGGACGCGGCCCCACCAGGCTCATCTCGCCGCGCAGTACGTTGAACAGCTCGGGCAGCTCATCCAGGCTGGTGGTTCGCAGGAAGCGTCCCAGGCGGGTCAGGCGCTGCTCGTCGGGGAGCAGACTGCCGTGGGCATCGCGCCTGTCGGTCATGGTGCGGAATTTGTAAATAAAGAAAGGTTTACCCAGGTAACCCGGGCGCTGCTGGCGGAAGAGCACCGGGCTGCCATGAATCAGGCGGACGAGAGACGCCAGGATCAGCAGCAGCGGAGAAATGAGCACCAGTCCCGGCACGGTTAACGCCAGGTCGAAGATGCGTTTGGCGGGCGAGATTGGTTTGGGCGGCATGGGAATGATCAGCCAGCCGGTTGTTTAGAAATTGAGGAAGTGGCTGCCAGGCGTTCGAGCAGGGCAAGCACTTCGGCGCGCCAGTCGGGCAGGGCGCTGCCTGCAGCAGAGCTGCCCGCTGCAGGGCGGTAGGGCATCCAGACCGCGGTTTTACCCAGGCGGGCGTGAGGGCCAACCTCAGCCGCCGAAAAAGGCGGTTCGCCTTCCGGGAAGCGCAGCACGATCTGGCCGTTCTCTGCGCTCACGCTGGTCAGTCCGGCTTTCTCAGCCAGCAGCTTGATGCGCAGCTGGTAGAGCAAGTTTTCGACCGCTTCAGGAATAGCGCCAAAACGGTCTTTGAACTCCTCTGCCAGGGCATCCACCTCGCTGAGGGTGCGCGTGTCTGCCAGCCGCCGGTACAGGCGCAGGCGCATATTCTTGTCGGGCACGTAGGCGGCAGGGATGCTGGCGGGGAGCGGCAGATCCACATTGACTGCTAAAGCCAGCTCCCCACCCGGCAGGCGCAGCGGAGCGTTGGCGATCGCCACGGGCAGTTCGCCGCGACCGCTCATGCGGCGGATGGCATCTGCCAGCAGGCGGGTGTACAGGTGGAAGCCGACCGCGGCGATATGTCCCGACTGGCGGTTGCCCAGCAGCTCGCCGGCGCCGCGGATTTCCAGGTCACGCATGGCAATCGAGAAACCGGCGCCAAGCTGGGTGTTTTCAGAGATGGTTTCCAACCGCTGGCGACCATCCAGGGTGGGCGTGCGGCGGGCGTGGCGGAAGAAATAGGCGTAGGCGCGCTGAGCGCCGCGCCCCACCCGCCCGCGCAATTGGTAGAGCTGCGCTAGACCGAAAGTGTCGGCGCGATCCACGATCAAGGTATTGGCATTGGGGATATCCAGGCCGCTTTCGATGATGGAGGTGGACAGCAGTACGTCGATGTCGCCGCGGGTAAATGCTTTCATGCGCTCCGAGAGCTCGTTTTCGGCCATCTGCCCGTGGGCGACAGCGATGCGCGCCTGTGGCGCGAGCTGTTCCAGGTGACTGCGCATGGCGCCGATGGTCTGCACACGATTGTGCACGAAAAAGATCTGCCCGCCGCGCTCCAGCTCTCGCAGGATTGCCTGGCGCACGAGCTTGGGCGAATACGGTCCGACGTGGGTGATGATGGGCAGGCGTTCTTCCGGCGGGGTGTTGATGGTGGAGATATCGCGCACGCCGGTCAAAGTCATGTACAGGGTGCGCGGGATGGGCGTGGCGGTCAGGGTGAGCACGTCCACCTCGGTGCGCATGCGCTTGAGGGCTTCTTTGTGCGAGACCCCGAAGCGCTGCTCTTCATCGATGATCAACATGCCCAGGTCTTTGAAGATGACATCCGAAGAGATCAGGCGGTGGGTGCCGATAACGATATCGATGGCGCCGCTCGCCAGGCGTTCGATGATCTCGCGCTGCTGCTGGGGGGTGCGGAAGCGGGAGAGCATCTCGACTTCGACGGGGAACGCCTCCAATCGCTGGTGGAAGGTGGTGTAGTGCTGCTGGGCCAGCACGGTGGTAGGCACCAGAATGGCGACCTGTTTGCCGTCCATCACAGCTTTGAAGGCGGCGCGCAACGCCACCTCGGTTTTGCCGTAGCCCACATCGCCGCAGATCAAGCGATCCATCGGGCGCATGCTCTCCATGTCGGCTTTGACTTCCGCCAGGACGCGCATCTGGTCATCGGTCTCAATGTACGGAAAGCTGGCTTCCAGCTCCTGCTGCCAGTGGGTGTCAGCGCCAAAAGCGTTGCCCTGGATGACATTGCGCCGGGCGTAAAGCTCCAGCAGCTCTTCGGCGACCTCGGCAACGGCTTCTTTGACATAGGCGCGCGTCGAGCGCCACTCGGCTCCACCCAGGCGGCTGAGTACCGGCGTGCGCCCGTCTGGTCCTACGTAGCGGGTAACCCGGTCGGCCTGGTGCACGGGCACGTACAGCTGCGCCTGATCGGCGTATTCGATGCACAGGTACTCGCGCTCGATGCCATCGATGGTGCGGTTGACCAGCCCGACATAACAGCCAATGCCGTGGTCGGAATGCACCACATAATCCCCAGCTACCAGGTCGGCGTAGGCCGACTCGGGGGCTTCCGCTGAAGGCCGGTGCCGCTGGCGCGGCTCGGGCCGGCGCCAGCCGAAGATTTCGCCGTCGGTGAACAGATGCAGCGTCTCACCGCCAGGAGTGGTGAAGGCCCAGCCCTCTCCCAGGCTGCCTGAGATGAAAACCGGGAGGCGCACCGCGCTGCCGTTCGAAGCGGCGCTCCCCTTCGCTGCGCTCAGGGCAGGCTCTTCGGGGTGCACGCGCTGCTCTGCCCACAGCTCTTCCAGCCGCGATACCTGGCGAGAGACAATGACTGCCTGTTGATCGCTGCGGGCGATTTCTACGAGCTGCTCCATGAAAGGCTTGAGCCGCCCGCCAAAGCGCACCCCGGGGGTGAAACGGGCAGCAAATGCCAGTCCGGTTTCGCCGCCGCAGCCTTCTCCGGGGATTTCCACCAGGTAGGCGGCGCGAGGTGCGCCAGGCGAGAGAGGCTCATCGCTGTCGGCGGCAGCGGGCGGTCCCAGCTCCAGCACGGTGTGCCGCCGCAGCGAGTCGAGCAGCTCGCTCCAGGTCAGGTAGGGCAGCGGGAAATCCGCCGGCAGGCGAGTGTTTGCATCTTTGATGTAATCGAGGCGCAGCCCGTGGGCCTGCTCATCCACCTCGGTGACGGTGTCCTGCAGAGCCTGCAGGTTATCCACCAGCACCAGCGCACCGCGCGGCAGGTAATCCAGAAATGTTGCAGGCTCTGGGTGCAGCAGCGGCAGGTGGAACTCGCTGAACACTGGCTCCGGTGTGTTCGCTTCTGGTGTGGGGGTCAGGTACTCGCGAGCGGGCGAGATGAAGATGCGCTGCCGCGAACCTGCAGTGCGCTGGGTGGCGGGATGGAAGAAACGCAGCGTATCCACCTCGTCCCCGAAGAACTCGATGCGGGTGGGCTGCTGGTCGGAATGCGGCCAGACGTCCAGCAAACCGCCGCGGCGGGCGAACTGTCCCGAGGCGATGACGATGTGGGTTGGCTCGAAGCCCAGGGCAACCAGTGTGCGGGCCAGCTCGTCCGGGCTGATCTGCTGCCCGGGGCGCAGCTAGCGCGCCGCCTTGAGAAAATCGCGCCGAGGTAGCGTGCGCGCCATCAAGGCGCGGGCGGGGGCGACCAGC
>JBGSTO010000237.1:0-4735 GCA_041736465.1 Anaerolineales bacterium | reverse complement strand
GCTGTTCGATGAGCCTACCTCCGCCCTGGACCCTGAAATGATCAAAGAAGTGCTGGACGTGATGGTCGAACTGGCGCGCACCGGCATGACCATGCTGGTGGTGACGCACGAGATGGGTTTTGCCCGCGCCGTCGCCAACCGAATGTTCTTTTTCGACGATGGTCAGCTGGTCGAGAGCGGCACGCCGGACGATATCTTCCACGCCCCCAAAGAAGACCGCACCAAGCTGTTCCTTTCACAAATACTGACCCATTAGAAGGCTGGCAGTTCGGCAGTGGTCAATCTGCTGGTTCACCAGTCGCTGGCGGCCCGCTGTCTGTGTATCGATCATTCGCTCGCACAGCAAGTGGTAAAATCGTATCAGTGCACTTGAACCCCTGAAGGCAGGTACCAATGTCGAACACAGTTCACCTATCATTTGAAATCAGCCGGGATGTTTTCGCAGCTCTGCGGCAGGATCCAGAACAATTTATACCCGAGATGCGCATGGCCGCTGCTGTGAAATGGTATGAATTGGGCTTGGTTTCTCAATCCAAAGCAGCCGAAATCGCAGGCGTTTCCCGCGCTGAGTTTATCTCCGCTCTGGTTCGATTTAATGTGACACCTTTTCAGGCTACGGCCAACGATATTATCCAAGAAGCGAAACCATGAGCATTCGCTGGGTGCTCAACGCTTCCCCGGTGATTTGTTTGGCGCGGGCCGGTTATGAGCGATTATTGATCGATCTGCCTGAGCAGGCGTTGCTTCCAGTTGCAGTAGCCGAAGAAATTCAGGCCGGTCCTTCGAATGATCCTGGCCGAAGAGTTCTGGAGAGCGGAATTTTTACACTCATCCCTACTCAGGATTCTCCCGAAATTCTAGCCTGGGATCTGGGAAGAGGCGAAACCGCTGTCCTTTCTTATGCATATACAAACCCGGATTGTATAGCAATCATTGATGATATGGCAGCGCGCAAATGCGCCCGGAGCTTGCAGATACCTCACAAGGGTAGCCTGGCAGTCATCATTATGGCAAAAAAGCAGGGGTTGATTCCCTCTGCTGCGAGCGTAATGCAAGCGCTCCTGACTTCTGGGTTGAGGTTAGATGAGCAGCTTATTCGTTCAGTGCTCAAGGACACCTTGAACGAAGATTGGTAGATCTGCTAGAACCGCTCTAATAGATAGATCTCTCCTCAAACAACCCAATGCGCCATACGACCCGCCAGCAGGCGGGTTTTTCATTGTAAATACAAAGATCCGGTCTTGCTGCGGTGAAAAGTGTATGGCTGCCAGCGTCATACGATAAACGCTGAGCTCATGTTAAGCAGTTCTACCAAGTTCGAGGCTGAGACAGGCTATAATAAAACCCGCCCATTTGACAACAGGTTCGACACTCTGGAGGTGCTGCATGGAAAAATCCTACCATATGACCCCAGACGAGTTCCGCCGCTACGGGCGCCTCGTGGTGGATTGGATCGCCGATTATTACGAGCGTGTAGAGCGCTATCCGGTGATGTCTCAGGTGCAGCCCGGGGAGATTCGCGCCGGGCTGCCGGCCTCCCCACCTGAACATGGCGAGGCGTTCGAAGACATCCTGGCAGATGTCGAGCGCCTCATTTTGCCCGGTATCACCCACTGGCAATCGCCCAATTTTTTCGCCTTTTTTCCCTCTAACACTTCCGGCCCCGCCATCCTGGGCGAGCTGCTTTCCGCCGGGCTGGGAGTGCAGGGTATGCTGTGGATCACCAGCCCGGCCTGCACCGAGCTGGAAACGCACACCCTGGATTGGGTAGCCGAGATGCTGGATCTGCCGGGAAAATTCCGCTCCACTGGAGCGGGAGGAGGCGTCATCCAGGACTCGGCTTCCAGCGCCACGCTGTGCGCTCTGCTGGCAGCCCGAGCGAGCGCGCTGCGCTGCTTCAATAGCCAACCCGATGGCATCCAGCCCGCATTGAAAGACCGCCTGGTGGCTTACGCCTCCACCCAGGCGCACTCCTCGGTGGAAAAAGCGGTCAAGATCGCCGGTATGAACCCGGGCAATCTGCACTTCATTGAAGTCGATGAAAGCTTCGCCATGCGCCCGGAAGCCCTGTCGCAGCGTATCGCCGAGGATGAAGCTGCCGGGCTGCTGCCCTTCTTCGTTTCCGCTACGGTCGGCACCACATCCTCCAATGCCATCGATCCCCTGCCCCAGATCGGCCCCATCTGCCGGCAGCACGGCCTGTGGCTGCACGTGGACGCCGCCATGAGCGGCACCGCCGCGCTGTGCCCGGAGTACCGCCGCATCCATGACGGGCTGGAGCACGCCGACAGCTACTGCTTCAACCCTCACAAATGGATGTTCACCAACTTCGACTGCGACTGCTTCTACGTCGAACGCAAAGCCGACTTGATCCACGCCTTGAGCGTTCTGCCCGAGTATTTGCGCAACCAGGCCAGCGAGTCGGGTGCGGTGATCGATTACCGCGACTGGCAGGTACCGCTGGGGCGCCGCTTCCGCGCTCTGAAGCTGTGGTTCGTCATCCGCCACTATGGCATCGAAGGGCTGCAGCACCATGTGCGCCGCCACGTCGCCCTGGCGCAGGCATTCGTGCGCTGGGTGCAGAACTCGCCGGACTTCGAGCTGGCAGCCCCCGCCCCGCTCAACCTGGTATGCTTCCGCCACACCGCCGGGGACGATTTCAACCGCCGCCTGCTGGAAACGCTCAATCGCAGCGGTAAACTGTACCTGACGCACACCGTGCTGGACGGGCGCTATACCCTGCGCCTGGTCGTCGGGCAAACCCAAACCGAAGAGCGCCACGTGCGCCTGGCTTGGGAGCAAATTCAGGCCGCTGCGGCTGCCTTGCCGCGCTAATCGACACGCCCCGGCTTATCACCGCAGAGATCCTGCAAAGAGGCACAATTTTGGATACTGCACCAGCGCACGATGTAGCACATTCTGCCAACCTCCGCATGCAATCCAGCCTGGAGGCGCGTCTGCAGCGCCTGCAAGCCCGCCTGGAGCGCCTGCAGCAGCTTGACCGCCGTTTCTCCTGGTACCGCCTGGCGGTGTTTCTGACCGGGCTGGCCGCGGTATGGATCAGCGCGGCATACCTGGGTGCAGCCTACGCCCGCTGGGTCATTTTAATCGCCCTGCTCTCCTTCGCCGCGGTAGTCTTCCTCCACCGCCGCCTGGACCGCTGGCGCACGACGCTGGCAATTTGGACAGATGCTCTTCGCACCGACCTGGCGCGCCTGCGCCTGGATTGGGAGCACATCCCGCCGCCTGAGACCTTACGAGAAAGGGCGCCTTCCCCGCTGGAGCTTGACCTCGATCTCACCGGGCAGTATTCGCTCCACCACCTGATCGACCAGTGCATCTCCCAGGAAGGCAGCTGCCTGCTGGCAGGCTGGCTTTCCACCCCTGAGCCTGACGCGACCCTTATCATGTCCCGCCAGGCATTGATCCGCGAGCTGGCACACGCCAGGCGTTTTCGCCAGCGCCTGCACCTGAATTTGAAGCTGGTATCGAAAGAACCGCTCAGTGGGGCGGGCTTGCTGGATTGGCTGCAAGTAGAACACGACCCCCGCCGGGCGCTGCGCCTGCTGGCAGCGGCCGGGCTGCTGGCAGCCTTGAACCTGAGCCTTTTCGCCCTCAACAGCGCCGGATGGATACCGGCATTTTGGCCCTTCTCGCTGTCTATCTACCTGGCCTTCTACTTCTTCAGCGCCGGCAGCCTGAAGCCCTTTCTCGAGGCGGTGCTCGACCTGGACCGCGAGCTGGATAAACTCAACGTACTGCTCTGCCATGTGGAGAGAGCAAACCTGGAGCCCTATCCGAACCTGGCGCAGCTTTGCGCCCCATTCCAATCGCAAGAGCACAAACCCACAGGCTATATCCGCAAAATCAAGCTGGTCACCGCCGCGATTGGGCTGCGCATGAACCCCATCCTTGGCTTATTGATCAACCTGGTGTTCCCCTGGGATTTCCTGTTCGCCTGGCTGGCAGGGCTGCTGCGCCAGCGAGCCAGGCGCCTGCTGCCCGGTTGGCTGGAAACCCTCTACCGGCTGGATGGCCTGGCTTCGTTGGGCGGCTTCGCCGATTTGCATCCCGATTACACCTTTCCGGAGATCAGCCCTGCCTCCACACCGCTTTTCCAGGCGACCGCCCTCGCTCACCCGCTGATCCCGGCCCCGCGCCGGGTGGGCAACGATTTCGCCATCTCCAACGTGGGCGAGACAATTTTGATCACCGGCTCCAATATGGCTGGCAAAAGCACCTTCATTCGCACCATCGGTCTGAACCTGTGCCTGGCGTATGCCGGAGCGCCGGTCTGCGCCGCCGCTTTGCGCACAGCAGCTTTCCGCCTGCACACCTGCATTCGCATCTCGGACTCGATCACCGATGGCTTCTCGTATTTTTATGCCGAAGTGAAATGCCTGCGCGGCCTGCTCGAGAAAATCCGCACGCCGCACTCGCTGCCGGTCTTGTATTTGATCGATGAAATTTACCGCGGCACCAACAACCGCGAGCGCTTCCAGGGCAGCCGGGCGCTCATCCAGGCGCTCTCCGGCGCGAATGGTGTTGGGCTGATTGCCACCCATGACCTGGAGCTGGCTGGTTTGGCAGACGAGCGGACCAAAATCGTAAACTTCCATTTCCGCGACCAGGTCGAAGCCGGGCGGCTGGTGTTCGATTATCTCATCCGCCCCGGTCCCTGCCCCACCACCAATGCATTAAAGATTATGCAACTGGAAGGTTTGCCAGTACAATA
>JBGSTO010000230.1:0-17759 GCA_041736465.1 Anaerolineales bacterium | reverse complement strand
GATCACAAGCTCCACCGGCATGCGTATCTGTTGATTATCACTCGATGGTGAGGCGATGCGGTCGATCAACAGGTTTACTGCGTTGCGACCCATAGCAGTCATGTCTTGCTTTATCGTGGTGAGTGGGGGGTCGAAGTATGATGCCAGCGGCATATCATCGAAACCGATGACCGAGACGTCTGCAGGTACATTAAAGCCTGCCTCTCGCAAAGCGCGTATGGCACCTACTGCCATGCGATCATTCTGGGCAAACAGCGCTGTGAAATGAACGCCTGAATTGAGCAGGCGCCGTACTGCCAGGTCGCCGGCAGTAGCAGACCAATCACCCTCTACCTGCAGCCTTGGGTCAGGCTCGATACCAGCAGATTTGAGAGCTTGAAGATAGCCCTCATGACGTTCAAGGGTGCAGTCTTCGATCAGCGGGCCTGTGATGGTGGCAATGGCTGTATGTCCCAATTCCAACAAGTGCCGGGTGGCTGTCATGCCGGCAGGAAGCTCGTCCAGGCAGATCGAGCTGATATGGGCATGCTTGGATTGAGCGCCGATCAGTACCGCCGGGTTATTGACCGGCAGGTGGTCCTGGCGATTGTCTATGTAAGGATTGATGATCATCAAGCCTTCGGTTCTGCGGCTGACAACCAGTTCATCTACCAGGCGATGAAAGGTGGCTTCATCTGGCGCGGATGCGGTGAATAGAAAATATCCATGGCGGCGCGCTTCGATTTCTGCACCTTCGATGATGCTGGCAAAAGTGAAATCGGTCAGGTTAGGAGAAAAACAAGCCAGAGTGTACGTGCGTCCGCTTGCCATAAACCGTGCAATGGCATTGGGGCGGTAGCCTAAGGATTGGATCGATTGTTCGACACGCTGGCGCGTTTCAGGACTTACGCGTTCATTCCCATTGATCACGCGAGAAATGGTTTGGTGGGAAACCCCGGCGTGAGCAGCGACATCGCGAATGGTGACCCGAGAGCGAGGCGACAAGTTAGCTCATCCTGATTGCAGTAAGGTGGCGGCGGAAATGTTACCGGTCACGTGACCGGTAACATGATTTTACAAAAAAATTTCATGCCTGTCAATAGTTAATTTCATGCAATGAAATAATTATTCATCCTTGCCCCCTTCCTGGGTTAAAACCACTTCGGTGAGATAGCCCATCTCTGCCAGCGCAGCCTGTACTTTGATCCAGGCGCCGGGGCGCACTGTGATCACGGTAGGTCCGAGCTGTTCGCCCAGGAAGCGCGCCGCCCGAGAATTGCGCACCGCCTGCAGCATCTCAGGGCTGCGCACCCGCAGGATCAGCACGCTCTCCAGCCGCGCTTCGCTGCCATAATCCTGCCAGCGGCCCAACGCGCGGGATACGCTGGGGGGAACCGTCAGGGCATGCTGGCGCAGCAGCGCCTGCAAGTGGCTGGCGCGCAGCCCCTGTTGGCGGGCGCGCTCCAGGGATGCCGGCGTCAGCCGGTAGCGGTAAGCGTCCTCGCTCTCGCCTTCCCACTCGCTGAAGCGCGCGATCTGGTAGCGTACCACACGCGGTACAGAGCGCAGGATGCGCACGCGCGCGTCCGAGCTGATCAACAGCTTATCGTCTTCGGGGATGTCGATTGAAGGTGGGGCGCCGCTCAGCAGCTCAGCAGCATGCGCTGAGAACCGGAAGGCCTGTGGCGGGACATCTGCCTGGGGGGCTGCCAGGTCCAGGATTCCCAACCAGTGCAGCGGCCCAGAGATCAGGTAGCGGATTAGGGCTCCTTCGACCTGCTCCCAGTGTTCAAATCCGCGCAGGAACTGCCCGCTGCTCTTGTCGCGCAAATACCAGGAGTCGTAATCGCCTGCCGGGCGTTGAAAATCTTGGTGCTGATCGTGGATATCGGCGATTAACCCAGGCAGACTCCACCAGGTATCCCGAGGGACGGTTCTCAAGAAATCCAGCAGCGTATACCGGGCTTGCAGCGGGTCGTTGTGCCATTCCCCCTCGGCAGCCAGCCCGGGTGTCATGCGCAGATCGTTGATCGAGGCGCTGTGCATCCAGGCACGCGCCATCTGGGCGATGGCCTTCGAACGCGAAATTTCCAAAAAGTGGCGCGTCGGCTCTGGCAGAGGTATTCCATTGGCGCCCAGCAGGGCATCGGCTTCCAGGGCTGCGCGCACGAACTGTGTCGTCATGGCGGGCCAGACCGGGCCTGCTGTACTGATTTGCCAGTCTACAGCCAAGGCGGTGATGGCATCTGCCGACAGCTCCAATCGCAGGGCTGCCAGCAAGGTGCAGGCGTGGTCCAGGATGCGGTCATTGGCGGGGAAAAGGGTGGCTTTTTCTGCCAGCGAAGCAGGGCGACCCAGGGGTTTTGCCAGGGGCGCGGTGGGCGCAGGCAGCCGCATCACCAGATCGTCGGGGAGGTAGGCCATTTCTTGTGGGCCTGAAGGTGTGTCGAAGAATGCCCGGCCTAAAATCCCACAGTACCACAGGCGCTCGGCGGCTGAGACGGGTTGGCGGTGCGGCTTCTCGCGTTCGCGCCTGCCGGCTCCCATCTCGCGCACCTCTCCATGCCGGCGAGTAAACATTGCCCACGGGATGCGCCCCTTGCTGCGCAGCAAATCATCCAGCGCGAGACGAGTATCGGTGGGCAGATTCTCGATCAGCTCTGCCCCGGAGCGATTGCCCAACATTGCCAGGGCTAACTGCCCGGCAGCCATGGAGTCGTCCAGCGCGCTCAGCTCCAGCCCCCAGTTTTCAGCCACGATGTGCAGGAAACCCAGGTCGCGACTTTGCAGATGGTGCAGGAGATCGGGCATTCCGGACTGGCTCCGTACGTGTCGGGCAAATGGGAAAGCGGTTTAACACATCACCTGAAGCGCACCGGGCAAGATCTCGATCGAAAGCTTCTGAACCTTGACGCCAAAGCCGGCAAAGATTTCGCCATCGGTATGAATGGTGAGCGGTGCATCCGCCAGAACAGATGCCTGGCGGAGTTTTCCTATGCGTATAGCTTTGAAGCCTTCGTGCGTGCCTTTCATGAACTCCGGCAGCAAGCGCAGCATCATCAGGCGCGAGACTTTGCGAACGGCAGCATAATTAAAAACGTCGTCGTCCGGCGCTGCCTGGGGAGCAATCAAGAAACCCCCGCCTTCACGCGGTCCGTTGCACACGGTGAGCATCAGTGTCTTTTCTGCCCAGTTTTCCCGGTCGCTGATCATGGTAAGCAGGGGAGCATCGTGATTGAGCACGATGGTCTGCAAGACAGACAGCAGATACACCAGGAAGCCGCGCAAGTAGGTAAATTTCCGGGAGCGAATGGTTACTGTGGCGTCGAAACCAATCCCCAGCGTGTTGTCCCAGTATTCCCGCCGGCCGTGATCATCCTCCAACAGTCCGATATCAATTTGCCGCGGCTTGCCGGTGAAGACCTGGCGCAGGGCTGAAAGCGGAGAGGGGGGCATGCCCACCGTGTGGGCAAAGTCATTGCCTGTGCCCAGTGGTACGATGCCCAGCGCCGGACGCTGGGCGGCGGGAACCTGCATCAGCCCATTGACCACTTCGTGTACGGTGCCGTCTCCGCCCGCGGCAATCACCAGGCGGTAACCGTCTTCGGCAGCCTGCTGGGCAAGCTCTGCGGCATGTCTGGGATATGCGCTGCCGCTCCAATCTGCACCGCCGAATTCGTCGATAACCGGTCTTAGATCAGAGGCGAAGCGCCAGGCGCGACCCAAATCGGCATTCGGATTGATGATGATCTTTACATCGTGTCTGGGCATGGGCTAGTAGTGTGCTTTCATCTCGGCGATAGGCAGCACAATCTGTCCTTCCTCGGGATGGCCAATCAGGGTGATCTCATCTGGTTTTTTGGCTGCCAGCCAGGCGGTGTATGCGGCTGCGATGGCATCCAGTTCAGCAGACGTGTGGAGAATTTCCTCCGGCAGCTTGCCTTGCAGCAAACGGTGGCGGGTGATTTCCTCAAAGAAATTCAGGGGATCGGGCAGGTGCAGGCGGCGCTCATACAGCAGCAGCTGGCGCTGCAGCCGGCCTTCCAGGGTGTGCTTTGGGAAGGGCAGCATGCCCATCCAGGCGGTAAAGCAGGCGTGCGGATATACTTCTAACGTCTGGCGTTCAGCTCCAGGGGTGAAAAAAGGCTGGTAGCCGAACTTTTCCAGCCTCTGGAAGAGTTGAAATCCAGTCTGCACCCAATTCGGGCAATCTGATGCGGTCGCCACGGTTTGCGGAATGGTGATGCCGAACTGGCGAAGCTGGTACTCGGCTACTCTGAAGTTGTTCCAGCGCCCAGGCCGGGGAGCAGGGACCAACTGCTGGCGTGTTTCCTCCTGGTCCATCAATCCCAGGTTCGGCTGGCGCGGCGCGCTGATGGCAATGAAAGCCCGCCGTTGTCCTGCGGCGAATGCCAGGACTTCGTCCAGGTCGCCCTGCGACAGCGCCAGCAGTCTCATGTCATCGTCCAGCGCGGCAAAAGCCATCGGCTTTTGGCCGGCTGTCGGATCGACGCCGATGTAGGTGAAGCTGTTCGAAAACATAGATTAATCGCCTGCGATTCTTGATTATGAGTTTAGCTCAAAAGTGGGCTGCGCGCAACACGAATATCGTTTTTGGGGAAAGATGATTGTGAACAGCGGGTTTAGAACGTCCATACAGCGTCGATGCAAACCATGAGATTCTTCGCACAGGGTTTTGACGAGAAGCCGCGCCTACGCTATACTATTAGTTGCCGCTCTTATTCAGTTTAGGCCGTAAGCCCCAACGACGATTCTACAGGCCGGATGATCAAAGGCATGCATCACATATAGATCTCGTGTATGAAAACCAAAAATAAGGAGACCAAGCATGACCGAAACCTTTAAACTGACCTATGCCACCATGTTCAACCCTCCGCCGGAACTGCATAGCCGTTTCGATGAGGCGCTGGCAGCACTCAGGGGAGGGCTGGGAAGAGAGCACGCGATGCTTATCAATGGCAAAGATGTCTATGCGGATGATAAGTTCGAGGATCGCTCTCCGGCAAACACGGATACGGTGTTAGGCGTATTTCAGAAAGGCAACGCCCGGCACGCAGCCGAGGCGCTGGCTGCTGCCCGAAAAGCTTTTCCAGCATGGAGCGGCATGAAATGGCAGGAGCGGGTCGCGCTGCTCAAAAAAGCTGCTGACCTGATCGACGAACGCACCTTCAGCATGGGCGCGGTGATGTCAATGGAGGTGGGCAAGAACCGTATGGAGGCCCTGGGGGATGTGGCGGAAACTGCCGATTTGATCCGCTATGCCTGCTACCAGATGGAGAAGAACGATGGCTTTATTGTTGAGATGGGTCGCGACCCGCTGGTGGGATACAACGCCAGGAATGTCTCCGTGCTGCGCCCGTACGGTGTCTGGTTGGTGATCAGCCCGTTTAACTTTCCTGGCGCGTTAACCGGCGGACCTGCTGGCTCGGCGCTGGTCACCGGCAACACGATCGTCATGAAACCTGCCACGGATACACCCTACATCGTTCGCTTGCTTGCGGAGTGCTTCCGCGATGCTGGTATTCCCGACGGTGTGTTCAATTATGTTACCGGGCCAGGCAGCACGCTGGGACAGGCCTTGATCGAAAGCCCCGAAGTGGATGGAGTGACCTTCACTGGCTCCTTCGATGTGGGCATGAGGATTTTCCGCGATTATGCCCAGGGCAACTTCGTGCGCCCGATCATCCTGGAATTGGGCGGCAAGAATCCGGCTATCGTCTCGCGGCACGCCGATCTGGAACGGGCTGCCGTGGGGATCGTGCGCTCTGCTTTCGGCCTGCAGGGGCAAAAGTGCTCGGCCTGCTCACGCGTGTACATCGAAGAGCCGGTCTATGAACCGCTGGTTTCCAAACTGGTGGAGCTGACCAATAAGCTCGCCATCGGTGATCCTACTGAGCGCAACATTTATCTGGGGCCGGTAGTCAACAAGAGCTCTTACCAGGATTTCCAGGCGTTCACCGAAGAGCTATCCCAGGCGGGGCGCTTCCTGACCGGTGGGCAGGTGCTCACAGATGGCGATTACGCCAAGGGCTATTTCTGCCCCCCCACACTGGTGGCAGACGTGCCGCTCGACCACCGCTTGTGGAAGCACGAGATGTTCCTGCCCATCACTACCGTGGCGCCGATCAAGAGCATGGACGAAGCCATGCAGCACGCCAACGCTGTGAACTACGGCCTGACTGCCGGTTTCTACGGAAGCAAGGAAGAGACAGCCTGGTTCTTCGAAAACATCCAGGCGGGCGTCACCTACGCCAACCGCCCACAGGGCGCCACAACCGGCGCCTGGCCTGGTTTCCAGCCGTTTGGTGGTTGGAAAGGGTCTGGCTCCAGTGGTAAGAACGCCGGTGGGCACTACTACCTGCCGCTATACATGCACGAGCAGATTCAGACGCTGATTGACTGATCTCCAAATCAGGGCATCCCTTTCTGTAAAAATGATGGAAAGGGATGCCTTTTTCCATTCCGCACGATACAGCAGGGTGCAGGCTTGTTCAGCGACGAAATAAGTTTCAAGGTTGGCCAATACCTGTTAGTTGTTGGTGTGCTGATCATGGTGCTGTTCTTCGCCTCCGACCAGGCGGGCCAGCCATTTTTCAGCCTGTTTTGTGTCGGAGTGCTGTTGATTCCTTTTAGCATCTACATGATGTTTCGCTTCCGTAAGCCACCCGCACCCAGCGAACGCTTCTCGTCCCTGCGCAAATGGCAACAGCGCAAAGCCTCCAAGCAGGGCAAGGGCGATAAAAAGGGGCAGTGAACGGAAAGACGATTGAGAAAAGAGCTCATAATGTCTGGTGAAAAATTAATTTCTCTATCTGAAGCAGTCGCGCGCTTCGTTCAAGACGGCGACCAGGTCTATGCCGCCGGGTTCACCCACCTGATCCCATTCGCGGCCGGGCACGAGATCATCCGCCAGCGGCGCAAAAACCTGGTGCTGGCGCGCGCCACCCCGGATCTGATCTATGACCAGATGGTGGCAGCGGGCTGTGCGCGCAAGGTTATCTTCTCTTACATGGGCAACCCAGGCGTTGGCTCGCTGCGCATCGTGCGCGCTGAAGTGGAAGCCGGCAGACTGGAGTGGGAAGAATACTCCCATTTTGGTATGATCTCACGCTTGCAAGCCGGCGCTACCGGGG
This sequence comes from Anaerolineales bacterium, assembly GCA_041736465.1. Classification (GTDB taxonomy): domain Bacteria; phylum Chloroflexota; class Anaerolineae; order Anaerolineales; family UBA4823; genus JAJUJL01. The sequence goes on along the minus strand of JBGSTO010000230.1, from coordinate 10,626 downwards.
TGCCCTTCATGCCCATGAACCCGACGGCGGCAGGCGACCTGGAGAAGGCCAATCCCGATTACCGCACCGTTCTGGACCCATATTCGGGACAGCCGGTGGTGGTGGTGCCGGCTCTGAAACCGGACGTTGCCATTGTGCATGTGCAGCGCGCCGACCGCCAGGGCAATGCTCAAATCTGGGGCATCATCGGCGAGCAAAAAGAAGCTGCTTTTGCCTCCAGCCGAGTAATTCTTACAGCCGAAGAGATCGTGGATGAAGAAATCATCCGTTCGGACCCAAACCGCACCTTGATCCCCGGTTTTATTGTAGATGCTGTATGCCATGTGCCCTATGCCTCACATCCCTCCTACACACAGGGCTATTATGATCGGGACAATGATTTCTATATGGAGTGGGATCAAATCAGCCAATCCATGCAGGGCGTGCAGGCTTATCTGCATGAATGGGTGTATGGGGTGCCGGACAGGGCGGCCTACTGGGAAAAGTTAGGTGCTGAGGCGCATAAACGCCTGAAAGTTGGCAGCCGTCCCAGCGCAGTGGTTGATTACGGTCAATATTGAGGTGTGGTGATGAGTGCAGATTACAAAGCATCCGAACTGATGACCATCAACGCGGCGCGTCTGCTGCGCGATGGCGATGTTGTTTTCGTGGGCGTAGGCCTGCCCAACCTGGCGTGCAACCTGGCGCGGCGCACCCATGCGCCCAACCTGGTGATGATCTATGAAGCCGGCGTGATCGGCGCGCAGCCGGCGCGCCTGCCGCTTTCCATCGGCGACCCTACCCTGGTGAGCGGGGCGCTTTCGGTGTGCAGCATGTACGATATATTTGCCTTCTATCTACAGCGCGGCAACGTGGACGTGGGCTTCCTGGGCGGCGCTCAGATCGACCGCTACGGCAATATCAACGCCACCGTTATCGGAGAGTATGCCCATCCTAAGGTGCGCCTGCCGGGGTCTGGCGGGTCGATGGAGATTGCCGCGTGGGCTAACCGCTGCTATGTGATCACGCCGCACCAAAAGCGGCGCTTTCCCGAGCGCGTAGATTTTCGCACCTCGGCCGGCTTCCTGGGAGGCCGGGCAGAAAGAGCGGCAGCCGGCGTGCGCGGCGCCGGTCCGCAGGCGGTGGTGACCGACCTGGGCATTCTGGAGCCAGATGAATCCGGGGAGATGGTGCTCGCTGCACTGCACCCGGGCGTCAGCGTGGAACAGGCGCGCCAGAATACAGGCTGGGATTTGAAAGTGGCTCCCCATCTAAGACAGACGGAGGAGCTAACCACCTCAGAGTTAGCCATCCTGCGCGAGGAGCTTGATCCTCAAGGGATCTATCTCTAATGCCCCAAATGGCCTTTTCACCGAGCTTTCAACCAACGGCATGAATTTTCTACTTGCGCTTGCACCGATAGCGATCATTTTGTTTTTGATGGTAGGGCTGCGTTGGGGAGCAGCCCGCGCCGGCGGCGCCGGCTACCTGGCAGCTTTCCTGATTGCAGCGGCTGTCTTTGGCGCCGGGAGCCGGCTACTCGCTTTTGCGCATTCCAGGGCGCTGCTGCTCAGCGTGGATGTACTGCTGATCATCTGGGCGGCATTTTTGCTCTACCGGGTAGCCGATGAGGCCGGCGCTATCCGGGTGATCGGTTCCGCTCTGCCCCACCTGACCGCAGACCGGGGCATGCAGGCACTGATCATCGGCTGGGTGTTCGCTTCTTTCCTACAGGGCGTGGGCGGGTTTGGCGTGCCGGTGGCGGTCATTGCTCCGCTGCTGGTTGGGCTGGGCTTCTCGCCCCTGGCGGCAGTGGTTATCCCTTCGATTGGTCACGGCTGGGCAGTGACCTTCGGCTCGTTGGGCTCTTCCTTCAATGCATTGATGGCATCTACCTCCTTGCCAGGAGAAGTCCTGGCGCCACCGGCAGCGCTGTTCCTGGGCATTTCTGGCCTGCTGGTTGGCTGGCAGGTGCTGCATGCTGCCGATGGCTGGCCTGCAGTCTGGCGGCTCAGCCTCCCGGTGCTGGTGCTGGGTCTGGTCATGGGGGTGGTGCAGTACGGGGCGGCGGTTTCAGGGTTGTGGAATATTGCAGCCTTCCTGGGGGGGATGGCTGGTCTGGCAGCAGCTTACCCGCTGGCGCGGCGCTACAACGGCAGGTTGGAACAAGCCGGCAATGGGCGCCTGGATATGAAAAAATTGTTGGTTGCAGTATCGGGATATGCGCTGCTGGTGGTGATTATCCTGGCTGTCCAGCTGATCGAACCCCTGCACAGCTTTCTGGGGCAGGTAGTGGTGCGGGTGGAATTCCCGGAGACCAGCACAGCGTTGGGCTATATCACCCCGGCTGGACCCGGGCGCAGCCTGGCGATATTTCGCCATACCGGCGTGGTTTTGCTGTATGCTTCCATGGCTGCATACCTGATCTACCAGCGCGCGGGGCTGTACAGACCAGGATCAATTGGGCGCATCCTGAACGGCACGCTGCGCCGGGTGCTGCCTTCCAGTGTGAGCATCGTTTCGATGGTGACGATGGCAGTCATCATGGAAACCAGCGGGATGACAGATACCCTGGCGCGCGGGCTGGCGGAAAGCGTGGGGAGCCTCTTCCCACTGGTGGCGCCGTGGATCGGTGCGCTGGGCGCCTTTATGACCGGCAGCAACACCAACTCGAACGTCGTTTTTGGCGCCCTGCAGCTGCGCACAGCCAACTTATTAGCCCTCAATGCCGCCGTCATCCTGGCGGGTCAAACTGCCGGCGCGGCCCTGGCTTCGGTGCTGGCGCCGACGAAAGTTGTGGTGGGAGCCAGCACAGCCGGCATGGCGGGCAAAGAAGGCGATGTTATGCGCAGTTTGCTGGTTTATACCGGCCTGCTGGTACTGCTGGTCAGCGCCCTCACCCTGATCGGCGTATGGCTGCTGTAAGATCCCGCCTGCTCTTCGACCGGCGAGGAAGGTATGAGGTTATGTCCGTACTCAGACAATGGATCAAGCAGCACAAGTTTCTGGTTCAGCTGGCAACTTTTTTAATCATTTCCTTGCCGGCCTTGGGCCTGTATCCGGCTGCGGTTCAAAATCTCGCCGCTTTGCAGTGGGTGCTGCTTGGGCTGGTTTTAGCCGGCAATGCGCTCGCCCTGCTTTCGGACTGAACCTTTCTGGTTGGGGAGATAATTGCACCGATGGATCTGCAATCCGTTTTCTACGAGCACTACCAGGCAGCGCCGCATTTGCTGGCGCAGGCGCCGGGGCGGGTAAACTTGCTGGGAGAACATGTGGATTACAACCAGGGGGTGGTGCTGCCAGCAGCCATAGATCGCCGGGTGAGCATTGCGGCTTCCCCGCTCCCAGGCGAATTGGTGCGGCTGCGCGCCCTGGACCTGGAACAGGAAGTGGTTTTCAGGCTGGACAACCTGGATAGCAAGCAGGCTGCGGATGGAACCCCGCTGCCCGGATGGGCGCTCTACCCGGCTGGCGTCGCCTGGATGCTGCAGCGTCGCGGTCTGGCGGTAAGCGGTATGCAGGCCGCATACACATCCGACATACCCATTGGGGCAGGCTTAAGCTCTTCTGCTGCGGTTGAGGTAGGCTTTGCGGCTGCCTGGCAGGCGTTAGGAGGCTGGCAGCTCGAGCGGCTGGAGATGGCGCAGATCTGTCAGCAAGCGGAAAACCAGTATGCTGGGGTTGCGTGCGGGCTGATGGATCAGTTCGCCAGCGCCTGCGGTGTGGAAGGGCACGCACTGTACTTCGATACCCGTGACCTGCACTGGCTGCCGCTGCCTTTGCTGCCCGGGTCGGTCATCGTCATCGCCGATTCCGGCTTGCGGCGCAGTCTGGCGCATTCGGCCTATAACCAGAGGCGGGCAGCCTGTGAGCAAGCGGTGGAGCTGCTGCGCGGCGCGCTGCCTGATATCCAATCCCTGCGCGACCTCACGCCCCCTGTATTTGCCGCCTACAAGCACCTTCTACCTGAGGATGTACGCCCGCGCGCCGAACATGTGGTGCGAGAGATCGCACGCGTCGATTCGGCCGTTTCAGCGCTGCGCCGTTCGGATGCACGCTCTTTTGGAGCGCTGATGTTTGCCGGGCATGCCAGCCTGCGTGACCTGTTCGAAGTCAGCCTGCCCGAATTGGATGCCCTGGTCGAGATCGCCCACGGGCTGCCGGGCTGCATTGGCGCGCGGCTCACCGGCGCCGGTTTCGGCGGCTGCACGGTCAACCTGGTGGAGGCGCAGCATGTGGATCGCTTCATGGGAGATTTGAGCTCGGCGTACTGGGAAAAATATCAGCGTGTCGCCAGGGTGTATGCCTGTCGCGCCAGCCAGGGCGCCGGGGTGAGCTGGCTGTAATATCCTGCCCGGCACGGAAATTGTTGCGCGGAGAGAGCTGCAGGTGGAATTCTCACAAATTACCGAGACGCTGTTTATCGGCACAACCCCTGGACGGGAGGATTTCGACCGGCTGCGCGGGCTGGGAGTCACCCTGGTGATCAATATGCGCCTGGGGCTGCCGCCGGTGAGGGATGCGCACAACCCGCCGGTTAAGGTTGTGTGGCTGCCGGTTTTTGACTCGCCCCTGATTCCAATACCCGTACACGTGCTGGCACGCGGCGCCGCGGCTGCTTTACGGGCGCTGCAGGCTGGCGGCAAAGTGTACACCCACTGCCACTTCGGCAGGCACCGCGGCGTAGCGATGGGCGCCGGAGTATTGATTGCACAGAGGTTTTCAGCCGATCAAGCCATGGCGCTGATCAAAAAACGCCGCCCGGTCGCCGATCCGTATGTTTGGTATATTCGCAGGGTGATCGAACGCTTCGCCCGACAGCACCCTGCGGATCATGGCTCTGGTGAGCCAGCCGGGTCTGAAGAGGGTTGAGCTACTGTTTCCCAGATCCACACACTGCCGTCCAGGCTGCCTGTCGCCAGCCGCCGCCCGTCCGGGCTGAAAGCCGCACTGGTGATCGCCAGCCGCTGACCGCGCAGGATCGCCAGCAGTTCCCCGCCGGGCACTTGCCAGAACCGGGTGGTCTTATCGCCGCCGGCTGAGACCAGCAGCTCTGCTATCGGGTGGAAATTGACCTGCCAGATCAGCGCCGAGCTGGAATTGGGAGTCCCCTGGTGTCCTGAGGTGGCAGCAAAGCTGCGTTCGATCTGTTTCTCCCCATTTTGCCAGCCAGAAAGATCCCAAATTTGCACCCGGTTGTTCACCTCGCCCGTTGCCAGCCAGCGTCCATCCGGGCTTAGCGCCAACGCATAAAACCAGCCGTCTCCATAAACGGTGAAAGCAAAGCTTCCAGAGGTTATCTCCCGAAAGCGCACCAGGCTGCCGTTCGCCAACCCCAGGTATTCTCCATCTGACGTTAAAACAAAAGAAGGCACAGCATACGATCCACCGATGACCTCGCCCAGCTTTGCACCGCTGGCGGGATCCCAGGTGCGGCTGACCGCATCGTTGCCGGCGGAAGCCAGCAGGCTGCCATTGGGCGTATAAGCGGCCTGATTGGCGCCTTTCGGATGGGCCAGGATATCCAGCCCCGGCGCTCCGGTAGATACATCCCAGGTGCGGAGATGCCCATCGCGCCCGGCAGCCGCCAGCCAGCCGCCGTTTGGATTGAATGCCAGGTTGGTGTTCCACACCGCTGTACTCCAGGATCTCTCCTGTGCCAGCTTTTCACCCCGGAAAATGGCGATCTTTTCGCCGGCAGCCACTGCCAGACGCTGCCCGTCCGGCGACCACGCCAGCGCCAGCACCAGCTCCCAGGGGGAGAACTGCAGCACCTGTGTGACGGTGATGGCGGTCAGGTTATCTGCGCCGATGACCGGCGAAGCGGCGGAAAAAGTGCCTGGGATGGGTGTACCGGCGGGTGTGGCAGCTTGATTGCCTGGCGAGGCCGGCGAAGGTTGGCTCGGTTCTGGAATGCCCGCGGTTGGCGATCCCGGTGCGGGCGCCGCGGGTGCTGGCAGTGTAAGTGTAATGGATTGTACCGGAGTGATGGCTGGCAGGGGCTGAGTGCTGGTGGGTTGGGCGCTCGGCGCCGCCAGGCACCCGGGCAGACCTGCAAGCGGGATGGTGAGCAGGCACAGCAGGCCGGTGAGCCGCCGCAGGGCCTTTATGGGCGCCGCCTTTATGGGCGCACTCCCCACAGGCGGATGGCGCCATCATACGAGCCGGATGCAAGCATAGACCCATCTGGCGAGAACGCCAGGCTCTCTACACCTGCCTGGTGCCCCTCTAACGTGCGCAGCAGCAGCCCGGTTTCGACATCCCACAGACGCACGGCGTTGTCCACATAGCTGTACCCCGCCGCCAGCACCAGACCTCCCGGGTTGAATGCCAGGCTCTCCACCACGCGCACATCCCCTGCTCCGTCTGCTTGCAGCGTGCGCAGCAGCAGCCCGGTTTGTGAATCCCAGATGCGCACGGCGCCATCGTAATGCCCGCTGGCAATCCAGGCGCCATTGGGTGAGTATTCCAGGCAGTTGACCGCTCCGGTGAAAGATGTAAATATGCTGCGCAGCAGCGTACCGTCTTTGAGATTCCAGATCTTGATCGCAAAACGATCGGGCGTGGTGGCAACTTGCTGCCCATTGGGTGAATAGGCCAGTTCCAGGAGGCTGCCCGTGCGCAGTGTGCGCGAGATCTCCCAGGTGAAGGTATCCCAGATCAAGAGGCGGTTATCGGAAGCCTGCAGGCTGGTGAATGCGGCGGCGAAAGATTTTCCATTCGGCGCGTAAGCTACATTGCTGACAACCTGGTTTTCACTATAAAAGGCGCCCAGGGCTTCCCAGCCAGCCGTACGCCAGAACTCCACGCTGCCGCCGTAGCCATCTTCTTCTGAGCCAAAGCGGTAGCCGGTTGCCAGGAAATTTCCATTGGGATGGAAAGCCAAGCTGTAGATGTTGTCCTCAGTCTCGATTTTCCGGATGCGCTGCTGCTGCTGTGGGTCGTACATATACAGCCCATCCAGAGCGGATGCCGCCAGCAGGCCCCCATCCGGCGACCAGGCCAGATCGGTCAAGGTCTCCTGCGACCACTCTGAAAGGCCGGAAACCTGTTCGGCGGAGCGGTAGGTGACCGGCGCCAGGTTAGCCGGCAGGGGCGTACCGGCAGCGACCAGCAGAAGCGGGGTTGGAGAAGGGGTAATGGTAGGGGTTGGCGCCGGCGTCGAGGTGGGCAGCGGTGTAGGGGTTGGGCTGAACGTCGCAGTTGGGGTGGGCGGCAAGGCGGTCTGGGTGGCAGTTGGAGCCTGCGTGGCTGTCGGCGTAGCGCGGCTGCAGGCCGGCAGCGATCCTGTCGCCAGCAAAAACAACAGCAGCGCAAGACGAATTATCTGGAGTGAGCGCTGATTAGTAGGCTGCATACATTCAGTGAGCCTGTGCGCGTCAACTGGCGCGCATTGAGGCGACGGTTACCCCGTCGCCTCCTTCCTTCTCGCCGCCAGACTGGAAGGAGCGCACGTAGGGGTTTTGTTGGAGCGCTTCACGCACCATCAGGCGCAGTTTTCCGGTGCCCTTGCCGTGAATGATGCGCACCCAGGGCAGCCCGGCGGCAAAAGCCGAATCCAGGTAGCGGTCGAGCGCGTCCCAGGCGTCGTCGGCGCGCATACCGCGCAGATCCAGTTCGATGCCAGGTGAGGGGCTGAACTCAATCCCGCCGGTGGTCTGCTGCTGAGCAGGCTGCACAGCAGAATGCTTTGGAGCTGGTGATTTGGCAGCCGAGGTTGGAGCGGTCTGCTGCACGGCAGCAGGTGCGCTGGCAAGTTCCAGCTCGCTCAGGCGAGCGCGCACGCGCAGCACGCCTACCTGAACTTCTGCCTCCTCCTCTCCAAGCGAGCTGACCACGCCCTGGGCATTCAGGTTGCGCAAGCGCACTTTATCGCCCAACCGTATGGCGCGACGCAGCGGCACGCCGGGTATAGCGGGTCTACGGCGCTCTTCCGGGGTTTCAACTCTTTCCTGGGCGACTTCAACTTTTTCCTCGACAGCCTGGATAGCCTCCAGGGGTTGGCGGGCACGCGCCAGCTCTTTGCGCAGGCGCTGTGTATCGCGCTCCACATCTTCCAGCCGTTCCTGAGCCTGACGGCGAGCGGTCTCCAGCAGGCTGCGGCGCTCATCTTCGATGGCCTCCAGGCGCTGGGCCAGCTCGCGCTGCAGCTTCTCGGCCTCGGTGCGCGCTTTCTCTGCTGCCTGGCGCGCCTGGCGTGACAGCTCGCGCTGGTGGTGGATTTCATCCAGTAAATCTTCGGCGCGCAAATCGGTGGGATTAAGCTCAGAGCGTGCATCGGTGATGATGGCGGAGGGCATACCAAGCCGTTGAGCAATCGCCAGGGCATTGGAGCGCCCGGGGATGCCAAGGGTCAGCCGGTAGGTAGGTCGCAGGGTTTCCAGGTCGAATTCCACGCTTGCGTTAACCACACCCGGCGTTGCATGCGCATAGGCTTTCAGCTCCGGATGGTGGGTCGTAACCAACGTGGTAATACTGCGATCCATCAGGTGAGTGAGCAGGGCGCGCGCCAGGGCTGCGCCCTCCTGCGGGTCGGTACCGGCGCCCAGCTCGTCCAGGATCACCAGACTGCGGCGGTCGGCGTTTTCCAGGATGTGAATAATATTGGTGATGTGCCCGGAGAAGGTGGACAGCGACTGCTCGATGGACTGCTCGTCGCCGATATCGGCGTAGATGTCATCGAAGATGCTCAATTCCGAGCCGGAGTGAGCCGGTATGTGTAGCCCCGACTGGGCCATCAGGCACAGCAGGCCAATGGTTTTCAGTGTAACCGTTTTTCCACCGGTATTGGGGCCGGTAACCACCAGGCCGTAGGTCTGGTCGTCCAGCTCCATATCAATGGGCACCACGCTCCCAGCATCCAGCAGAGGGTGGCGGGCCTGCACCACACGGATCACGCTGCCCGGGTGGCGGCTGTGGCTCATCTTGCGAAAAGCTACCATCACCGGCTCGGTGGCGGATAGATCATCGGCGTACTTGGCGCTGGCGAAGCACACGTCCAGCTCGGCGATGCAATCCAGCGCCAGCAGCAAGTCGTCGGCGCTGCGCCCGACCTGCATGGATAGCTCAGCCAGGATGCGGCGCTCCTCGTCCCGCTCGGCGAGCTGCAGCTCGCGGTACTGGTTGTTCAGCTCGACTACCGCCAGCGGCTCGATGAACAGGGTTGCGCCAGATGATGACTGGTCGTGAACGATAGATTTTATGCGGCCTTTGAATTCGGCGCGCAGCGGCAGCACATAGCGCCCATCGCGCTGCGTGATCAGCGCCTCTTGCAGGTAGGGGGTGTTCTTAGGATCGCTGACCATGCGCTGCAGCCGGCTCATCAGGCGGTCGTGGGCGATGCGCAAGTCGCGGCGGATGACTGCCAGCTTGGGTGAAGCCGTATCCAGGATATCGCCGCGATCTGAGATGGCGCGGCTGACTGCATCAACTAACCCGGCTGGTATCGGCAGATTGATGGCGATCTGGTACAACTGCGGAAACTGGCTCTCCAGCCTTTCGAAAGTGCGTATCAGACTGCGCCCGGCGATCAGCGTGTACTTGACATCCAGCAGATCGGAAGGCAGCAGCACTGCGCCGTGGCGCGCCATGTCAATGGAAGCGCGGATATCGCGCGCTCCGCCGATGGTCAGGTCTGGGCGGGTAGCCAGCATCTGCAGCGCCTCACGCGTGCGCGCCTGGCGCTGCTGCACCTCAACCAGGTCGTCGCTGGGGCGCAGCGCCCGCGCCTTATCGGCAGAGGCTGCAAAGGCGCAGTAAGCCGCCAGCCGCTCCAGGATCTTTGGATATTCCAGGGTGTTGAGTGTTTTTGCATCCATCGGCGCGGCGAGTGTACCACAAAAAATGATAATAATGACGGGGTCCGTGCGTGTGTTTGACACGGACCCCGTCTTCCCTGCGGGCATGCAGACGGCGATCAGTCCCTCGTCTGCGTTCTCAAGCGATGTGCTGTCTGTGGTTCATTCTCCTTGTGTTTGTCTGAATGCGCCTGCTTGCTGCACTACGGCTCCGGCGTTTCTCGTACGGTAGGCACGTCGCCATCCGGCACGGGGGTCGAGCGCAGATCCGGCTCCTCGTCGGAAGGCAGCTCCGGGCGGACATAGCGCTCTTCCTGCACCACCGGCGTGGCAGGCAGCAGGACAGTGGGCGTGGGGGTGGCGGTCAGCCAGGTGTCGGTGGTGTGGCAGTTGGAGCACTGCCCGCGCGGGTGTCCGGCTGGACGGGCATGGCAGGCCTTGCAGTTGGTGTAGGTGGTGTGGTCGAAGGTGATATCCAGCCAGTCTGCGGTGCTGTGGCAGTCGGAGCACTGCCCGGGCCAGTGACCGGCGGGTGTCTCGTGGCAAGACAGGCAGTCGGTGTAGTTGGTGTGGTCGAATTCGATCATCTGCCAGTCGGTGGTGTTGTGGCAGCTGGAGCACAGTCCTTCGTAGTGACCCAGGTCGGCGGTGTGGCAGGAGAGGCAGTCGGAGAAGCCTTCATGGTCGAAGGAGATGGCCGTCCAGGTGGTGGGCGAGTGGCAGTTGGTGCAGGCGCCGGGGAAGTGGTTCTCAGGCGGCTGGTGGCAGGTTTCGCACTTGACGTGACCATCGTGGGAGAAGGAGATGCTGCTCCACTCGGAGAAGCTGTGGCAGGTGGAGCACTCCAGGG
>JBGSTO010000215.1:0-3694 GCA_041736465.1 Anaerolineales bacterium | reverse complement strand
AAGTGGCGGCAGCGCGGTGATCGGGGTGGTTGATGTAGCTGTCTCCAGCCCACACCACGGTCGGATCGCCGGTGATGACCACCTCCGGTCTGAAACGCCGAATTTCACGCACCAGCTTCTTGCGCAGATCCATCGTCGCTTGCAGCATACCGTCCGGCTCGCGTAAGTAGATCACCTCTTTTGCACCGGCGATCTCGGCGGCGGCGCTTTGCTCGGTTTCACGGATTTCCGTGGCGCGGGCTTTGGTCATGCCCTCTTCGGCGATGCCGACGTCGCCGCTGGTGCACAGAACGTAAGAGATACGCGCCCCGGCACGCGCCCAGCGCGCCAGCGTTCCGGCGCAAGAAAACTCAATATCATCGGGATGAGCGACAATTGCCATGGCGCTCTCGGGTACGAAAAACGAATTCACTGCCTGCCTCCTGGAAGATATTTCGATGTAAGCTGTAGCATCTGGGTGAGGATTCGATGAATGCCAGATATTTTTCCAATGCAGGTGATTTTACCTCTATTTGCGCGCTGCGCCAGCCAGGCATGGCAGCCAGAGTGTGGCGATTCCCTTGCGATATTCGTATTTTAACTGCTTATTAATTAAGCATTTGACATTCCCGAAAGATAAATTTATACTATTATTACCTGGTGATTCCAAATTTGATCAGATTCATAACGTAACTTCATCTGGAGGTGGAGATGGATGACAAGCCTTGGCTAAAGCGGTATGACAAGGGCGTACCGCACACGATTCAGTATCCCGACGTTCCGGTATTTCATTACCTGGAAGACAATGCGCGGCGCTTCCCGCAGTCTATCTGCACAATCTTCAAGGGGGCGCGCATCAACTACCGGGAAATGAACGAGACCACAGACCGGCTGGCGGCGGGGCTGGCATCGCTGGGGGTGAAGAAGGGAGACCGGGTGGGAATCTTCATGCCCAACACTCCGCAGTTCGTGATGGCATATTTTGCCATTTTGAAGCTGGGGGGAGTGGTGGTTGCCACCAACCCGCTGTACAGCGGGCGGGAGATCGAGCACCAGCTCAATGATTCGGGCATCGAGATCATGCTGGTGATGAGCAATTTCTACAACACCATCAAGGAAGTGCAGCCCAAGACGAAACTGCGCAAAGTCATCGTCACCAACCTGAAGGAGGCTCTTCCTCCGGTGTTGGGCTTTTTGTTTACGCTGACCCGCGAGAAGAAGGGCGGTTTCCGCGTCACCCTGGCAGAGGGCGATCTGTGGATGCAAGATTTGATTGCACGCTTCAAGCCCGAAGACCGGCCCAAAGTGCAGATCACCTCTGAGGATGTCGCCTTGTTCCAGTACAGCGGCGGCACCACCGGCATCTCCAAAGGCGCCATCGCCCTGCACCGCAACCTGGTTGCCAACGCCTTGCAGATCCACGACTGGATGGTCAATGTGGAGGATGGCAAGGAAGTGCTGCTGATGGGCATCCCGTTATTCCACGTCTACGGCATGGTTGCCGGCATGTTGTTCGCCATGCGTTCTGGGGCGGCAATGGTGATGGTGCCCAACCCGCGCGACCTGAAGGACGTGCTGGATAATATCCAGAAGTATAAAGCCACGATCTTCCCCGGCGTACCGACCCTGTACAATGCCATCAACAACCACCCGGATGTCGTCGCCGGCAAGTACAACTTGAGCAGCATCAAGGCCTGCATCTCAGGCTCGGCCCCGCTGATGCGTGAGACAAAGGAGAAGTTCGAAGCATTAACCGGCGGCAGTGTCTTCGAGGGCTATGGCCTGTCGGAAGCGCCCACCGCTTCGCATTGCAACCCGCTGTTGGGGGAGAACCGCACCGGCTCGATTGGCCTGCCCCTTCCAGACGTGGATGCGCGCATTGTCAGCCTGGATGATGAAGTCACCGTGCTGCCGGCGGGCGAGGTGGGTGAGCTGGTGCTGCGCGGCCCGCAGGTCTTCAAAGGCTACCACAACATGCCAACGGAGACCACCAATTCGCTGCGCGATGGCTGGCTGTATACCGGCGACATCGCCCGTATGGATGAAGATGGCTACTTTTACATCGTAGACCGCAAGAAGGAGCTGATCAAGCCGGGAGGCTATCAGGTCTGGCCGCGCGAGGTGGAAGAAGTGATCATGGACCACCCCAAGGTGCTGGAAGTGGGCGTCGCCGGCATCCCGGATCCGTATCGCGGCGAGACGGTCAAAGCCTGGGTGGTGGTGAAGCCGGGCGAAACGCTGACCGAAGAAGATATCAAGGATTGGTGCAAGGAGCGGATGGCGAAATTCAAAGTGCCCACGCACGTGGAATTCCGCACCGAGCTGCCCAAGACCACCGTGGGCAAGATCTTGCGCCGGGAGCTGGTGCGCCAGCACAAAGAAACCAGCAGCGTTTGAGAATGGCTGCCTGGAGGTAGAATCGAACAGGAGCTGCTCGTTTGGGCAGCTCCTGTTGTAGATTATGGTTCAACCGGATAGTAGCATAACCCGGCGGTTCCGGGACCGGTATGCACTCCCAGGGCCGGGGACAGCTCGCTGACGATGGTTTCCACTGCAGTGAGGCGGCTTTCCACCATCTGGCGCAGCTTCTCGATTTCACCCAGGGCGGCGGCGTGTACGTAAGCGACTTTGATCTTGCCCATGAAGCCGACCGCAGATTCAACTTTTTCTACGATCATCTCATAGGCGCGCTTGCGGCTGCGGGCGGTGCCCAGCGGTACGATCAGACCGTTATCCATGCTGATGACCGGCTTGATGTTCAACAGCGTGCCCACCAGATGTTTGGCGCGTCCAATACGCCCGCCCATGTACAGGTACTTGAGCGTGTCGGCGGTTTGCAGCATGTGGGTGACCGGGATCATGCGCTTGATCAGGTCAAGGATTTCTTTAAGGGATTGGTCTGCCAGGGCAGCCCGGGCAGCCTCGATCACCATCCAGCCGTGGCACATGGACACATTCAATGTGTCGATCACCTCCACACGCAGTTTTGGCAGCAGCTCGTTGATCATGCCCTGGGCGGCTTTGGCAGCCTGGTAGGCGCCGCTGCCCCTGGAAGTCATGTGGATGCTGACGATCTGCTCGTGGCCCTGCTCTTCAGACAGGCGCCTGTACAATTCCAGGTAGTCGCCTGGGCCAGGGCTGGCAGTGGTGGGCAGCTCTGCGGCGGTGGGCAGCCAGCGGTAAAACTCATCGCGCTGGATGGTCACCAGGTCTCGCAGCACTTCCTGACCGCGGTGGATGAAATATGCCACCCAATGGATGTTCAGGCTTGCCAGCAGCGCTTCGGGAATGCTGGCGCAGCTGTCGGTGACAATGGCAATTTTTGGCACAGGTTTCTTCTCTCCTGGATTAATTATATATCAATAGGGGAAAATAATTTCACCTCTCTTGTGATCCTTCAAAGGATACATGATTAGATCGTGATCAAAACGATTGCCAACACGGCTGCCCCAACTCCGATAACCTGCAGACGGGCCAGGCCTTCCCGGATAATCAACCAGGCGAGCAGAGTAGTCACAGCCGGGTAGAGCGATCCCAGCACCGCTGCCACATCCAGTCGCCCGTATTGTGTAGCCAGCAGGAAAAACAGGTTGCCGCCCACATCCAGTACACCGGCTGTTGCGATGAGTCCTAACAGGGAGCGTTGAATACTCAGTGGGCGCCGTGTGACCAGCGCGAACACCAGCATCACCCCGCAGGAAGCAGCGCGCCCGGC
>JBGSTO010000208.1:0-3227 GCA_041736465.1 Anaerolineales bacterium | reverse complement strand
GGGTTCTAACACGAATCTTAGGTCGAATTGCGATGCGCTTCGAAATATGGTACGATCACCCCCATGAAAATGTGCGCGGCGCGGGTGAGCGCTCTGGATTTAGACGAACGCGGCCGGCTGGCGGCCCGGCTGGAGACGGCTCAGGTGATCGACCCGGCGCCAGGGCAGTATTACCTGGTGGACGACGGTGCGGCGGTGTGCGCCCAGGTCATTTATCCTGTGCCAGGAGAGGATCTGGATTTGCTGGCGCTGGCGCCTCTGCCGGGAATGTGGCAGCCTGGATTGGCCTTGAGACTGCTCGGCCCTTTGGGACGCGGCTTCAACCTCCCCGTGCCATTGCGCCGGTTGGCGCTGGCAGTGATTGACGACAGCCCAAGCCGCCTGCTCTACCTGGCCCGCCAGGCTAACAGGCAGGGCGCCGAAGTGGCTTTGTTTGCTGATCCGCCCCTGCCGGTGCTGCCCTCCTGGTTGGAGGCCTCTCCACTGGCCTCTCTGCCCGAAGCCCTGGCGTGGGCTGACTTCCTGGCTCTGGACCTGCCGTTGGAATTCCTGCCGCGCTTACGGCAGCTTTTGGAACTGCCGGGGCAAAGCGGCTGTCCCTGCCAGACCCAGGCGCTGCTGCGCCTGCCCATGCCCTGTGGGGCGGTGGCAGAGTGCGGCGCGTGCGCTGTACCAGTCCGCCATGGCTGGCAGTTGGCGTGCAAAGATGGCCCGGTCTTCGATTTGAACGATCTGGAATGGTGACAGTGAACGTTTTGGCCTTTTTCGCCCATCCGGATGACGAAACCATGCTGGCAGGCGGCACCCTGGCGCTGCTGGCGCAGGCAGGCGCGCAGGTGCATTATCTGTGCGCCACGCGCGGCGAGGGCGGTGAGGTGGGTGAGCCGCCGCTGTGCGACCTGGCAGAGCTGGGCGCGGTACGCGAAAGTGAGATGGTGCATGCTGTGCAGGCTTTGGGCGGGCGCAGCCTGACCTTTTTGGATTATGTCGATCCGCGCGTCGGGCCTGATGACCAGTTATTCGCCTACACGGATAACCTTGCATTTTTGGCTGCCCAGGTGGCAGCCAGCATCCGGCAGTTCCATATACAGGCAGTACTGGCGCACGGCGCCAACGGCGAATATGGTCATCCGGCGCATGTGCTCAGCCACCAGGCAGCGCGCCTGGCGGTAGAGTCTTTCTGGAATCAGGATAACGGCGGTCTCCGCCCGGTGATGTACAGTGTGTCGGCAATGCACGCGCGCCACCCCCGGCCGCGCCTGGCAAATAAAGATGAACCCGCGCATCTGGTATTGGACGTTACGCCTGTGCAGCAAGCGAAGACCCAGGCAGCGTTGAGCCATCGCACTCAGCATGCGCTTTTTGTGCGCCGCGCCTCGCAGGAGGCGGGACGCAAGCTGAATGTTCCCGAAGTGATCCAGCTTGTGGAAAGCCTGCATCGCACTTTTCCGGCGGTGCCAGATCTGGAGCAGCCAGACGATGGTTTGGTGAAACTGCTGCTGCCGTGGGTGCTGGCGGGGTAGCTCCCAACCAGGGGAAAATTTTCGTGGCGAAGTACGATCTGGCTTTCTCTCCCCCCTTGATGAACGCCGCCGGCGCCCTGGGATTTGCCCCTGACCGGCGCGGGCAGGCGCCGTTGGATGGCATGGGCGCATTTGTGACCAACCCGATCAGCCGCCAGGCACGCACACCGGCTGCCGGGCAGCGCTATCTGGAATCCCCGGGTGGTTTTTTGCTGCACACCGGTCATGCCAATCCGGGCTTTAAGACGGCAGTGAACCGCTACGCACGCCAGTGGGCGCACCTGGAGCTGCCCGTGATCGTGCACCTGCTGGCTCAGGAGCCATCCGACCTGGCCTGGATGGTGGAACGCCTAGAGGGTCTGGAAGGTTTGATGGGCATAGAGATTGGCTTGCCGCCGCAGGCTGCTGCCTCCCAGGCTGCAGAGCTGGTGAATGCAGCCTGGAGCGAGCTGCCGGTGATCGTTCGCCTTCCGATGGAGCGCGCGGCTCAACTGGCATGGAGTGTGGTACAGGCGGGTGCGGCGGCTGTCAGTTTATCTGCGCCGCGCGGGGCGCTTCCGGCCCGTTCGGGCGGCTTGCTCACTGGGCGCCTGTATGGGCCGGCGGTCTATCCCCTGGCGCTGCAGGCGGTGCGTGCTCTGGCGGCTGAAGAGATACCTGTCATCGGCGCAGGGGGCATTTACTCTCCCGATCAGGGGCGCGAGATGCTGTTGGCTGGCGCACTGGCAGTGCAGCTGGACGCTGTGCTGTGGAGCGGGCGCGACCTGTTGGCTTTCACCCTTTGAGCGCCGTACTGGCGCTGTTCACCCGTCGTAATCCATCACGATCGTTACCGGACCATCGTTATCAATTTCCACCAGCATGTGAGCGCCAAATTCGCCCGTCTGGGTGGGGATGCCTGACTGGCGCAGCAGCTCGGTAAAGCGCTCCACCAGCGGGCGGGCTACATCCGGCAGGGCAGCATCGGTAAAGGACGGGCGGCGCCCTTTGCGGGTGTCGGCGTACAGGGTGAACTGCGAAACCACAATCGCTTGCCCGCCCGTCTCGAGCAGCGAGCGGTTCATCTTACCGGCTTCATCTTCATAGATGCGCAGGTTGGCGATCTTCTCCGCCAGGTAGCGCGCCTGGGATTCGCCATCCCGCGGGCCGATGCCCAGCAGGATGACCATGCCGGGGCCAATTTCGGCTACGCTGCGGCTGTCTACCGAAACGCGCCCGGCGCGCACGCGTTGAAGCACTGCTCGCATTGCGCCTCCGGGGTCAGGGCAGCTCGATGGCTGCTTTCACTTCAGCGATGGTTTGCTCAGCCAGGGCAACCGCGCGCTGCGTTCCCTGCTCCAAAACATCGTTCACTAGCTGCGGATCGCGGCCAATCTCTGCCCTCCGCTGGCGAAACGGGGCCAGGTGCTCGTTCAGGTTGCGTGCCAGCAGCTGTTTGCACTGCACGCAGCCGATGCCTGCCCGGCGGCATTCGGTGTTGACCATGGCGACTTCCTCTGCGCTGGAAAAAACCTTGTGCAGTGAGAACACGTTGCACACGTCCGGGTTTCCAGGGTCGCTGCGCCGCTGGCGCTGCGGGTCGGTCACCATCTGCATCACGCGCTGCCGGGTTTCTTCTTCGCTGGATGCCAGCTCGATGTGATTGTTGAGGCTCTTGCTCATTTTCTGCTGCCCATCGATGCCCAACACCTTGGGAAACTCGGT
>JBGSTO010000184.1:0-3038 GCA_041736465.1 Anaerolineales bacterium | reverse complement strand
AGCGCGCCAGCAGCTCGTCCAGCGCTGCGCCTTCGGGGCGCAGGTTGGCTTCGCCCGCCGCAGCGATGGCGGCAGGCTCCAGAGCTCCCGCCAGCACCAGCATACTCTCGACGATCGCGGGGCTGGTCTCGGGCAGTGTATGGTAGCGGATGGAGAGCTGCATCAGCGATGCGAACACCAGGTCGGCGGAGTCGCTGCCGTCTGGGATGAGCAGGGCGAGCCGTTCGCCAGCCGCAGCACAGGCGGCTTCAAGCTGCGCCAGCTCGGCGGGCAGATCGAACGGCGCATCAGCCGCAATGATCACATCCATGTCGAGGTCGGAGTAAGCATCCCAGTTGCCGCGCCCGAGCGAGCCAAAGACAATGACTGCCAGCATACGCGGGTCGTTCTGGTAGTGGTTGGCGATCGCTCTCAGCAGAGCCTGGTGTTGGTGTGTGCCGGGATAGCCGGTCATCGCAGCTGCCTTTCTGTACGAGATGGGTGTTGGTGTCAGTGAGCGGATCTACGGAATTCACATTCTGGCGTCAAGCCTGCTGCAGCCAGGCACAATATTATGTCACTGTTTCCATGCTGCAGGGATGTACACCCTATGCGCCGGTAGAGTCAGCCGCCAGACTTCACCGCCGGTGACCACATTGCGAGTGGCGATATACAGACTGTCTTTGAACACTACCGTGGCGTTATCCCAATAGGTCGAGGTGTTGTTGGCATCGCCAAAGCCAGAAAAGCCGACCTGCTCCCAATCGACGCCGTTCGGGGAGCGCCAGACTTCCGCGCCGGTGGCTTCATTATCCAGCACAAGGTACAGCCAGTTGTTGTAAACCTCGAGGGCGTTTTGCCACTGCACACCGGCGGCGCCGATGTTATCGTTGATGACATGCACCCAGTCAACGCCATTTGCAGAGCGCCATACGTGGATGCTGTCTGTATTCCACAGGCTGGCATACAGATGCCCGCCGAAGGCTGCCAGGGCGGATACCGAGGCGTTTTGTGTAATGCCGAAGCCGTTGGTGATGATCGCCGTGAGCGTGATGCCTTCCGTGTGCCACAACTGCGCGCCGGTGACCCAGTTGCCAATTCCCCAATACAGGTTGGCGTCGAATTCTTCGGTGGCAATCGCGCCGCCGTTCTCCAGGTTGCCGTCCAGGCCATCCAGGCCAAACTGCTCCCAATTCACCCCGTCCGTGGTGCGCCAGAGCTCGGTCCCGGAAGTCCAGGTGCCGGCATACAGCGTATCACTGTACACGGCAAAGCGGGCGATGCCGTTATTGGGGTTGCCAAAGCCATCCGTCACGACTTCCGTCCAACTGGTGCCGTTCTGGCTGCGCCAGATGATGCCATTCCAGCTGCCGCAGTAGAGATGGTCGTGGTACACGATCATTGCTGCACAGGCGTTGGCGGTGCGGTCATCCACTTTGTCCCAGTCTGTACCGTTGGATGTTCGCCAGACTTCAGCAGTGATCGGATCGTTGCCGTAATTTTGTGTTCCAGCGTACAGGTAGTCTTTAAACACAGCCAACGCGGGGATTTGGCCGTTGCTTGCGATCCCAAAACCATCCGAGTTCACCTGCGTCCAATCGAATAGATTATTGTTTGTTCGCGCTAGAGCCACAAATCTTTGGGTAAGGAATACAGCTCCAAGCATTCCAAGAACCAGCATGCAAACGACGAGATACAGCCTGCGACTCATGTAGTCCTCCTGTTTAAATAACCGGATGCCTTCCAGTCATGCGACTCAAGGGATTTGGTTAGTGGACTCACAATCTTGTTCAGCAGCAGCGGTGGGACTGGTGGGGTTTCTTTGATTATCGCGCCGCTTCTGGCGCTGCGCAACCAGTACTCATATGCTGAGCCGCGTCGCAGGTTGCCCGCCGCGCGAGTCTGGAGCGGGCGCGGGGGCGGGTAAAGCATTTGCCCGGAGCAGCGCACCTACAAACTGGAGCGCCTTTGGCAAATGCTTTACCCCTACGAAAACAGGGCGAGCGTTTCAATGGAGCACGGGCAGCTATCCGGCAGCTCGCCCAGAGATGCGATCCGATTCGGAAAACTAAAGTTATAATGGCGGGTGCCGGTCGTCTCCCGAAGGCCGCAGCTACTTGGCTTAAATACTTTCAACGGAAACCAAAGCGCTTATGTCTGAAATCACCGTCCGTGGCGCACGCCTCCACAACCTCAAAAATATCTCTTTCTCGATTCCCAAGAACCAGTATGTGGTCTTTACCGGTCTATCGGGATCGGGTAAATCGACGATGGCTTTCGATATGCTGCACAAGGAAGGCCAGCGCCAATACATGGAATCGCTTGGCATGGTGACTTACGAAAGCCGCCCGCCTGTGGATGCCATCATCGGGCTTTCGCCCACCATCAGCGTCGACCAGCACAGCCGCAACCGCTCGCCGCGTTCGACGGTCGGCACGGCTACCGAAGTGTACACCTACCTGCGCGTGTTGTACGCCCGCACCGGTCACCGTCCCTGCCCAAAGTGCGGTGCAGACGTGCCGCCCTCGCAGGAGATGAGCGCTTCGCCGGAAAGCGTGTGGGAGGGGGATGACGAGAGCGGCGAGATAGACGTCTACGTTGCCTGCCCCAACTGCGGCGCTGCGCTGCCCGAGATGGGCATGGCGTCTTTTTCCTTCAATAAGCCCGCCGGCGCCTGCCCGGCATGCACCGGGATCGGAAGCGTGTATACCGCCAACCTGCCGCGCATCCTGGACGAAGAGAAGAGCCTGTCCGAAGGGGCTTTGCTGATCTGGGATCCGCAAAGCGCCGCCCGCTATATCGAGACTCTGCGCGCCGCCGGACGTCACTACGGCTTTGATTTCGACCCGTCTGTGCCGGTGCGGGCATTGAACCCGGCCCAACGTGCGCTGCTGCTGTATGGGGTAGACAGCCCCGCCTTTCGCAGCCACTACCCGGAGATCGAAGCCCCCAGCACCGTCGCCAAAGGCCGCTACGAGGGGGCGGTAACCAACCTGCTGCGCCGGCACGCCGAGCACACCTCCGACGCCGACACCGGCTACCTGGAGAAGCTGGCGCGC
>JBGSTO010000179.1:0-6901 GCA_041736465.1 Anaerolineales bacterium | reverse complement strand
AACTGCGCAATCTTGCCACTCAGCGCCGGTTCTAATCTGTGCCTGGCACCCCTTGGAACTGGCGAGAAAGCGCCATCCGTACTCCGCATCCTGGCAGCGAAAAAGCAGCCCGGCCTCTGCATACCCCTCGGCTGGCACCTGGACCAGAACATGCACTAAACCGCTCATGGTCTCGGGGAATAGCGATGCGCTGGACATCCGGGAATCCGAGCGAACACCATCTGGCGTACGCAGCATGCTTCCCTCAATAATTTTCCACTCACCCCCTATCTCGGATGGATCTTGCGCCAAAGAACCCGAACCGGTCAGCGTATCGGCAGCATGCGCCGATCCATACCATCTTTCCCAATCGGGTACATGCTCTACTCGGGCGCCGAATACTCTCGTATCCACCTTAAAACCAATTTCCCCCAGAATACTTTGGTACAAGCCTGCATATAATTCCGGCTCGCGTTGAAAAGGATCTATCGCCAACAAACGCATCTCAGGATAGGGCGCGCAATCCTTTGCATTTGGCAGGGAAGCGCAGTAGTATGCCGCACCTTCTTCCCGAAGGACAATAACAAGGTATAGCGGCAGGTTCTGCACCCCACGAACGACTGGCAGCATGCGCCTGCCAATATTTACCCATAATTCGCCATTCTCAGGACCAATAGAGTGCATGACGAAGAGATTGCCGCTTCCCAGCGGCTCTTGGGGAACTTCTTTATCAAACCAACCGGTAGCAAGATTCTCTTTGACCTCAACCGAGTTGATAGTTCTTAAACTCTCTCTGAGCCACCAGACTAACCTTCTCATAATTCCCGAACGCTGCATGCTTCCCGGCCAGCGCAAAATCCTCTGCCAACGACTGTCAGTGCCGCTGCCTTTTATCCAGCGCCGTAATCGAAGGTCATATCGCTCCACTTTTCCGGTTTGGGATGCGTTATGCCCGTTCAGCAGCAGTATTGCAAAAGCAAGTCCGTTTTGGCGCTGGTAGGGACCGTACACTACTCCTTCTTTCCCCCATCCCGGATTTAAAATCGGCTGGATCCTTATCCCACCGTGATCGATCGATATCACCCCTTCCGCATCTGCGCCCCGGCGCAGAACCCCAACCGGTGATACCGACCCGACCACCTTCCCCACTGGTTTGGCATCCGAGAATTTTTCAGTGAAATATCGCGGCTGTGCTGCCACCGAATTCTTGACAGCCCTCATTTTATTTCACCGTCTCGGATCGCATAGTGGCGGTAAGCCTCGAATTCTTTAAAAAAGCAGGCCAGGAATTCTCCATCTGCCACATCAGATAATACCGGCCAATTCTTATCTTGAACCAGGCGGCTCATTTGAGAAGCATGTTTGGCTAAAGCTGTTTCCTTCTTTACCAACACCTGCCTTATATCCACCGCCACGTCGAAATCTTTCAGCAAACGCAAGCCAAACCCATACGCCGCACTGTTCTTCAGGATCGTGAAAGCATTCCGGCTGCCCCCCAGCGGCAAACCAACCCAGGGCCAATGCAGCCAAAACCAAATTGGATACTCATAGATATCTGCATCCATCCCCTCTTGCGATAGTGCCTGGAGAACGATTTGCGTCGTTAAGATGTGATCCATAGACCACAGAGCCGGCTCGCCAGAATATGGAATAAAAACTTGTTGTGGATGTTCCCGGCGTAGAACTCGTCTGACGTCCTGGATCGCCTCTTCCCTGTGCTGCTCCAACAAGGTTTCCGGATAGCCGAGAAATTCGATCTGGCCCGGCTCTAGTCCAAGCACATCAGCGGCGGCGGCGCTTTCGGACCGGCGAAGCTGCTTAAGTTCTCCTTCCGGCATCCACTGGCTGTGCGACCTCCCTCCGTCGGTCATGAAGACGATCTTCACCTGCGCACCAACCCGCCTCTTTTGGAGAATCAGGCCGCCACAACCCAGCGTTTCATCGTCAAAATGGGGAGAGAACACCAGACATCCGCCCTCCATCTCGGCAGGAGAGATCGTCCTGCTACGGTTGTGCCAATTTTTGTATAGAATGTCTTGCAGTCTTCGACGGATTTTAAAAACCCCCTGGCGGTTGCTTATTAGGCTCAATTCACCCTTCCCAGTGAAGCATACTCCCATTCCACGCGCTTGCTGATGGCATCCCAAGAGAATACATCAAGGGCGCGTTTATAAGCATTCTCGCTCATTCTCTTTCGTAATGGCTCGTCCTCAAGCAGCCTTAAGATAGCATTCGCCAGCTGATTCGCATCACCTGGTTCAACCAGATAGCCCGTCTCCCCATCCACAACGGCTTCTGGAACACCCCCGACCCGCGAGCCTACCACAGGCAGCCCTGCCCCCATCGCTTCGGGAACTGGAAGCGGGAACGCATCGCTCAATGAGGAGTTTATGAACACGTGCGCCCTACGAAAGTAGGGATCGAGCTCTGCATGCGGAACAAATCCAATAAAATGTATCCGGTCCGCAAACTCTTCCTTCACGCGTGCTTTGACCTGCTCAAAATAAGGAACCAGCTCGCCAGAACCATTCCTGGTCGTATAGAATTGCGTAAGTTCCTGAACGCGTGGATCTGCGCTCAGGCCCACGAGATATTCCAACGGAAGCACTCCCGCCGGCCCAACGATATCCATTTCGATCCCGGGTATGCGCTCGGCAACCAGGTTGAAAGCATCGAATAAAACGTGCACCCCTTTTTCAGGAGAAATCCTGCCCACAAATAGCAGTCGAGCGGGGTCAGATCCAGAATTTCTGCTCGCCCCTTCTGGAGATATCAGTTGGCCAAACTCAACCCCGTTGTAGATTGTCCTGCATTTTTCTGCGTGTTGGGGAAAACGCTGGCGTACTTTATCGGTGATATATTCACTCGTACCCACAACGTAATCGACACTCTGCAGCCGCTTTTCAATCGTATCCCGATCTAGCTGGCTGAGCCACTCACACTGCATGTGAAGAACGATCTTTACATCCGGGTTCAATGCGCGAATAACCGGCGCGAACTGAGAGAAATTCATCACGTGCACGATGTCAAAGCCTCGCTTACGTA
The DNA here is from genome assembly GCA_041736465.1 of Anaerolineales bacterium. Classification (GTDB taxonomy): domain Bacteria; phylum Chloroflexota; class Anaerolineae; order Anaerolineales; family UBA4823; genus JAJUJL01. The sequence goes on along the minus strand of JBGSTO010000179.1, from coordinate 3,877 downwards.
TATCCATGGCTATCTGCAAGATATACTCATAATAAAACAACTTGGAGGCAAATAATGGTTGGTCAACAGGGCGACGCCTCTCTAACACATGCCAGATTCGAGCGGGAACTGTGCGCATCAATCTGTGCTGTACGTTCTGCTCAACCACTTCCTTTGGAAATGACATATAACGCTTAGAGTACACCGTCACGGCGTGCTTTGCGGTTAATCGCGGAGAAACGTTAGCCGTCCAGATGCCGATTGAATTCTGATGCGGAGGCAGCACGCCATCAAATGGTTGGCTTACAATTGCTATTCTCATTAATATACCCTCTAATCAAGCCACTCGCGGCTGGGGGATTGGAATGATAAACTTTCCGCCCTCGTTCCGGTATTCCTGCTGCTGCATCATGATCTCCTCAGCAAAGTTCCACGCCAGCAGCAGCACGTAGCCCGGCTTATCTTCCAACAGGTGCGCCGGCGGGTAGATCTGGAAGTGATTGGCCCCCATGTAGCGCCCGTGCTTGTAAGGATTGAGATCTACCACGTAATCCACGGAGCTCTTGTCGATCCCGCAGTAAGCCAGCAGCGTGGTCGCTTTGGCGGCGGCGCCATAACCGGCAATGCGTTCGCCGCGCTGCTTTACTTCGCTCACAATCTTCAGCAGCCCGCCCTTCACTTCCCGAACCCGGCTGGCGAAGTCCATGTAGTAATCCATCCGATCTACTTTGCGCTCCGCTTCCATCGCCAGCAGGTCTTTCACAGCAGCCTGAACGTTCTCTCGAGGCTCGACGAACAGGCGCAGCGAGCCGCCGTGAATCTTTACCCGGCGGATGTCATTTAGATACAATCCATGGCGGCGGAAGAGCCGGTCCAATGCGGTCACCGAATAGTAGCACAGGTGCTGGTGGTAGATGGTATCGAACTCGCAGTGATCCACCAGATCGACCAGGTACGGCGCCTCGATCACTGCCACGCCGCTTTCTTTGAGAATTGTCTTGATGCCAGCCACAAAGCCGTTCAGGTCGGGCACGTGCGCCAGCACATTATTGGCAAGAAATACATCCGCCCGTTTGCCCTCGCTGACCAGTTTCGCAGCCAGCTCGCGGCCAAAAAACGTGATCAAAGTCGGGATGCCCGCTTTCTGTGCGGCCTGTGCCGGCGCCTGGGCTGGATCGATGCCCAACACCGGGATACCTCGCTCTTGGAAATTTCTCAGCATGTAGCCGTCGTTGCTGGCAGCTTCTACCACCAGGCTGTCGGCTCCCAAAGCGCGCGTTGCCATGATATCCTGGGCGCTCTCCCCAAAGTGCCGCAGCAGCGATTTGGAGACCGAAGAGAAATATGGGTATTCGGCGTAAAACAGGATCTCAGGATCCACCGTCTCCCGGATCTGCACCAGCGAACAATCCTTGCAGAAAGCCAGCGTCAGCGGCACCCTGTATTCAGGCTGCTCGAGCTGCTCCTGAGTCAGCAGCCGGTCGGCGAGCGGGGTTTCTCCAAACGCCAGGATATCTTCCAACCGCTGAGAACCGCAGGAGCGGCAGGTTTTTTCTTCTCTGTAAATCATGTGCTCGCCTTTGGTTAAGCCGGATCTGGTTGCCGCCAGCGCAGGTTGATATCCAGCCGCCCGCTGCTGATCAGTTCTTTAATGTGATGGATGCGCCGGTAGCGCGGCCCTTCGAAGTCTTCTACTTTGATGCCCACACGCTGGTATGCTTCGTACAGTTCCTGTGCGCCCTTACGGATCGTCCACTGGGGTTTGTATTCTGGCAGTGTGTTGGCAATCAGGTCACAATTGACGCGATAGTTGCGCGTATCCGGCCCGGCATCGCCCGCAAACTCCACCTTGCTTCCGGGCACGGTTTCCATCACCACTTCCGCCACCTCGCGAATGCGGTAGTTTTCATCCGTCCGCCCCACATTGAATGCCCTGTCGTGCACCAGCTCTCGCGGCGCGTTCAGCACTGCTAAAAAGGCGAGCGACATATCTTCGATATGTACCAGCGGGCGCCAGGGAGTGCCGTCGCTTTTCAAATACACCTTACCGGTGGTGTAAGCCCAGGCTACCAGGTTATTCACCACCAGATCGAAGCGCAGGCGCGGCGAAACCCCATAGGCCGTCGCACTGCGCAGAAAAGTGGGCGAGAAATTGTCATCTGCCAGCTTGGTGACATCTTGTTCCACCAGCACCTTGGAAATGCCATATGGCGTCACCGGGTTGAACGCGGAATTCTCATCCAGAAAATCCTGCCCGCCCGCGCCATAGTTGCTGCACGACGAGGAGAAGATGTAGCGTTCTACCCCTACCTGCTTTCCCATCTCAGCCATGCGCACGGATGCGCGGTGGTTGATCTCATAGGTCAGCTCAGGATTCAAATCTCCCAGGGGATCATTGGAGAGACCCGCCAGGTGAATGATGGCGTTGAAGCCATCCAGGTCGCCTGGGCGGATATCTCGGATATCTTTCTTCAATGCCGGCACGTTATGTGTTTCGTTCTCTTCCCCAAAGGTAGAGCCCTCATACAGGTCAGTGTCCAGACCCACCACATCGTGCCCGGCAGCAACCAGCATAGGCACCATAATCGTGCCGACGTAGCCATTATGTCCTGTAACTAATACACGCATGTTCGTAATCCCTTCTAGTTATCCCAAATTTTCCAGGGAGCGTTGCCGCTCTCCCACATCGTTTCGAGAATGTGCTTCTCTCGCAAAGTATCCATACACTGCCAGAAAGATTCGTGGCGGTATGCCATTAATTGGCCCTCTGCTGCCAGCCGCTCCAGCGGCTCTCGTTCCCACTGGGTCTGATCGCCTTCGATGTAATCGAAAACCTCCGGCTCGAGCACAAAGAATGCGCCGTTGATCCACCCCTCGCCGATCTGCGGTTTTTCGTTGAACTCGACAATCTTCGCGCCATCAAAAACCAGGTGCCCGTAGCGAGCCGGCGGGCGTACTGCTGTCAGGGTTGCCAGCTTGCCATGCGACTTATGGAACGCCAGCAAATCCTGCAGGTCGATATCCGCGACGCCGTCTCCCCAGGTGAGCATGAAGGTCTCATTGCCCACGAAGGGAGCCAGGCGCTTGATGCGCCCTCCGGTCAAAGTTTCCTGACCGGTGTCCACCAGCTCGACCGTCCAATCTTGCGTATAATTGCCATGGGTGGTCACCTGGCCCGTGGACATATTCACAGTAATATCGCCGCTCAGCGAGGCGTATTCCACCATATATTTCTTGAGCACCTCCCCCTTGTACCCCAAAGCGATGACGAAATTATTAAAGCCATAATGGGAATAATGCATCATAATGTGCCAGATGATCGGCTTACCGCCAATCTCGACCATCGGCTTGGGTTTGATGACCGTCTCCTCCGCCAGGCGTGAGCCTTTTCCGCCCGCCAAAATGCATACTTTCATAAATTAGCCTCCATCCAGAGAATTGACTGCTTGGGTTACTTCGGACGTGTTGCACCCGGGCGCAGCATGCTGCCCACATCTCCAGCCAGCCCCTGCCATTTGCGGTTGGACAGTGCAAATCCGGCGATGTAGGACAGGCTGTGCATGCGGTCGGCCAGGGAAATCGGCGCGCTCATGATTGCCTTGAGATACTCAAAATAGCGGCGCCAGCGAGGGAAGATCAGCTTTCCCCTGGTTGAGGTGTCGAACCAGGCTGCCAGGTCGCGCTCCGAAACGTTCACCTCTGTAGAAATCTTATCGTGCACCCTGCGGGAAAACAAAAAATCTGGCAGCTCGCTGAATTCCCCCATCAGCGCCAGCTGTCCGAGCAGCGTGCGGTCAGAGCGTGGGTAGGCCCCGATCAAGGGTGTTTTTGCCAGTACGCGGCTTCGAATCAGGCCAAATATTGGGTTGCACCACCCCGGGGTATGCAGCAGTTTCCG
>JBGSTO010000132.1:0-3134 GCA_041736465.1 Anaerolineales bacterium | reverse complement strand
GCACCGCGCTGCGCAACGCGCCGCGCACCGCGCCCGTAACCGCCTCCAGGTCGCCGGCGCTCATCGTCGGGTAGAGCGGCAGGGTGACCTCACGCTTCGCCAGCGCCTCGGTGCGCGGCAGCGAAAGATCGGGGTAGCGCTCCCTGTAGTAGCTGAAGGTATGAATGGGCGGGTAGTGGATGCTGGTCTGAATGCCCTGGCTGCGCAGCGCGTCGATGAACTGCACCCGGTCGGCGCCTTCCGGCAGCAGCGCGGGTAAGATGTGGTACACCGGCTCCACCCCCGGCTGCGAAGCCAACTTCTGGAAAGGCATCTCCAGGCAGCCATCCAGCGCTTCCCAGTACAGGCGCGTGAGCTGGCCGCGGCGCTCATTATTAAACGCCAGCTTGTGCAGCTGCGCCACACCCAGGGCAGCGCGGATCTCATCGATGCGGTAGTTGTAGCCCAGCCCAACCACATCGTACGAATAGGCGTGTCCCTGGTGCCGGTCCCAGGTCAGGCTGGTCATGCCGTGCGAGCGCAGCACGCGCAGCTTATCTGCCAGGTCATCCCGGTCGGTGGTCAGCATACCCCCCTCGCCGGTCGCCATGTTTTTATTGGAGAAGAAGCTGAAGCAGCCCACGTCCCCCCAAACGCCGAGGGCGCGCCCGTTAAGGCGAGCGCCAGGGGCGTGGGCGGCATCCTCGATCACCGCCAGTTTGTGGCGGCGAGCAATCGCCAGGATGGCCTCCATCTGGCAGGGGTATCCTGCGTAGTGCACGACGATGATCGCCTTCGTGCGCGGCGTGATCTGCCGCTCGATATCCTGCGGATCGATATTCAAATCCTGCGCGCCGGAGACCTCCGCAAAGCGCACCTCGGCGCCCGTGTACAGCACCGCATTGGAGGTTGCCACAAAGGTCAGCGAAGGCACAATCACCTCGTCGCCCGGGCCAATGCCCAACGCCAGGCAGGCTAAATGCAGGGCCACGGTGGCGTTCGAAACCGCCAGGGCGTGCTTACAGCCCACCAGCGCAGCAAACTCGTCTTCGAAACGCTGCGTCACCGCCCCCATGGTCAGCCAGCGGCTGTCCAACACATGCTGCACAGCCTGGCGCTCTTCTTCGCCATAATCCAGGTCCGAAAGCGGTACTCGCCAGGTCATTTCATTCTTCTCCTAAGATTTGAAGGCGCAGCGTTTCCCATTCCAGCACGGCTTGCTCGTAATCGTCCGGACGGCCCAGGTCCTGCCAGTAGCCGTCGAAGGGGTAGCCCATCACCCGCTCGCCGGCTTGCAGCAAGCGCAGCACCAGGTCGGGAAAGTCCAGGCGCTGGTTGTGCTCCACGTATTGCAGCACGCGCGGCTCGAAGACGTAGATGCCCATGCTCACCCGAAATTCGTAGGTGGGCTTCTCGATATACCCTGTCACCTGGTCTGAGCCATCGAATTGGATCACACCCAGGTCCACGTGCACGCGGCGAATATGCGTGGCAATGGTCGCCGCGGCCTGGTGGCTGCGGTGGAAGGCAATCAGGTCGGCAAGATTCAACGTGGTCAGCACGTCGCCGTTGGTTACCAGGAAAGTTTCGTCCAGACCTCCAACCAGAGAGAGCGGACCGGCGGTGCCCAACGGCTGCTCTTCGTAGCTGTAGCGGATATTCAACCCCCAGCGGCTGCCATCTTGAAAGAAAGCGTTCAGCAAGCCCGAGAGGTGCCCCACGGTAAGGATCACTTCCTGCACACCGGCGCGGCGCATCTGGCGCAGCAAGATCTCCAGAATCGGCATATCGCCGATCGGCATCAGCGGCTTGGGCAGAATTTTCGTATACGGGGCCAGGCGCGTTCCCTTGCCGCCCGCCAGAACAACAGCTTTCATGCGAGCTTTCTCCGGGTGATAATTTTCAACTTATACCTGGTATTCGTCCGGGCGGTACAGGTCCAGGTGCCGGCGAATCCAATCCACGCTGCGCTCCAGGCCTGCCTGCAGCGAGACCTGCGGCTGCCAGCCCAGGCGCTGCCGGGCCAGGCTGTTATCGGCGAGCAGGCGCTGCACCTCGCTTTTTTCCGGGCGCAGGCGAACGTCCTCAACCTGGATGCGCACCGGGCGTCCTACGATGGACAGGATCATCTCTGCCAGCTCGCCAATGCGCACTTCCGTTCCCGTCCCCAGGTTGAAGGTCTCGCCTTCCACTCCTTGCGCCTGTGCCACAGCCAAAAAGCCCTGCACCGTATCGCTGACGTAAGTCATATCGCGGCGGGCATCCAGGTTGCCCAGGCGCACCACGTCTGCAGTCAGCGCCTGGGTGATGATCGTAGGAATCACCGCCCGGGCAGACTGGCGCGGCCCGTAAGTGTTGAACGGGCGCAGGGTAGCTACCGGCACGTCGAAGGCGCGGTAGAAACTCTCCGCCAGCTTATCCGCGCCGATCTTGCTGGCAGAATAGGGCGACTGCCCCTGCAGAGGGTGGGTTTCGTCGATGGGCACGCGCAGCGCCGTGCCGTACACCTCACTGGTGGAGGTGTGCACCAGCCGCTCCACGCCAGACTCCCGGCAAGCCAGCAGCACATTCAGCGTGCCGGTCACGTTGGTCTCCACCACCTCCACCGGGTGGACGTAGGAGTACGGGATGGCGATCAGCGCGCCCAGGTGGAAGACGTGGGAAACTCCGCGCACCGCTTGCTGCACCGCGGGCAGATCGCGCAGGTCGCCGGCAATCAGCTCGATCTGGTTGAAGACAGCCGCAGGCAGCATGCGCAGCAAACCGGGGTCGCCCCTGGAATTGTAGCGCACGAACGCCCTCACCCGCGCGCCCTGCTCCAGCAGCGCATCTACCAGGTGGCTGGCGATGAATCCTCCCGCGCCCGTCACTAACACTTGGCGTCCTTGCCAGGGGTTGGTCATTTTGCCGTCACTCTTGAAGTTTGATCTCAGCGGGTTGGGCAAGCCTGGCTTCGGGCAGGCTGCTGCGCAGATCGTGCAGGTATTGGAGTGCAGACGCCAGGTCGCCATCGTCCAGGCGCTGCTCCAGCTCCTCCAGCCAGGCGCCGACCTGGGCAGCCGGCAGGTCTACAGCGGGCTGCTGCCGGTGACCGTTTACCGCCAGGCGCAGGGTGGGGCTGGCTTGCCCGGCTGCGGCGCCGTTGGGTTTGGTGG
>JBGSTO010000568.1:0-1777 GCA_041736465.1 Anaerolineales bacterium | reverse complement strand
AGCAAGTATATGAATGGGAAGCGCTCAGCAAGTACTGGTTCCTGGTGGATCAGGTATCGGGTCAGAATACGCGCTTGCGCCCGGCTGAAGCATACTGCCGCCCCATGGGAGAGGGTTTAATCTGGAGCCCCAAAAATGCATTTCTCAGCCCCGAGGATCACGAAGGCGTCGATCTGTACATCAAGTCCACCCAGCGAGAGAGCATAAGCAGCCCTTCAGGTGTCGTACGCCTGATGGCAGACGGGTTGTGCGTCTTCATCGGTGAGACCCACCACTGCGCTCAGGGTAAGACCCTAATGTTCCGCCACCGCCAGGTGGATGGGGCAGAGGTCATATCGGTTTACAGCCACCTCAGCCAGACCGGCAGCCTGCGGGTTGGAGAAAGCTGCCGGATCGGTGAGCAGATTGGGATGCTGCACGGTCACGCGAGTGGCTTCTTACACTTCGCCCTCGCCTATGGGGCTACCTGGGCGACCGACTTAAACCAGCGACCGGATCCGCCGCTGCACGCCAAACAAAACTGGATATTGAGGCGCTACCTCCAGCCGCTGCAGTACCTGCAAGAACGGGTGTAAAGAAAGAAACAGCAGGCATATTCATGATCGACACACTATTGGTGCTGCTGCTCGGTTGGATTGCAGGAATTTTGATTAACTACCTGAGCGATGTGCTGCCAACCCACAGAAAACTTACCGCGCCATTTTGCCCTGCCTGCAAAGCGCCGCTCACGTCCGCCCGCGCCTTCTTGAGCTACGCCCTCTGGCCGCGGCGCTGCCCGGTTTGCCAGAAATTCGTTGGCTGGCGGAGCTGGCTGGTGGATCTGGGAGCAATTGCGGCGGCGTTGTGGCTGTGGAACAGGCTGCCCACCCCACTTGATTTTGGAATGGCATGGGTGCTTCTGGTCTTCTTTGGCACGGTGACGGTCATCGACCTGGAGCACCGCTTGATCCTGCACGTGGTAAGCCTGGCAGGCGCGGTGATTGGGATTGGAATTGGAACCTGGCTGCATGGCTGGAAAATGACTCTGCTCGGCGGTCTGGGCGGGTTTTCCATCATGCTCGGGATCTACATCCTGGGCATCGTCCTGGTGCAGGTTGTGGCTCGCTGGCGGAATGCCAGCATCGAGGGCGGCGAAGCGATGGGATTTGGCGATGTCACGCTAAGCGGCGTCATCGGATTTCTGCTGGGTTGGCCCGGGATCCTGGGTGGTCTGCTGCTGACCATCCTGCTCGCCGGTCTCGCCAGCCTGGTCTATACGGTTGTCATGCTGGTGCTGCGAAGATACCGCCCCGGGATGGCATTGCCGCACGGGCCTTTCCTGATCGCCAGTGCGATCATCCTGTTGTTCTAAGAGCCAACTCGAGAAATTAAAATTTCAGGTTGCCAGTCGTTAAAAGCACCAGACCGCCGGCAAAAACTCCACCGGCGGTCTGGGATATTTATTTTCGGATTGTCTGCTCAGCGCTACAGATACTGCTTCAACCGCGCCACATACCTCTCCAGGCTCATCTCCGCTTCGATGCGCTTGCGGCCCGCTTCCCCCATGCGCGCCGCCTCTTCCGGGTGCTCCAGCCAATGCTGGATCGCCGCCCGCAGCGCCACAGCGTCGCCAGGCGGCACGTACACACCGGTCACACCCTCCAGCACCACATCCGTCTGCCCCGGCGTGCGCGTGCAGATCACCCCCCGCCCCATCGCCATCGCCTCCAGCAGGGCAGTCACGCCGGCCTGAAACTCCACATTGTACAGCGGCATCACCAAGAACCGGCTGCAGGCA
>JBGSTO010000070.1:0-1637 GCA_041736465.1 Anaerolineales bacterium | reverse complement strand
CCGCACGAAAACCCAGACCACTACCTGCCGCAGCAGTACCTGCCGCGCTCGTTGCTGGGTACATATTTCTACAATCCCTCCCAGCAGGGCTACGAAGCCCAGGTGGTCGACCGGTTGGAGCGCTGGCGCCAGGCGCAGCGTCTGGCATTGGGCATCCAAGACTCGCGCACACTGCCCGACCTGCCGGAAGAAACCATCAAAGACATTAAAGGCAAGCACAAACCAAGCTGAGCAGGTAACTCTTATGCCCATCGTACTGCTGATCCGCCACGGGGAGAACGAATACGTCAAGAAAGGCCGCCTGGCAGGCAGACTGCCTGGCGTGCACCTGAACGAGAAAGGCCGGCAGCAAGCCAGCGCGCTGGCAGAGCGCTTCAAAGAAGCCCCGATCAAGGCGATTTACTCCAGCCCGCTGGAACGCGCCCTGGAAACTGCACAGCCGCTGGCAGAGCGCCTCGCATTGGAGGTGATCGTCCGCCCTGGACTGCTGGAAACCGACTACGGCGAGTGGCAGGATAAGACTTTGAAATCCCTGCGCCGCCTCAAGCTGTGGAAAACTGTGCAGATGGCGCCCTCGCGGCTGCGATTTCCCGGTGGGGAATCCTTCGCCGAATGCCAGCTGCGCGTGGTACAGGATATCGAAGACCTGTGCAGCCTGCACGAACCAAAAGACGTGATTGCCTGCATGTTTCATGCCGACCCGATCAAGTTGGCTGTAGCTTATTTCCTGGGGATGCCGTTGGATAACTTCCAGCGTTTGATGGTATCTCCGGCCTCGGTGACCGCCCTGCATATCAGCGAACACGGTAGCGCGCTGCTTAACCTGAACTATGATCTTTCCTTAAACTTCCCCAAGGCCTGATTCTGGTATACTACGCATCAAATTGATCGTGATTCCCGGAGCCTCGCATGCCCCCTAAAGAAATTGACCTGAACCCGGTCACCCATATCACTACCGATGCCATTGGAGCACCCGGCAAACGGGTATTCTATATCCAGGCCTTCGAAGGCGATAATTCGATTACCTTGATCGTTGAAAAAGTGCAGATTCAATCTCTGGCAGTTGGCTTAGAACAATTTCTGGAAGAAATCTCGCAGCGCTTTCCCGATCTGCCGAAGGCCACGGCCGATTTCGATGAAAATATCATGCGCATCCACCCACCGGTCGACCCTCTCTTTCGCACCGGCGAGTTAGGCCTGGGGTATGACGCTGAAAACGATCGGGTAGTTCTAATCGCCCGCGAGCTGATCCCAGAAGAGGAGCCCGAGAAAGAACCCGATACGGTGCGCTTATGGTGTACGCGCTCACAACTGCGCGCGATGTGCCGCTGGGGTATGGATGTGGCTTCGCGCGGCCGGCCAACCTGCCCACAGTGCGGGCAGCCGATGGAACCGGAAGGTCATTTTTGTCCCAAGCGCAACGGTCACAAGCACTGATCGTTACCTGCTGGAATACAGCCTGGTTGTGCCAACAACCATCAGATCCAAATCAACGCGATTATGAATCCGACGCTGCCGGATGAAACCGTGCTCAAAGTCCTCCTGGAAGGGGAGCTGTCTTTGCGCGGCGAATTCATGTGGGGGTCGAATTACACCTACCTGGCAGATTCCACCCTGGATACGATCGAACTTAAGGT
>JBGSTO010000565.1:0-10284 GCA_041736465.1 Anaerolineales bacterium | reverse complement strand
TTGCCAATGCCGCCCTCGCCCTTGTCGTACCAGAAACCGATCAGCAGGTAGGAGCACAGGCCCACGCCTTCCCAGCCGACGAACAGCATCAGGTAGTTGTCGGCGCTCACCAGCACCATCATTGCCAGGATGAACAGGTTGAAGAATACGAAGAAACGCTGGTAGCGCCCCGGGTCGCCGTTGTGGCGCACGTCTTCGTGCATATAGCCGATGGCGTAGATGTGGATCAAGGAGCCAACCCCCGACACCACCAGCATCATCGTAACGGAGAGCGTATCGACCTGGATCGCCCAGCGCAGGTTGAGTTCGCCGATATTGATCCAGTCCGCCAGCGGTATTACGGCGCCTTCCGGATGGCCCACCAGGGAAATGGCTTGCAGCACCGCCACCACAAAGGTCAGCACAACTGCGCTGCTGCCCAGGATGCCGATCACCCTTTCCGGCAGGCGGCTGCCAAAGAACATATTGATGAGCAGGCCTGCCAGAGGAAACGCCAGGATCAGCGGCACCCACTGGAAGAACTGCGGCCCGGCTGAGGTTGCTTCACTCAAGATCATAATTCCTCCGTGTAGGGCAAGCTGTCAAGCGCTTGCCCCGACCATCCCTCAGCCCCTCATCGTGTTGAGCTGATCTACGTCAATGGACTGCTTGGTCTGAAAGATCGCCACGATCAGCGCCAGGCCCACAGCGACTTCCGCGGCAGCTACCGCCATAATAAAGAAGACAAAAATCTGCCCGCTCAAGGACTGGTAGGCGCGAGCAAAGGCCACGAAGGCCAGGTTTCCGGCATTCAGCATCAGCTCGACTGACATGAAGATGACGATCGAGTTGCGCCGGATCAATACTCCCAGCGCACCGAGGGTGAACAGTATGGCTGATAATCCGACGTAATATCCAACAGGCAGCATGTATCTCCTCCGTTCGGGTGGGTTCGAATCCCGCCTCTGCGGCCGCCTCTGCGGCCGCCCCCTACGCCTGCTTACTCTTGGCAAGCATAATCGCGCCGATCATGGCGACGAGCAGCAGGACGGATGTGGCTTCAAACGGCAGCAGGTATTCCTGGAAAAGCTGCAGCCCAACCGCAGCCGGTGCGCCAAAATCTGCCGCCGCAGTCTGTGTGGCGGGTATCGCGTTCCATTGGGTGTAGACGATGTACAGCGCTTCGACAACCAGCACCACCGCCAGAGTGATGGCGGCGGGGCGCATCCAGCCTGCCTCGGGTGTCCTGCCAGTTTGCTCGGCGCCCAGCAGCATGATGACAAACAGAAACAGCACCATGATCGCTCCGGCATAAACCGTCACCTGCACCAGCGAGATGAACGGGGCGCTCAGCATCAGGTAGAAGACAGCCACCGAGGCAAAATTCAAGATCAGGAAAAGCGCGGCATAAACTGCGTTGCGGCTGAGCAGCATACCCACGGCGGAGGCCACTGCTACGATTGCCAGGAAGAAGAACAAGATCAGCTCAGAGGTCATAGGTCACCTTAGGACGCCTACTCGGGATTTTTCATCTCCGGGATCGAGCGCGTGAACTTGCCCGGCTCGGTCTTCTGGGGGGTCGGCAGACCACCCTCTATCAGCGGAACCAACAACATTTCCTTCGGATAAATCGCCTGACGGCGGTCGGTGAAAGACAGCTCGTAGTTGTCGCCCAGCACGATCGCCTGGGTCGGGCAGGCATCCTCGCAGTAGCCGCAAAAGATGCAGCGCAGCATGTTGATCTCGTACGTGCTGGCGTAGCGCTCGCCGGGGGAATAGCGCTGCTCATCGGTGTTCTCCGCCGATTCGACAAAAATGGCGTCTGCCGGGCAGGCTGCCGAGCAAAGCGAACAGCCGATGCAGCGTTCCAGCCCATTGTCGTAGCGGTGCAGCTCGTGGCGCCCCTTGAAGCGCCGCCGTACCGGACGTTTCACCTCCGGATACTGTACCGTCACCGGCTTTTCCAGCATCATTTTGAACGTAGTTTGCAAACCACGCAGAATCTCAGTAAACATATTCATTACCTCCTAAAACCCACTGCCTCAGTGCTGGCAGTCGCAATCCTGTCACGCGCCAGGTAGTTCACCACTAAAAATGCCAGGATAGTCATCACCGGAATGGACCACAGCAGCAGCGGACCATAGGTCTCTGCCAGGATGATGCCCACTGCGGTCAGAAGGACATTAGCCAACGCCAGCGGGAAGAGCAGCTTCCAGCCGAACGCCATCAGGCGGTCGTAGCGGATGCGCGGCAGAGTCGCCCGCACCCAGATCATGATGAACAGCAGCACAAACACCTTCAAGAACAGGTACAGCGGCCCCAGCAGCGGCACCTGGTCTACAAATGGGCCGCGATAGCCTCCCAGGAACAAAGCCGCCAGGATGACGCTGACTGCAATCATCTTCATGTATTCAGCAATAAAGAACGAGGCAAACTTCATGCCCGAGTACTCCACATGGTAGCCCGCGGTCAGCTCCTGCTCCGCTTCGGGCATATCGAAGGGCGAACGGTTGACCTCAGCCAATGTGGCAGTCCAAAAGATGATCGCGCCCATCGGCTGTAAGAGCACGAACCAGACGCCGCGCTGGGCTTCGATGATCTCCCCCACGCTCATACTTTCTGCCAGCAGGATCGGGCCGATGATCGAGAGGCCCAGTGCCAGCTCATAGCTGATCATCTGGGCAGAAGAACGGATGCCTCCCAGCATGGCATATTTATTGTTCGAAGACCAGCCCGCCAGGACGATACCGTACACCGAGATGGATGCGACCGCCATGATGTACAGCACACCCACGTTGACATCAGCAATTCCCAGGGAAACCTGGCGTCCGAACAGGGTGATCGAGCTGCCTAACGGCACCACCGCCAGGATGACCAGCGCCGGTACGAGGGTAATCACCGGAGCCAGGATGAATACGATCTTGTAGGCTTTGGCAGGTATCAGCTCTTCTTTGAAGATGAGCTTCACCGCGTCGGCTACCGGCTGCAGCCAGCCGCCCGGTCCGGCCCGGTTGGGGCCAATGCGCACCTGAATGCGCGCCAGGGCTTTGCGCTCATAGAAAGTCAGGTAGGCGAAGCCGGTCAGCAAAAGCAGGATGATGACCAGCGATTTGATCGTCCATTCGAGGAGCAGGGCTAAGTCCATAGTGTCCCTCGCAAGTGTGCCGGAGTACCGGCGGAGAAAATACAGTCCGCAGATTGCGCCGGAGTACCGGCGTACGCAGATTTACGCAGATTTTTCATCTGGAAAAACCCGGTGAGGCTTAATGCGGTAAGCGCTATCAAGGCTTTCGGCGCGGAGATATTGGCGCTCATGCCGGTTCGACCTCCGCCAGGCGGATTTCAACCGGCGCCAGGCCAAAGATCGGCAGGCCCATGCTGCGCGGCACCAGCGCCACACCTTGGGGCACATTCTCGTCGACGCGCGCGGCTGCCAGGCGAGCGGTGCCGTTCAGCGTCACCTGCAGCATGGTGCCGGAAATTACCTTGAGCGCGATCGCGTCCTCCGGGTTGAGCGCTATGTAAGGCTGCGGGATACGGGGCGGCTCGCCTTTGTGCAGCAAGCCCGAAGGCCATACCGTCTGGCCGCGATCGAACAAGCGCGTGACCGGCGCCGCCAGCAAACCTTCTGCTCTCTGTTCTTGGAATAGCTGAGGCCAAGACAGGGATACCTGCCCGCCGCGCTGCACCGCCGGGGCAAGCTGCACGCCCAGTCCCTGCGAATTTTCGTAGGTGGTGCCGCCGTAGTACATGTCGCCGCGCCCGACGATGGGCCACTGCTCGGTGACCTCCGACAGCTTGCTGTAATCCAGCCCGGCATAGTCTGGCACCTTGGCGGCGATGTGCCAAGCCATCACTTTGGACGCACTCCGGGCCTCCATATCCAAACCCAACAGCTTTCCGATTTGTCCCGTGACAGCGAAGTCTGCTTTCAGACCAGCCGGTTCGGGCACCGCCGGATAGAAGCGCTGCACGCGCCGCTCGCCGGAGGTGAAGCTGCCTTCACGCTCGGTGTAGGCCTCGACCGGCAGCACTACATCCGCCAGCTTGGCGGTATCCGTCAGGAACAGATCCTGGACTACCAGGAACTCGCCCGCTTCTGCCATGGATGGGTCGTCGCCGGCTGGATCTGCAGCAACCACATACAGCGCCCGGGCTGCCTTCATCGCTTCAGACAGATCTGGCAGCGGGCGGAAGCCCATATCCCAGGCGCCCTGATCGTTGGCGCGCTGCCACACAGCGATCAGGCCGTTATTGGCGCGCCCAACATGGTTGGTTGCCAGCAGCAGGTTGGCGCAGGCCTGCGCCAACGCCTGCGAGCCTTGCAGTCCGAGCCCCTCGCTGCCGTACAGCACCACGCCGTTCTCTGCGCCGGCAAAGGCTTTGGCGGCAGCCTGCAGCTCGGGACTGCGCGCCAGCGCTTGCACCGCTTCCGGTAGGTTCGGGCGCTTTGCAGACAGGCTGTTGACCATCGCCAGCACGGCGGCAGCCTCGGAGCCATAGGAATAGCGCACCACATGGCTGGCGAATTTCTCCAGGCGCGTGGCACGCGGGCTTAGCACAATCAAAGTTGCACCGCGTTCGGCTGCCTGTTTGATGCGCAGATACCAGATAGGCGCTTCCTCGAGCAGATCGCTGGCGACCACCAGGATGGCGCTGCCCGCACCCATATCGGCAAAGTTGGTGCCCTGCCCCACGCCCACCTGGGCTACCAGGTCGCCGCCTGCCATCTGGGTGTACAGCGCCGTCTGCCCGCCTAATCCCTGGGTGAGCTGGCGCAGGTTGAACAAATCCTCATTCGCTAAGCGACCGCCTGCCAGCGTCAGCAAACCACGGTTGCTACCGTCACGGTTACTACCGCCGCTGCCCGCCTGGCGGAAGCGATCCGCCACCACCTGCAGCGCCTCCTCCCAGGTGGCTGGGGACAGCTCGCCGTTCTTGCGCACCAGGGGCTGGGTCAGGCGTTCTGAAAGGTCACGTGTGACCCGGTTACTCCCCCCGTCGCGGTTACTCCCCCCGCCACTCTCGGTGAACTGGTAGGCGAAACGCCCCTTGTCGCAGATCCAGATCTCGTTCACTGCCTCATTCTGGCGCGGCATGACGCGCTTGATAACCATCTTGCCGCCGGAGCGCGCCTCGCGGCGGGTGTTGAAGGTGATATTGCAGCCCACCGGACAGTGCGAGCAGATCGAGGCGGCGCTGTTCAATTCCCAGGGGCGCGCCCCAAAGCGGAAGTCCGCCGTCGTCAGGGCGCCCACCGGGCAGATATCGGTGGTGTTTCCGGAAAAGTACGAGTCGAAGCCCGGCTCGGAGAAGCTCACGATTTCTAACGAGCGGCCGCGCTGGAAAAAGCCGATCACCGGGTCGTCTGCGATCTCGCTCTGGAAGCGCACACAGCGCCCGCACTGGATACAGCGTTCGCGGTCCAGGTAGATCAGCTCGCCCAGCGGCACGTGCTTGTCCATGCGCATCTTTTCACCGATGATAAAGCGGCTCTCGCCCGGGCCAAAGCCCATGGTCAGGTTCTGCAGCGGGCACTCTCCGCCCTTATCGCAGACCGGGCAGTCCAGCGGGTGCGAGGTGAGCAGAAACTCGAGGATATCCTTGCGTCCGGCCTTGGCCTTTTCCGACAATCCAACCACCACCATACCCTCGCTGACCGATGTGGTGCAGGCGGTTTCCAGCTTGGGGCTGAACAGGATCTTTGGAGAACCATCTTCCTCTTTGATCACCTGCCCGGTAGCCCGGTCGATGGCAGGGCGCCCGATCTCCACCAGGCACATGCGGCACATACCTACCGGCTCCATTTTGGGATGGTAGCAGAATACCGGGATATCGATACCAATCTTCTTGGCGGCATTCACTACCAGGGTGCCCTCTGGTACGGTGACCTGCTTTCCATCAATCGTCAGTTCTACCTGCTTTGCCATGGATTTTCTCCACACAATTTATCACTGAAAAAGCTGAAACACAAAAGCTGAAACACAAAGGACACGAAGGAAGCGCAAAGTCCACAAAGCGGCGAACACGTTCGCTTGGTATTAAAAACCTTTGTGTCCTTGCTGTTTAACCATGGTGTACTTTGTGTTTCAATCATTTCTGTGTTTCCATGCGAACGTGTTCGCCCATTTCTACCGCGCCAACCTGAGCTTCGAAGTCCTGGCGGAAGCGCTCGATGCCTGAGAGCACTGCCTCGATAGAAAATTCGCCCAGTGCGCACAGGCACTTACCACGTATCTGGGTGGCGACATCGTTCA
The DNA here is from genome assembly GCA_041736465.1 of Anaerolineales bacterium. Classification (GTDB taxonomy): domain Bacteria; phylum Chloroflexota; class Anaerolineae; order Anaerolineales; family UBA4823; genus JAJUJL01. The sequence goes on along the minus strand of JBGSTO010000565.1, from coordinate 4,048 downwards.
ACAGCTCCACGTCTTTCCAGGTCGCTGCATTCTTATCAATGCGTTCTGTCAGATGCATCATCCAGTAGGTGCCCTCGCGGCAGGGCGTGCACTTGCCGCACGATTCGTGCTTGAAGAAGTGAATGGTCTTGTTGATCAGCCAGGGAATGCTGACCGACTCATCGATGATGATGACCGAAGCAGAGCCAAGCTGAGCGCCCACCGCCGGCACGCTCTCGTAGTCCATCGGTGTATCCAGAGCCTTCTCATTGGCAATGATCAGCGAGGAAGACGCCCCAGCAGGCATAATGGCTTTGATCTGCCGCCCGCCGCTGATGCCGCCGCCGTGCTCGTAGATCAGCTCCCGGAACGTTGCGCCCAGCGGCAGCTCGTAGTTTCCGGGTTTGTTGACGGAGCCCGACAGAGAGAAGATCTTCACACCCGCGCTTTTTTCGGTGCCAAAGCCGCGGTACCATTCGGCGCCCTTTTCGATGATCAAGGGCACGTTGGTCAGGGTCTCGACGTTATTGACCACCGTCGGCATCCCATACAGGCCAAACGAAGGCGGGAAGGGCGGGCGCAGGCGCGGCTGGCCCAATTTGCCTTCCAGCGACTCAAGCATGGCGGTTTCTTCGCCGCAGATGTAGGCTCCTGCTCCCAGGTGGGTGTAGAGGCGCAGCGAGTAGCCCGTGCCGAACAGGTTGTCACCCAGCAAGCCGGCGGAATGCAGCTCGGCGATCTTGCGATCCAGGTGTTCAGCGATCTGCCAGAATTCACCGCGCAGATAAATGTAGGCCTCGTGAGCCTGGATGGCATAGGCGCACAGCATCACACCTTCCAGGAACTGGAAGGGATTGCTTTCCATGATCTCGCGATCTTTGAAGGTGCCAGGCTCAGACTCGTCTGCATTGGCGACGACGTAATGCGGCCACTTGTTCTTGTCGATAAACGACCACTTCAACCCGGTCGGGAAGCCGGCTCCACCGCGGCCGCGCAGCCCGGAGGCTTTGACCACTTCGGTCACCTCTTCGGGCTTCATGGAGCTTACCGCCTTGTGGAAGGCCTGAAAACCTTCGTTCTGGCGGTATCCCGTTAAGTTCCCGATGTCTGGGATCTGGCGATGGCGGAGCAGCAGGTAATCACTCATGGTCGCCTATCCTTTTCACGTGACCGGTGGGGCTTACCGCACCGGCGCTTTTGCCGTCACCGGTGCTTTTACCGTCACCGGCGCTATTGCCGACTCGGTGCCTTTCACCGCCCTGCCCTTCTTTCAAAGATTGCACCAGCTCCATGGCGCTGTCAACGGTCTGGTTTTCGTGGTAAGACAGTCCATCCCCACTTTGCACCTGGAACATGGGTGCTTTGTCACACGCTGCCAGGCACATAACGTGCTCTACGGTAACCATGCCATCCGGGGTAGTTTCGCCAACGCGAATGCCCAGGTTCTCACACAGTTTTTCCAGGAATTCCTCCGCACCGCGCAGCGCGCACGGCAGATCGGTGCACACCTGGATGCGGTATCGTCCGGCAGGCTCATCGTAATACAGGCTGTAAAAACCGACGATAGAAGCCACATCCGTAGTTGAGATGCCCAGTATCTCGGCGATCTCATTCATGGCTGTCTTGGTCACATAGCCCCGGTGCCCTTCACCGTCGCCCTCGCGTTGAGCCAGGTAGAGCAGCGGCATGACCGCCGAGCGTTTCTGGTCGGCAGGATATTTCGCCAGGATGGCCTGGATTTCTTCAGCGTATTTTTCAGCCAGTTGGTTCACCGGTCCGTATCTCCCAATACAATGTCAATGGTGCCGATCAGGGCGACCAGGTCTGCCACCAGGTGGCCTTTGGACAGCAGCGGCAGCACCTGCAGGTTTGCAAACGAAGGTGTGCGCCAGTAGACACGGTGCGGCTTGGGACCGCCATTGCCTTCCAGATACACACCCAGCTCGCCGCGCGGCGATTCTACGGCAACGTAAACCCCACCTGCCGGCACTGGATAGCCCTCCGTCCACAGCTTAAAGTGATGGATCACGGCTTCCATGCTGTGACCCAATTCCGAACGCGGCGGGGGTACGAACTTGCGGTTGTTGCTGCGCACCGGTCCGTAAGGCAGCTTGTCCAGCGCCTGCTGCACGATGTGCACCGACTGGCGCATCTCTTCGATGCGCAGCAGGTAGCGCACGTAGGTATCACCTTCGCTATGTGTCGGCACTTCAAAGTCGTACTGCTCGTAGCCCGAATAGGGCATTGCCTTACGCAAATCATGCGGCACGCCGGATGCCCGCAGCGCAGGCCCGGTTACACCCCAGCGCAGGGCGTCCTCTTTGCTGAGAACGCCGATGTTGCGGGTGCGCTCCAGGAAAAGCGGGTTGCGGGTCAGCAGTACTTCATATTCATCCACGCGAGGCGGAAACACGCGCAGGAATTGCCTTACAGCGTCTTCGAACTCTACCGGAACGTCGCGCCACAAGCCTCCAGGGCGGAAGTAAGTGGACATCATGCGCTGCCCGCCGCACATTTCCAGGATATCCATGATCAGCTCGCGCTCGCGGAAGCAGTATAGAAAGACCGACATCGCCGCCAGGTCCAGGGCATGGGTGCCCAGCCAAACCAGGTGCGAGGCGATGCGCTGCAGCTCGACCAGGATGACGCGCACTGCCTGGGCACGCGGCGGCACGTCCAGCTCCACCAGCTTTTCGATCGCCAGGCAGTACACCAGGTTGTTACCCGTCGTATTCAGGTAATCCAGGCGATCGGTCATCACCGCGGCTTTCTCATAGGTCTTGGCTTCCATGTTCTTTTCGATACCGGTATGCAGAAAGCCAATATCCGGAATGCAGGTAATAACCGTTTCGCCATCCAGCTCCAGCAGCAGGCGCAGCACCCCATGGGTGCTGGGATGCTGCGGCCCCATGTTCAACAGTACCGTTTCGCCCGTCATAGCCCGGTCGCTGACCAGGTGGCGGAGTTCGTCCAGGGAAATTTCAGATTGTTCTACCATATCCAGGCTCGCTTTTGTGTGGTCGCGTTTTCAACCCGCTCGGGTGTACCCATCCGCCTACTCTTTGGCGTAGGGCTTGCGCCGGTCGATTTCGTCATAGTTGAAAGAGAACTGCACCTCTTCGTAGCCCAGGGGGTAATCCTTGCGCAGCGGGTGACCCTCCCAATCCTCGGGCATCAAGATGCGGCGCAGGTCTGGGTGACCTTCGAAGTGCACACCGAACATATCCCAGAGCTCACGCTCTTGCCAGTTGGCGTTTGGATACACGCCGGTTAAGGTGGGCATAGACGGCGCATTGCCATTCAGCGGCACGCGCAGGCAAACGCGCTGGTTGTGTTGTACGGAGTAGATCTGGTAGACGATGTGAAAGCGCGGCAACACTTCGGGCCAGTAATCGACCGCGGTCTGCCCGGAGAGCAGCTCGAAGCCAAACTCATCGCGCAGCGCCTGGCAGGCCGCGACGATATGATCTGCGGACAGCGTCAGGGTATCTTCACCGCGAAACTGGCTGTGCTGTGCACCGAAGCGCTCAACCAGGGCATGGATGACAGAGGGTAGGTTTTCGCTCATAGGCTGTTCCCGGCTTAAGCCCAATCCTTAATTTTTTCGCCGCGTACTTTTTCGTGCAGGGTAATTATTCCGTGGATCAGCGCTTCAGGGCGCGGTGGGCATCCGGCAACGTATACATCCACCGGCACCACCTCGTCCACACCTGGCACGATGGCGTAGTTGTTGAAAACCCCGCCGCAAGAGGCGCAGTCGCCCATGGAAATCACCCACTTGGGATCGGGCATCTGGTCGTACAGGCGGCGCAGCACGGGCGCCATCTTGCGCGATACCCGCCCGGCAACAATCATCAGGTCAGACTGGCGCGGGCTGGCGCGCATTAGCTCCATACCAAAACGGCTCATATCGTAATCCGATGCTTGCGCAGACATCATCTCGATGGCGCAGCAAGCCAGGCCGAACAACATGGGCCACATAGAATTGGTGCGGCCCCAATTGACCGCATCCTCTAACCGCATGGTAACCGCGCCCATATTGCCGAGTTTTTGTTCTATTCCCATTCTA
>JBGSTO010000049.1:0-31318 GCA_041736465.1 Anaerolineales bacterium | reverse complement strand
CCACCGGCAGCAAGCGGAATATGCCTTGCCGGTAGTCGACCACCCCGCGCAAATCGACGAGTTTATCCAGCACCCGGGCCTGCGGTTCGATGCTGTACAAGCCGCTGCCATCCAGATTGATGATCTCGCCAAAGCCGCGCGGGTCGTACCAAAAAATGCGCTCCTCTGCCAAAGCAGCATTTACTAACCAGGTGGCGCCCAGCTCAGCGGTTGGGCCAACCACATTCGCACTGGGCAAAGATACCAGCATGCTTTCACGAGCTTCCAGATATACCAGCGCTTGCAGGGGATCGAACGGAGGGCTTAACGATTGCACCAGGGGTTCTGGCTGTCCCACTGCCAGGATGGCTATCCCGAGTGGAGAGGTATACACCTCAGTGCGCCCAAAATACTCGCGCACCACACCACTCACTTCCACCCGGTCGCCGAGACGCACTACCTCGAGCTGCTCCCCCACGTACACAAAAATTCCGTCGGAGGTAGCTGCATCAGAGTCACAGTTTTCCGCCTGCATGAAAAAGCCCTTGCGCGAGGTCTGGTCCAGGTCAAGCGTCACCACGCCGCGGGTGCGCACCTCCCGGCTGACATACGGAGAAGAGCTGCCGCTCCCCTGGATGGCGCATACGGACAGATCCAGCACAAAAGGTCCGCTGGCCCACCCCCCGGGGATCACCAGCGACAGCATGACTATCCAGCTCACCCACCCGGATCCTGGCATCTGCAGGCCTTCAAGAATCTGCGTTGAGATGCTCGCGGTCGTGCGACCGCAGCTACCAATATCCTATAACAGATTGTTCGCACGCGTCAAGCGATTTTTGCACCTACCCGTAACTTTTTTGCAACTTATACGACTATAGTAGTAATATATTCACTTGTAAATTGGGCGTAACCGAATCCTGCAAAATCCGTCATATATATTAACCGTAGACCCAGAATATCGCACGCCGGTATGCTGGAGAAATAAGCACACAGGAGCCTGACATGAATCCAATGCAACGATCTCGGGTATGGGTTCAGTACCGCGCTGGACAAAAAGCCACCGCTCGCGAATTGCTCCAGCGCGCAGGCGCGATCTTTCACTACGATTTTGGCGACCTGGACTCGTTTGTGGTTACCCTGCCAGAGAATAACCTGTCGGCGCTTTCCGGCAGTCCGATTATTGCCGATTACTGGTATGCCTCGATGATGACGCAGAACGAACCCGTGCTGCGCATTTAGAGGCTTTTTCGGTTTCTGATAAAAATGCTGATCAGGGAGGTTGGGCGGGCGATACCGCCCAACCTCCCTGTTTTCTTTTAACCCTGGCGCTTCCGCCAGATGAGCACCCCCAGAACGATCCACGCCGCTGAAACCCAACCGCTGCGGGTCTGTGCTGCGGCAGCATTATAGCCCTGCGGCACCTGCGGCATGAAGATTTTGACGCCGGTCACCTCGACCGTGCCGGTCACCACCTGGGTGCCCAGCGGGTTGGTAGCGGTCATTACCACCGTGTACGTCCCCACCACAGTGTACAGATGGGTCGGGTCCACGTCGGTTACCACCGCGGTCTGGTCGCCAAAGCTCCACTCATAGGAGATCGGCGCTAAACCGGTGGTGGTATTGGTGAATACCGCCGTCTGCCCGAATACTACCGGCGAGCTGCTTTCGAAGCTTGCCGCCAGGGTGCCAGGCGTCATGGCGATGACCACCGGATCGTGATCCGATGAACGGTAGGCTGTGGGTGTGTACAGGTCTTCCGACTTGAACTCGGTGTTGTAATCGATGACCGACGGCTCATCGGTGTTGATGTGCCAGATCGTCGCCCCGGTCACCTGGTGAGTCAGATTTCCGGTGGACAGGGCGTGATCCAGGTATCCCGACAGACCGTCGAAGATGTAAGAGTAGCGCTCGGCGGTGGGCACGTGCTTTGCCAGCTCATCCGTCAACCCGCCTGCCAACAGGGTCAGGATTGGATCCTCAACCCCATAGGAGTTCAAGTCGCCGATTACCAGCACGTCGGGATCGCCGCTGGCAGTGATCAGCTCTTCCATGTATACCAGCAGCGCCTGGGCCTGCTGCACGCGCAGTAAATTCCAGCAGCCCTGCCCATCGCCCTGGTCGGCATTGGGATCGGTTGGATCTGCCGGGCAGCTGCCCTTCGACTTGAAGTGGTTGACCACCGCGGTGAAGATCTCGCCGCTGGCATTATCCTGGAATGTCTGCGCAACCGGCGGGCGGGAGAAGACCGTATCGGTGCTGCTGTCTGAGCTTCCCAGCGGTGTGACGCGCGCAGGCTTGTAGATGAAGGCCTGTTTGATCTCATCGGTGCCGATGAACGCCGGATCAGCCACCAGGGCAAAGGCGCCTGCGCCAGCCGCGTCGTTCAGCCCGTTCACCAGGTCCTGGATGGCGCTCACGGCGTCATCGCCGTCGTTTTCGATCTCGATCAGCCCGTAGATGTCGGCGTCGATCGCCAGGATGGCAGTGATGATCTTGGTGCGCTGGCGGACGAACTCATCCAGGGTGCTGGCGCCGCGCGAGGTCGGGAAACCGCCGCCCAGCCCATCGCCGTTGAAGTAGTTGAGCACGTTGAAGCTGGCGACCTTGAGCGTTCCGGAGATAACATCCGGCGTCGCGGTGCGTGGGTTGGCACGCGTGAAAGTAACCGCGCCCACCGGCTGCACACGGTAGTAGCGCGCTCCGCTGGAATTGATCTCACCGTAATCGACCACGCCGGTTAAGCCGTTAATGGTATCGCCGGCGCGGTGGGTGTTGTCATCGCCGATGTACGGGATCGGGAATGCGTTTTCGAGCGTGGTGCCATCGTCCAGGACGAACATCCGCCGCAGGTTGAGCTCGAATGTATCCCCCAGATCGTTGCCATTGGTCGGGTTGTACATGCGCCCGTCGGAGGACATGGTGATCTGCCCGTAGCGCCCCTGGAAGTAGTTTTGGCTGGCAGTCAGCTCCTCCTGGAAGGTTACCAGCATGCCTTCGTACGGCTCCAGGGTAGTACCCACCGGAACTGGCAGGTCGACTGCGGTTGGCGTAATGGTGCTGGCAGTCGTGGAAGTCACCACCTGTGTGCTGTCCAGCTGGGTGTGTGTAAAGAACTCATTCACCAGACCATCCACCGAGGCGGCTTCACCCACATCCACGGTTGGCGTCACGAGGGTGAGCACGAAGATGCCTTCTGAGGTCTCATCAACCACGTCCGGGGTGACTTCTTGCATGAAGAAGCCGTTGTTCATCAACGAGGTGACCACTCCATCGACGCTGGTCACGCTGCGCCCCACGAAAGGCGAGACATCGCCCGCGCCCTGAATGTCATGGATGCTGATCTCATCCCCCACCACGGTTGCCAGCGGGGCGCCGAAGGTGGGCGTGATGAAGTTGCCGGCATATACCGCGTACTGGTCATTCAACACGTACGCGTCGGACAGTGTCGCTGTCACCGCAAAACGCACCTGCACCGTCTGCAGCGCGGTAAGGGTCGGGATGTTCCAGGCGATCTCGCCGCCCGACTCAACCCCGCCGTCCAGCGCGTAGGCAAAAGTCGTATCCGCCGGTACCCGGTCGGTGATTACCACACCGGTCAGATCATAGGTAAACAGATTCTCCACGCTGATGGTATAGGTGAACAATCCACCCGGCGCCACCTGGCTGGGAGCGTCCTTTGTGATTGCCGGCCCGTCGACCTTCACCTGGATATCCAGGTCCGAACGCGGCACCAGCTTGTAGACGTCGAACGAGTAGTACCCGATGCCGCGGATAAACTGGTACACATCGCCCAGGGCTGGCAGGTATGCCAGGTCGCCGTCCAGCTCGCCCAGGTCGTCCGCCGCGGTCGCCCCGCTGCCATCGCTGAAGGCCCATTCACCGAAGCCCAGGTTTGCATTCGTCACGGCGGCATTCTGAAACTCGATCAACACGCCTTCCCACTGCTCGGCGCTGCTGGCAGAGATGTAATCGCCGGTTGGGAGCACCACCGGATCAGGCAGCGGATTGCCGTTGCCGATCACCTGTACGCCCGCCGCGCCATTGCTCACCACCAGCTCGGTCAGGCCGAAGTATTCCTGCACCTGCCCGGTGACACGCACACGCGTTCCGGGAGGCGCGCTCAGCCCGGCGAAACCTCCGCTGGAGAACACCACCAGCCCGCTCCAGGGACCGCCCAGCGGATCCTGGATCACAAAGGTGCGCGTGCCGGAGTCGATGTCGCCCGGCTCGGAGGTGACGATGCCTTCTACAGCTACAGTTTGCCCGGCATACGGTGAAACGTCGCTGGTTGCAGGGTCGGGCACGGTCTGGATATCATAGATCGTCACCAGATTAAGCACGGTGGTAGCCCATTGGCTGATATTGTTCGCCGGGTCATCTCCGGGCAAAGTGCTGGTAACCTGCGCCTGGTTGGTGATCACCCCTGGCGTCAGCGAGATGCTGCTGGTAGCAGTCAGCAAAACAGTAGTCGTCACCTGCGCCGGAAGCGTGCCCAGGCTCCAGACATAGGTGCCAGACACCGGCTGAGTGGGTGTAATCCCGCTCGAGTCGCTGAGATAGGCAACCCCTGCCGGCAGTGTATCCGTGAGCACCACACCGGTCGCCGGTATGGGTGAGAAGTTCTTCAACTGCAGGGAATAGAGCAGGTCTTCACCCACCAGGATGCCGCCCGGTCCGCTTTTGACGAGCACAAGATCATTGGGCGGTATCACCGCCTGGTTGATGACCCCCGGTGTGTTGTAAGCTTCACCGACCACCGGTGTGCCGACAAAGCCGGGCAGCCCTTCCCCATCGAAATCGTTGCGCATCCAATCGCCCGGCAAATTCGTATCCGCTCCGTTCGGGATGCGCGAGGCGCCTCCCGGCAAGAGCGTGCCGCCATCGTAGGTGGGTGTGAGCGCCACCCCGCCGTAGGTCTGATCGCCGGCGCCCAGATCGTTGATCGCCACGCTGTCCAGCAGGATAGCCCACGGAGTGCTGTCCAGGATCCCGTCGTCGTTCGTATCAAGATCGGTAGCAACGGTGCCGGTGAAGCCCTGCACCAGCAGCAGCGACATGGTGCCGTTCTCATAGCCATTGCTGAGGAAACCGGTGGTCCAGTAGCCGCTGGCGCTGGTAGTCCCAAGCGTGGTTGCCCGGTCAACTGTGCCGGCACCCGGCGCGCCATCGCCTTCCAGCGAGAGCAGGGTAAAGGTTGAATAATCCACACCCGGCCCGCCTAAGACTTCTGCGTATTCGTTGGTATCGGTGCCCACGTGGTTAGCAACAAACTCGTTGATCACCGGCACCGTCCAGTTGCTGGCAAGCGGTGTGTTGTAGGCTTCGCCCAGAACCGGCGTACCGGTAAAGCCTGGCAGCCCGGCTCCATCGAATTCGTTGCGCACCCAATCGCCGGGTGCATCGGTGTCGGTTCCATTCGGGATGCGCGAGGCGCCACCCGGCGTGAACGCACCTCCATCAAAGCTGGGGGTGAGCGTTACGCCGCCGTAGGTCTGGTCTCCGGCGCCCAGGTCGGTCATCGCCACGCTGTCGACCAGTGCCGTCCAGGGGATAACATCCAAAACCCCGTCGTCGTTCGTATCCAGGTCGGTGGCAACTGCTCCGGTGAAATCCTGCACCAGCAGCAGCGACATCGTGCCGTTCTCATACAGGTTGGAGCCAAAACCGGTGCTCCAGTAGCCGTTGGCGTCCGTTGTGCCCAGCGGGGTAGCCCGGTCGATTGTTCCAGCACCCGGTGCGCCATCGCCTTCCAATGACAGGAGGGTATAAGCCGAGTAATCCGTGCTCGGGAGTCCCAAGATCTCCACAAACTCAGCGGTGTCTGTACCGGTGTGGTTGACAACAAACTCGTTGATCCCCGGTACAGCCAAAGGCGCCGCTGGCGCGGCCGCCTGCACAGTTGGCGCCATGGGTGAAAAGCCTCCAAACACCAGCGCCAGGGCTGCCAGCAGTCTCGCTGCCGGGAGCAATCCTTTTACGAATTCTTGCCTCATTTTATGTTCCTTTCTATATGAAAAGAGTAGCTAACCGGAGCCGTTTGGCGCCAGGCTGCACGCCGTTTCAGCGCATTCTCCCTCGCATCATATCAGCATCTGGTTGGTTCTGCCGGATCATCTCCCTTCTTCTAATAAACCTTTACCGGGGTTAACATGCTGGTTGACCTATCGTTAACGTCAGCTCACCAGCACAAGCATCAAATCGTTGACATTGGTGCCGGTCGGTCCGGTGCGCAGCAGCGCGCCGGCAGCCTCCAGTACGGGATAGGCGTTGTTCTCCTGCAGCGCCTGGCGTGGATCTAAGCCAGCCCGCAGTGCGCGCTGCACCGTGCTGCCATCCACCACCCCCCCGGCAGCATCGGTTGGGCCGTCTGTGCCATCGGTCGCCAGGGACATCACTGCCACACCCGGGATGCCATCCAGAGCCAGGGCAGCCGCCAGGGCCAGCTCCTGGTTGCGGCCTCCTTTGCCCTTACCGCGCACTGTCACCGTGGTTTCGCCGCCCAAAACCAGGCAGGCGGGTGGCACGATCGGATCTCCGTGCGCTCGAATTCCCTTCGCCAGGGATGCCAGCATCAGACCGGCTTCTCGCGCCTCCCCCTGTAGAAATGTCGTCAGCAGCAGCGTGTTGTAACCGGCAGCCCGAGCTGCATCAACTGCCGCCAGGGCAGCCTGGCGATTGGAGCCGATCACCGTGTTGGTCACCTGGGAAAAGATCGGATCATCCGGTTTAGGGGTTTCCGGTATCTCACCCCTCAAACCGGCCTGCAATCTCGCCCGCACGCTCTCCGGCACGGCATCCAGCAGGCAGCGCCGCTCCAGAACCTTCCACGCATCGGCATAGGTCGTCGGATCGGGTGCGGTGAGCCCTGAGGCGATCACATCCAGGCGATCGCCGATGACATCCGACAGGATCAGGCTGGAAAGAGACGCCGGCGCGGCCAACCGGGCCAGCTGCCCTCCCTTCAACTGGTCGGTGTGCTTGCGCACGGCGTTTAACTCTTCGATTGCTGCCCCAGAGCGCAGCAGCAGCTCGGTTAGCTGCTGAACATCCTGCAACGAGATGCCCGCCGCCGGCAGCGGCATTAGCGCCGAAGCGCCGCCAGATACCAGCAGCAGGATGCGGTCTCCAGCTCCAGCACCGGCAATCAGGCTGGCGACTGCCTGCGCCGCGATCAATCCCCGCTCGTCTGGCACAGGATGCCCGGCTTCCAGCACCCGGATATATTCGGGCAGCCGCACCCCGGTCGCATGACCGTATTTGGTGATCACGATGCCCTCATGCAGGCAGCCGCCCAGGACCTCCACCGCAGACTGCGCCATGGCAGCAGATGCTTTGCCCACTGCAATCATGAAGAGCCGCTGCCCTGGTTCCAGCCGCCAGCGAGTCCCTCCCACCTGGAGCCGCGGCGCATCATCGCCCGTCCGGTCCATACTCAGGCAGCAGCGCACCGCCTGGCAGGGGTCAGCCGCCCGGAGCGCAGCCTGGCGTAAGGATATCAAATCTTCTCTTAGATCGAGTTCATCCAATAAAATTATTATATGGGAAAATTCGCCGGTGGCGATATCAAATCAGGCAAATTTTTATCGTTCCGGTGCAATGAACCACGCCCTTTAAGGGCACTGGATGACCCCCTGCGACCACAGGCAGCCTCCACAAGCCGGGAAATCGTTGCCCAGGCAGTCTTCCAGGTTCGCCTCCGATAGATCGCAGCCGCCGCAAAACGTGCAGGGGGCGAAACCAAAGCTGTGCACTTTCTGGCGATACGCCACGTATTCTGGATCCTGCCAGATCTGTGAGAGACCACGCTGGTTCACGTTCCCCACGACGTGCCGGGAAACGCGACGTTCTTTTCCATGCAGGTAGCTCACGTGATCGTGCATCAAGGGCCAGCACGGGCTGACACCCCCATCCCAGGCGATGGACATCGAGCCGCTGGCGATGAAATTACAGACGTCATTGGCGCCGCTAAAATTGTTCCCGGCATAGCTGACATTGCAGCCGCTGTTCAATGCCTCGAAAAACGCCTCGCGTGTGATATCGTCAAGGTCCATCTTGGGCATTGATATGGATGGCAGCCAGGGAGAAGACATATAGGCAATGTTTTTGAGGGTAGCGCCATACAGTCGCTGTGCCTGCATTTCTTCAGTGTAAGGTATCACGTTGCTCACCGAGAACAGGCTAGCGCCTAGCTTACGCCCCAGTTTTATCACCGCCGGCAGCTCGGCAATATTACTTTTCATTGCCACGAAGGCGACGCCGATCAATGGATAGGGCTTGTGCCCTCCCGGGCGTATGCGCTGGAAGCGCTGCACGTTTTCGATGATCTGAGGCAGCTCAGCACCCAGGCGGACGTCGGCATAGCTTTGCGGTGTGGCGCCATCGATAGAAACCCACAATACATCCAGACCGTTTTCAATCAGCTGGCGCGAACGTTTCTCGGTCAGGGTGGTGCCGTTGGTGATCAGCTCCACGCGTGCGCCGGTTTGTTTCACTTCTCGAACCCAGTCCACTGTTTTCGGGTGAAATAAGGGCTCGCCCAAACCGCCAAAAAAGACCGTCGGAGGCTGCTCCAGCTCTTTCAGACCCTGTAAAATGTGCCCGAAAGTTTCCTTGGTCATGCGTCCCAGGGTTTCATCCCAGCCGCTGCGGATGCACATGGTGCAGTCAAGGTTGCACAGATCAGTGGGTTCGATATAAATTTTCGAGAGATGCGAGTTTGGCCGGTGAACGCGCAGGTGGTTAGTACCCTGCTGTACCCGAAACTGCGCTCCGGGTTTCAATCCTAAGCCGGCAGACACCTGCGCCGGCAGCACCAATCGCCCCTGTTCATCGACATACGCCCATTCACTGTGGTTCGCATCCATATCGCCACCTTTAAGCTGCCTGAGACTCACACCCCAGGCCCCATTTTCGAAAGATTTCTGAATCTATTGTACGTTTTTACCGGCTGCAGGACAGTGATTTATGTCACAGTTTTAAACGTGTTTTATCATCTAATTTATGGGATTTGTGACAAACCGCAGAAACTCACCCCGGATAAAGCCAGGCCCAAGAGTAAAATTAGCCTGCCAACCATTCTGTACTCATCCCACATGCCAATTTTTCAGACAGAAAGGAACTGCCATGCTGTTCGACCTGCCGCTCGACCAACTCAAGGTATTCAAACCCGAACAAACTCAACCGGCTGATTTCGAAGACTTCTGGAGCCGCACCCTGGCAGACGCCCGCCGCATTCCTTTGGATGCCCGCTTCGAACTGGTGGAAAGCAGGCTGCGGTTGGTAGAAGTGTACGATGTCACCTTCAACGGCTTCGGCGGGCAGCCGATCAAAGCCTGGCTGCTGCTGCCTCGCCAGCGGCAAGGAGCTCTGCCCTGTGTAGTGGAATATGTCGGCTACGGAGGCGGGCGCGGCCTGCCGACCGAGTGGCTGTTGTGGAGCAATTCCGGCTATGCGCACCTGGTTATGGACACACGCGGCCAGGGCAGCACCTGGCGCTCTGGCGATACACCCGACCTGGAACCCGACGGCTCCAACCCCCAGCACCCCGGGTTTATGACCCGCGGTATTCTCTCCCCAGACACCTATTACTACCGCCGTTTATTCACCGATGGCGTGCGCGCGATCGAAGCAGCCCGTTCCCATCCGGCTGTGGACCCCCGGCGTATTGCCATCGCCGGCTCAAGCCAGGGCGGCGGCTTATCGCTGGCAGTTGCCGGGCTGGTGCCAGATCTCAAGGCAGTGATTACCGACGTTCCCTTCCTTTGCGCCTTCCGCCGCGCCACCGAAATTACCGACGCCGCGCCGTATATCGAAATCAGCCGCTTCTGCCAGGTGCACCGGGACAAGGTAGAGACTGTCTTTCAGACGCTGTCCTATTTCGATGCCATTAATTTTGCCGCGCGAGCGTACCACCCCGCCTTATTCTCGGTGGGTTTGATGGACGAGGTTTGCCCACCTTCGACTGTATTCGCAGCCTATAATTATTACCAGGGTCCAAAAGACATCGCCATCTGGTCTTACAACCATCACGAGGGCGGCGGGGCCTACCAGGACCGGCGCAAGCAAGATTTCCTGGCTGCACAGTTCGCTGCGTGAAGGTGCTCTGAGAACGGTTTGGTCGTCTCAGGCGCGCAGTTCCACGATGTCCCCATCCTGGAGCAGATAATCGCGCTGCACCAGCTGACCGTCAAAAGCCGAGCTGCCCCATACCCGGGCGGATTTCAAATTATTGTAGAAATCCCGGTGGATTTTGATCGCCAGGTCGTCGATGCTGGCGCCTTTTTTAAGCACAAACGGGCGTTCCAAATCGGGCGGCTGCCCGGGTGGCTTAGCATACACCCGAATTACGCCCAGGCGTTCGAATACCTGCCATTTCAATGCTTCTAGATTGCGTCCTGCCTGAACTGAGACCGGTATTAATGGGCAGTCTTCCTCAAACAGCTCGCACAACACGGCAAAATCTTCATCCAGTTTCTCGTTATCGCATTTGTTCACCAACACCATCACTGGCACGTAGGAGGTGCGCTCCTGGATGCCAGAACGCTCGCGCCACTCTAACGGTGCGATGCGGTGCTCCTGAAGAATCGCCAGCGTATCTTCGAGCTGCTGCAGGGGGTCGGCCTGCAAATCAACCATCACAAGGATCAGGTCCGAACGGCGCGCCAGCTCGAACAGGCCCCCTTCGATATAATCCCAGTCGAGCGGGGGTGTATCCACCAGTTGAACCTGGGTATTTTCAAATGGCATCATCCCCGGCGTAGGTTTCCAGGTGGTATACGGCGCCGGCGAAACTTCGGGCTGGGCATTGGTCAGCGCAACCAGCAGAGAAGATTTCCCCACATTGGTCGGTCCGAGGATCACCACCTGCCCTGCGCCTTCGCGTTCAACAACGAAGACGCTGGTGTGCCCTCCGTGTTTTTTCTGGCTTTGTGCTTCCTCTCTCAGCCTGGATAACTGCCGGCGCAGGTCGGCGCGCAGTTTATCCGTGCCCTTATGCTTGGGCACGATGCTGATCATCTCCTCCAGGCAAGCGATCTTTTCCGCAGGCGTCTGGGCCTCACGGAAGCGTTTATCCGCATTGAAATAATCGGGCGGAAGGTTAGTCGGCATCCGATTACTGTCCGTTGCTCATCAGATCATACCGAATCTCTTATATTATAGTAGAATTGCCCGCATGGATGAGCCAGCTATCGCTGTTCAACGCATGCGCGAACGCCTTGAAATGTGGCAAAAGGCTTCCGACCCACGCGCGACCTTCCTCTATTGTTATGTGATGATGACGGAGAACATGCTGACCGCCATCCAGGCCGGAGAGTTCAATGACCCTGTGTGGGTGCGCCATCTGTTGGAGCACTTTGCTAACTATTACTTCACCGCCCTGCAGGGCTACGAGCAGCAAGATCCAGGCACACCGGCGGTCTGGCGGCTGACCTTCGAAAGCGCCCACCGCCCTGGCAGCCTGGTATTGCAGAACTTGCTGCTTGGGGTGAATGCCCATATCAACTACGACCTGGTGCTGGCGCTGAGCGACCTGCTTGAACCTGATTGGTACAGCCTGGACGACCACACTCGCGAACAGCGTTACAATGATCACTGCCACGTCAGCCAGGTTATCACCCGCACAATTGACTCCGTCCAGGACACCATCCTCGAGCCGCAAAGCCTGCCTCTGCAGCTGGCGGATGTATTGTTTGGTCCCGTGGACGAATGGGTCATCTCGCGCCTGATCGGAAACTGGCGCGAGCAGGTCTGGGAGCAGGCAATGCAGCGCATATCGTCTCCCGACCCTGAGAAGCGCGAAGAACTGCGCCGCGCCGTTGAAACCGGCTGCCTTAAGCTGAGTGAGCGCATCCTGCTGCGCGGCTAAACTTCCGTCAGATTACTTGAGCCGGCATTCTCCAGGAAATTAAAACCGGCCTGAAGCGCGATCAATACGCGCTTCAGGCCGGTGTGTTATTCATCTCAGTCCGCTGCGCTTACTCCCCTTTGAAGCCCATGCGCCAGCGCGCTGAAATCACGTCCGGTTGGTTCCTGGAACACCCGCAGGTCGAAGTGACTCGCCGCTGCCAGCAGGTGGTCGAAAATTTCGGCCTGGATGCCTTCGTAAACTTCCCACTGGGTTGTGCGCGCAAACACATACAGCTCGATCGGCAGCCCGCTCGGGTTGGGCGCCAGTGTGCGCACCAGGAAGGGCATCCCCTCCTGGTGAATATCCTTCCGCCCGCGCAGATGGTGCTCGATGTACGTCCGGAACACTTCCGTATTGGTGATCTGCGGCCCATCCAGCGGCGAATCATAGTGTTCAGCATGTTCCAGCTGGTAAGCTTTGATCTTGGAGACGCGCTCCTGCAGGTAATCGCTGATCAAGTCGATTTTCTGCAGCCGCCCAAGCAGCTCCTCGTCGCAGAAGCGGATCGTGTTCATATCCACCAGCAGTGAGCGCTGGATGCGCCGCCCCCCGCTTTCGCGCATGCCGCGCCAGTTCTTATAAGCCACATCCACAATCTTGAAGGTGGGAATGACGGAAAAGGTTTTATCCGAATTCTGCACCTTGATTGTGTGCAGGCTGATATTGACGACCTCACCCTCCGCCCCGTAGCTGGGCACCTCGATAAAATCCCCCTCCTTGATGAGATTGTGAGCGGCGATCTGGATGCTCGCCACCAGTGACAGGATCGTATCCTGGAAGATCAGCAGCAGCACAGCGGTCAGCGCCCCCAATCCGGTTAGCAGCGTCACCGGCGATTCGCCCGAAAAAAGTGAGATGCTCAGGATGACCGCCACTACCACGAGCAGGATCTTGGCGATATCCAGGTAGCTCTGGATGCTGACTCCGTTGAAGCCCGGGCGGATTTCGTAGATTTCATTCAGCGCGTCCAGCAGCCCATTGAGCGTCACTGCCGAAATCCACAGGATGAAAAATAAAGCAATCCGCCGGATACCTACCTCATATTCCGGCGCCAGGTAGGCAAGAGCATAGAGCACACCCAGCGGCGCCAACCAGGCAAGCCGCAGCGGCTGCAGGTGCTTGACCAGGATGTCATCTACTTTCGTAGAGGTATGCGACGCCAGCCTCATCAAGCCGCGCACGATGATATTGCGGGTGAATAAATATAAGAGCACGAGCAAGATAACAAATACGCTGAAGGCGGCGGCTTGATTTTGCGCCACCCAGGCTTGGATTTCAGACAGGTCCATACACCCTCCCAAAAAACTAGAGTTATATGACCACTATTGTAATATAACTGAAACCTTTTTGGTAGGAATCGATGGGTCCGCCGGCGCTGATTTACCCGTCGTGGGCAGGCAGGCGATCCAGTCCGGCGTGCTGCGCCAGATGCTGCAGCATGTGTTCCAGCTCGCGACGTTGGGCTTGCGGTATTTCCGGCGCCTGATAGACTGCCAGCAGCTCGCTCACCCGCTGGCGCGCCCTACTGAAAGTGTCCAGCCTGCCCGCCTGCTCCCAGCCGCGGTGGGTATCCCGGTCGATCACCATAGAGGGCAGCAGCTGCTCCTTCGAAAAAAGCTGGCGCGTGGCTTTTTGTTTCAGGAAATCGCCTTTGAACTCGATATTCTCGAACAGCTCCGTCGCCAGGGTGGCAGTGTGAAGCTGCACACCCTGGAGCATGCGCTTTGCCATGGCGATGCCCTCGGCATCCACCACCAGCTTCTCGGCGCTCTGGCAAGCCAGGAAATCCAGCATGCCTGCGCCTGAGATCATGTTAATGCCTGCCAGCGCTCCGATCAGCGCGCTCATCCCGCTTTCCAATCCGGCCTGGGCATCCACCAGCTTGGCATCGCTGGCGCCCAGGTAGGCGTGGGTGGGCAGCCCCAGGTGCTTGCCCACCTGGCTGTAGCAGGCATCGATCATGGCGGTTTCTACTGCGCCCATCGGGGTGGTGCCCTTGCGCATGTCGAACACTGCTGGCGCGCCTCCCCATACCACCGGCGCGCCGGGTTGAGCCAGCTGGTGGATCACCAGGCCGCTCAAGCTCTCGGCGGCATGCTGCACCACCGATCCAATCAGCGTGACCGGCGCAGCGGCGCCCGCCAGGGGCATTGAAACCATTTGCGCCGGCACGCCGGCGCGCGCCAGCTCGATCAGATTCTGGGCAGCAAAGTCGCTCCAGATCAGCGGCGGAGATGGGCAGACGTCGAACACTGCCTGGGGTTTGTCCGCCAGCCCCTGGCGCCCTCCCGCGAAGATCGCCAGCATATCGATCATCACCTGCAGCGTGTCAACGGAGAAAGCGCCGGTAACGACCGGCTTGTGCGAATACAGCAGCACCAGGTACAGGCGGTATAGATCGCCGATCTCCTTGGGAACCTCGTTGCACACCACCATGGTCGCCTGGGCATCGTATTGGGGCAGCAGCTCTGCCACCTTGATCAGGCGCACCAGGTCTGGGGTGTACGAGGGCCGGTGCTCCCCGGTAACGGCATCCAGGATATGCACGCCGGAAGAGCCGGGATCGAAATGCACGGCATCGCCGCCGTATTCGATGACCGGCTGGCCCTCACGGTCATGCAGCCAGAAACGCCGCGGCGCGCTGGCTAACGCCTGCGCGGCGAGAGTTTGGGGGATGAATACGACTTCACGCCCCTCGTCGACTCTGGCGCCGGCTTCCGCCAGCAAACGGCGCGCCTCGGGCAGCTGCACCTTGATGCCCGGTTTTTCCATGAGCTGGTAGGCTTCATCCAGCACACGCTCCACCAGTTCGGAGGTTAAAAGCTCGACCCTGGGCTGCACGCTGCGCTATCCTTGCTTGGCCGCGGCGATAATGCGCCCCAGCTCTTGTGAAAGGATGCCGTCCAGGGGTTCGGGCTGGTGTGTTTCCAGGATCTGGCGCGCACGCGCCAGCGCCCAATCCGCCGGACCATCACCCTGTTCTTCCCATACATTGTACGGGCGCCGGTCCATAAACTGCGGCAGGAACACCTCGCGCATATGCCTGCGGGTGTGCTTTTGCGCCAGGAAGCTGCCGCCCGGTCCGGCAGCGCGAATCGCCTCCATCGCCAGCGTTTCGTCATCGACCGGGATGCCCTGCATCATCTTGTGAACGATGTTATAAATTTCGCAGTCGAGCAGCATCTGGGCGTAAGACCAGATCCTGCTGCCGTGCAAAAAGCCCGCTCCCAGCAGCATATCCGACATCACCACGCTTGCCATAAAGGTGGACAGGCTGTTATCTACGCCCGCCTGCCAGTTGGGCTGCTTGGCGCCGGTGGCAAAAGAACCCATCGAGAGCGGCACCTGGTAAAAATCCGCCAGCACATTGGTCGCTGCCCCGAACAAGAAGTCCTCTGGGCCGCCGCCGGTATAAGCGCCGCTGCGTAAATCCGAGGCCGTCTGAGCAGCGGCGTAAAACACCGGCGCGCCCGGGTATGCCAGCTGTACCAGCGCCAGGGCGCTGATTACTTCGGCGTTGCCCACCGCCAGGGTGCCCGCCATGGTAGCCGGCCCGGTCGTCAGGCAGGCTGCCATGGTCATAAAGCCCACCGGAACGCCCGCCTCTGCCGCCACCAGCGCCGCTTCCAGGCTGCCCCCATCGTGCCCCAGGGGTGAGGCCGTACACTGCATGAGCGAAAGCACCGGTCGCTGGCGCAATCTCTCTCGCCCCCCGGCAACAGCTGCCGCCATTTCGACCGCAGCCCGAGCTTCTGCCTGGTTGTAAACGCTTTCGGTCTGGGCATGCTTGGTTGAATTCTCCCAGATGGCGCGCAGCTCGTGCAGCCCGCGCGTCTCGGCGGGGTAATCCTGCGCCGACAGCGCCACCCAGTGAAAGGCAATCTCGTCCAGGGCATCGGCGATGCGGGCGATCTCGACCACGTCCTGCAGTCGAGAGCGGCGGCGTTCGCCGCTGTACAGGTCGATCACCTCAACGCCGCAGCCGTCGGTGCCCAGGTAGACATGGTTGCCATCCATGGGCAGGTCCTGTTCGGGGCTGCGCGCTGCCAGGGTGTAAGCTGGCGGGGCGCTTTTCAATGCGCCCTCGATCAGCGCCGCCGGCGCCTTAATAACGAAAGTATCCCGGTCTACCTGAGCGCCGTGCTGCTCCCAGATATCCAGCGCCCAATGGGATGGAAACTTGACCCCCACTTGGGCAATGATCTCCAACGTGGCGGCATGAATGCGCTGCACGTCTTCCAGGCTCAAAATCTCGAGATGCAGTGCGGGATTGGTGATGGACTTAATTTTTCCAGCCATTGCCTGCCTCCATTAACCCACACCGACCAGGCGTTTGGCAATCTCGACCGCGCCGATGGCGTCTTCACTGTACCCATCCGCGCCAATCTCAGCCACCCATTCGCTGGTGACCGGCGCCCCGCCGACCATCACTTTGACTCGCGCGCGCAGGCCTAGGTCATCCAGCGCTTCGATGACATCCCGCTGGCGCACCATGGTTGTGGTCAAAAGGGCACTCAGGGCAACGATATCGGCGTCCACCTCGCGCGCCTTGCCAACAATTTTGGTCACCGGTACATCCACGCCCAGGTCGAACACCTCGAAACCGGCCGCGGAGAGCATGGTGCCCACCAGGCTCTTGCCGATCTCGTGAATATCGCCCTGCACGGTAGCCAGAACCACCTTTCCCAACATCTGGCGACTGGAGCCAAGGCGCTGCATTTCAGGCTCCAGGACGGCAACCGCAGATTTCATCGCCTCGCCAGCCATGACCAGCTCCGGTAAAAACGCATTCCCGCAGCTAAACTGGTCGCCGACGTAGTTGACGCCGAGCACGTATCCCTGGTTAATCGCCTCCAGCGGATCGATCCCCTTTTCGATGGCTTCCTGAGCCAACTGCTCTGCCGCTTCGGGGTCCCCATCAATGATGCTTTGGGCCATGGCTTGAAATAATTCGGTGTGCATCACATCTGTCTCCTTGTTTATCCGGTTGCACGTGGTTAAGAGACTACCTGGTTGGCGATATTTGCCCCCGCCGGCACCACGCTGCCGCGCAGCACAACCGCGTCTTGCAGCACCACGCCGTCGCCGATCTGGACTTCGCTCTCGATATATACGTTCGGCCCGATCACGCAGCCCGATCCGATGGCAGTGCCTGCTTCAATGTGCAAAGGTGGGATGAAGCGAGTGCCCTCCCCGGCAAATCCGGGCAAATCCTGGCGGCTGGACAGCCCATTGCGCAGATAATCCTGGTTGATTGACAGCAGGTCGGCGGCGGTGGTCAGCGTCAGGCGGCGCGCCACCATACAGCCTTTCACCCCGCCATGGCGCTGGATCAGCATTTCGATGGCATCCTGCAGCTCGTACTCGCCGCGCAAAGATGGCTGCACCAGGGGCAGGTATTCCAGGAATTTGTTTGAGAAGCAGTACAGCGGCAGGCTGGCGATATCCGATGGGGCCAGCTCAGGGTCGGGCTTCTCTACGATATGGGTGACCGTATCCCCGTCCAGGCTGACAATGCCGGATTTCCGGATCTGCTCATAGGGTACGCGCATTAAGGTGAGCACCGCGTTGGGCTGCGGCTGGGCGCGCCACATCGCCACCATCCGCTGCACATCCTGGTGGCTGACCAGGTTGTCGCACGCTGAAAGGATAAAATCCTGGTGCAGATATGGGGCGGCATGCTGCAGCGCATCTGCCATGCCCTTACGCTCCGGCTGGTGCACAAAGGTGATATCGACATCCAGGTCTGTTTGCTCGCGAAAATAGCGCAAGATATCCTCATCCTGTGAGTTGACCACCAGGATGAAATCACGGATTTCACAGGCCGCGATGCTCTCCATCACCCGGGCGACGATGGGTTTGCCCAGGATGGGCAGCATGGCTTTCGATCGTTTGATGGTGATGGGATTGAGCCGGGAGCCTCGCCCGGCAGCCAGAATAACTGCTTGCATATTCAAGTAATAATTAATCCTTGTTTGGCGATTTCAAGAGAATAGATTTTAGCATCTTTCAAGTGGTGCTGCTGCGCCGTACGCTCCCAGGCCCGCAGAAGGCGGCGCTCGTCCGCCTCGCTGCCAACCAGGGCAAACACCGAACCGCCTCCGCCTGCCCCGGTCAGCTTGGCGCCCAACGCCCCGTTTTCATACGCAGCCCGGATGAACAGGTTGTTGGCCCAGCCTGCGCCGTCCTCGAAGCCGCAGTACAGCATCATCTCATCGACAAGGCGGTGATTGTGATTCATCAACTGCCCGAAGGTTACCAGGTCGCCTTCCAGCAGCGCGATCTTGCCGCGCCAGGCGGTCTCATAGGCGCCGCTCATGAAGCGAACCATGGGCGGCGGTTCACCGCAGCCGCCGGCCTCCTGCCATGCGGTGAACTCCGCCAGGTAGCGCGGCCGCATGCGTCCATGCACATCGCCGGAGTCATGCTGCACGCCGGTGGTGACCGCCACCAAGTTGGGCGGCTCTACCATCCCATCCAGGCGCTCATAGGTCGTGTACGGTTCTTGTCCCACATCGTGCTGCAGCAGCTTACCGCGGTAGTCCAGGTATGCCAGCCCGCCAAAGAGCGGCACATAGCGGTCGGCGTAGCCGCAGGCGATGCCCAATTCCCTGGCTTCCACGCGTTGGGTCAGTTCGGCGAGCAAATAGTCATTGTGCAGGCGCCGGTCAAGCTGGTACAGCTCGCGCAGTCCGGTCAAAGCCAGCAGCACAAACAGCGACGATCCGCCCAGCCCGCTCTGCCGGGGGACATCGCTGGCGACCACCAGGCGAAACCCGTGACGCTTTAATTTCTCTCGGAATTCGGGGCTGTGGGCGTACAGCCGGTTCACAGCGCCCTTCAGTAAATTGTGCCGCCCGTTATATGCCAGCGGCAAGCTGCTGCAGACGCAGGTTTCCGGATCGGCCTCCCCCGGCTGTTCAAGGTGGATGCCTTCCGCAGGCTCGATCGAGCCCCTGGCGCGCAGCTCAACCGCCGCCGAGATGGTAGCAAAATCACCCTCGTTGCCGTCCGAGGGGTTGCCAAGGATGTTTACGCGCGCCGGCAGGCTGAGCTGGATTGCAGCATTCATAGCCGCCACAGGCCCGCCCGTTCACCGGACTTTTTTGAGCGAAAATGGAACACCGATTCCCACATGGCGTGATTTTACCCGATGAATGTCAAATACTTGTAGCACAATTTTTATTTTGCTGTTTTGATACCGTTCATTCACTGTAAGCCTGACAGACTGGTTTGAGAGCGCTGGTCAATGCTCTCAAACCGATTTTTAGAGTATGATTAACCCAGCCTGTATCCCCGTTCGAGAGGTTCTCACCGATCACTATGCTTAGCGGAGTCGATTACATCCTGATTACTTTGGCTGCCATGGGCGCCGGGCTGGTCAATGCACTTGCCGGCGGTGGGACGCTGATCTCATTCCCCATGCTCATCGCCGTGGGGCTGCCGGCAGTGGCAGCCAATGTCACCAATACCGTAGCGCTGGTACCCGGCTACCTCGGAGCGACCTTTGCCCAGCTTGAAGATCTGCGCGGGCAGCGCCAGCGGATTTACTGGCTGGCGCCGGTCAGCGCCCTGGGCGGAGTCGTGGGAGGACTGCTGCTGCTCAACACTGGCGAGCGCCTCTTCCGCGATCTGGTGCCCTACCTGATCCTGCTGGCATCTGGCTTGCTTGCTGTACAGGATCCGGTGCGCGGCTGGCTGACACGGCGCGCCAGGCAAGCCGGGGTGAACCCGGCAAGTGCAAATCCAAGCCATACTGCTGTTCAGGCGCTGCTGCCGGTTGGCCTGGCAGCCGTTTACGGCGGTTACTTTGGCGCCGGCTTAAGCGTGATCGTGCTGGCGGTTTTAGGTCTGGTGCTCGAGGATAATCTGACCCGCCTGAACGCCCTCAAGCAAGCCATCGCCTTCAGCGTCAACGTGGCAGCGGCGATCTTCTTCCTGTTCTCAGAACAGGTGGTGTGGAGCGCAGCCCTGGTCATGGCGGTGGGCGCACTGCTCGGCGGGTCGCTGGGTGGGCGGTTAGCCGGGCGCATTCAGCCGCGCATCCTGCGCTGGATGGTGGTGACCATCGGTGTGATCGTCTCGATCATCTATCTGGTAAGGTAGCCGGAGTCTGTATGGAACTTACCCTGACCACACCCGCCCTGCTCTTCCCTGCCATCTCGCTGCTGCTGCTGGCGTACACCAACCGCTTCCTCACGCTCGCCAACCTGATCCGCGAGCTGCACAGAAACTACAAGATCAACCCGGAAGATGTCCTGCTGGCGCAGATCTCGAACCTGCGCTACCGGGTGGTGCTGATCCGCAACATGCAAGCCTACGGCATCGCCAGCTTCTTCCTGTGCGTGCTGTGCATGTTTGTGCTCTTCTTCGGCCAGAGCACTGCCGGAGAGGTCATCTTTGGCATCAGCCTGGTACTGCTGATGGTTTCCCTGGGTCTGTCCTTCCGCGAAATCCAGGTTTCTATCGATGCCCTCAACTACCGCCTGAGCGATCTGGAAACCAGCGAGTCTCTCAAGCCGCGGGGAAAGAAATAAGCGACAGTTACAGCACCTTCTCGGCGTATGGCAGGCGGCGCAGCAGCCCGCCAATGCCAAAGCACAGCGGTACAGCGATCAATGCAGCCAGTACGAACTTGAGCAGCGGATGGTAGGGTAGATCGCGCAGCAGCAGCGCCACAGCAGTGATCACCGGCGCCTGAATAATGTACGCTGCATAGGCGCTGCGCGACAGATACGCCGCCAGACCGCCCCAGCGATTGGCATAGCGCCGGAACAAGTGCAATACACTGATACACATTCCCACACACAGATAAGCCTCCCACAGGGCAAGGTAAAGCGCCTGCCAGTGCCAGCCGCCCTTGAAGGGCAGGTCGCTCTCCAAAGCACCGCCCAGCAGCGCCCCCGGCACGTACAGCAGCAGCACCAGTCCGGAGATCAGCATCCAGCGCCGCCCCACAGCCGCCGGCAGGTTCTCCAGCCAGCCGCGCCGGTATGCCAGCAGCCCGGCGGTGAACATGACAATATATTGGGCGAAGAAGGGCAGCTGCAAGTTCAACAGTCCAAAGTTCCAATCGATCGGAAACGCCAGGCGCACGACAAAGCCCACCAGGCCCATCAGCAAGGCAAACAACGCCAGCTTCAAGTCTGAGGGATAAGGCGCCTGAAGAGGCTGTTCAACCGGTCGCGAGCGTGTGATCCAGCGCCACACAGAATATGCCAGCGTGAAGATCAGCAGCACCTCGACGAACCACAGCGGACCGGCGCCGATCCATGATCCCATGCGATAATACTGGCGGGTATAGAAATCCCACCAGGGCGTGCGCAGGCCCTGAGTGGTTTTCAAGTACCAGTACACGAAGGCCGGGTGCACCAACCAGGAGTAGATCGCCAGGGGGATGCCCAGCCGCACCAGCCGCTCTTTCCAGAAGCGGGCAGCGCCCTTGCGATCATAAGAACCCGGCACCAAATAGGCCGAGATCAGCAGGAACAGTCCCATGAAAAATGCCTGGTTCACGGAACAGAATATCGAGCCAACCACCTCGGTGACCAGATCCTGGCGTCCTTCTGTGTAGATCCAATCGCCGCTGCCGGCGTAAACGATCATGATGTGGTGCAGCAGCACCAGAACCGTCAGGAAGCTGCGGATATTGTCAATATACATCAGGCGGCTGGCAGTTACCGTTCGCCCGGCGGTTCTGGCCGGCCCGGCAGCCCGTGCCTCTTTGGCGGTTTGGATTGCTTTGGTAGTCATTCAAAATTCTCCTTCCTGGCTGGATCGGGCTGCCTACCCGGTTAAACCGTCTGGACTGCATCCTTGACCTGTCCATCCAATGCCGGCGCACTTGGGCGCCTTGCACTCGGTTTCATCCCGAATAGGAAGCGCAGCAGGTTGATGCGCCGCACCAAAAACTCGTACAATCCCATGACGATCGCAAACGAAGCCAGCAGTACGGTAAGAAATTTGAGCAGGTCGGGGATGGGCCAGCGCACCACGAAATAGCTCAATGTCACGATCACCGTCTGGTGCAGTATGTAAAAAGGCAGGGAGGCTTCATTGGCATACTTCAAGAAGGGCGGATTGAAATTCAGGTGCTGCATGCCGAACCCCAAGACTGCCAGCAGCCAGCTCCAGGAGGTCAAACAATAGAGCGGGTCAGCCAGTTCATGCGCCAGCGGGAAAAGCGCCGGGTAGAGCTTTTGGAACTCCAGGAAAAGGTAGGCGGGCGTCAGCATCAGTCCCATACCGAAGGAGAGCCAGCGCATCTGCCGGATGCGGATCTGCAATCGCTGGTTGGAGATGATCACAAATCCTGCAATGAAGTAAATCGGGTAAATGACCACGCTCCAGCCGCCCAGGTCCTGGTTGCCCCAGGTTTCAGGGTCCATCACGCGCATCAACAAGATGGCAGGCAGCGCCAGCAGAAAAACTGCGCCGGGGAGCGCCAGAAAATTGCCCAGGCCCTGCAGCGCGCGCTGCCCGAGGCGGGTCTTCTTGAGCAATAAAAAGAGCGGCAGGAACAGCAGCGACAGGATGAACAGCAGTTCCAGGTACCACAGGTGCAGGCCCATCCAGGCGAAGTTGCCGCCAAAACCGTACATGCCGTCAAAATAATGCGGGTAGAAGCTCCAGAATGAGCCGCTGAATTTTCCTTTATCCAGGTTCTCCAGGTAAACCTGCCAGGCAACGTGGGTAAACATGCCCACCAGCAGCGGCAGCAGCAGGCGTGCCAACAATCCCTTGAGGTATTTGCCTGCACTGACCTTTTCCAGCGCCAGGAAGACGCTGGCGCCGGAGATGATCAGGATCAATGGCATTCCCCAGGTGATCGCAAATTCCTTCCACACCGTCACTGCCTGATAGGTGATGGCGTTTTTGATCGACCAATCATCCGTATCGAACAGACGGGTGCAGTGGAACACGAAAATGGCCAGGATCGCCAGCACACGCAGCCAGTCCAGGTCAAATCGTCTTTGAGCAGTATTCGTATTCATCCTTCACTCCTGTTTGAAAATTTCCTGCACCAGGCTTGCCAGCGGGGCGCCTTTGATGATGAAAGCGTCTGCACCGGACAGGCTGGCCTTTTGCTGCGCCTCTTTGTAGCCGTGAACCGTCAAAGCAATCACCCGGCAGGCAGGCAGTTGGCGCTTTATCTGCTGGATGGCCTCGTAGCCGTTCATCAGCGGCATCTCAAGATCCATCAAGATCACGTCTGGCTGCAGGCGCAACGCCAGTTTTACTGCTTCCAGCCCATTGCCCGCTTCGCCCACGATCTCGATATCCGCCGCCAGGCCCAGCAGGGTACGCAGATCTGTAAGTACCTCAAGGGCATCGTCTACGATCATGAGCCGCCTGGCAGCCATCTCAACCTCGCTCACGAGAGGTACCAGCAGTATCGATGCTCGAACTCACCCGGGTCAATCTCGGGGAGCGGCTGGTTCTGCAGGCAGCCCGGCGCCGGGGAAGACAATCCGGCAGCCAACACCTGCTCGTCTTCGTAAAAATTCTCATCCAACTGGATGATCGGTGTGACGTAGATGCGATCCAGGATCGAGCTGATTTTGGTGAGCATCTGGGTGGACATGGGCATCTCCTTATTTGATCTGTCATCCTGAACGAAGTGAAGGATCTAGATCCTTTTGCGTGACCCACTACATGCGACCAGCTTTTTCTGCAGGCAGGTGCGGGTCGCTGCCTGGTGCACTCTCAATATACGCGCAAAGAGCCCCGGGCGCATCCGGCGCGGGGTTGAACTCATCCTGGTCAGGCAGATCGGTCTTTTATCTGCAGCCCGGGTTGTAGATCTACATGTGAAGACTTAGGTCTAAGGGTGTAAGCTTTGGCGATCGGGCCTGATCCAAGGATCAGGTCTGGTCACAAATCAGGCTTTATCTGGAGGGCGCAGCTTCGTGATCAACGAGCGAAGCTGCGCCAGTGCCTCACCGGTCAGGGCCTGCAGACGCTCAAGCTGTTCCGGCAGGCGCGCCGGGTCCGCGTTTAACAGCACCTGCGCCGAGCGCGTGGTCAGCGAGATGCTGAAAACCAGCTGGCTGACGGTGTCGTGCAGCTCGCGCGCCAGCCGGTTGCGCTCCTGCACAGAAGCCAGATCCTCGACCTGGCTGGCGTACAGCTGCAGGCGCTGGTTCGTAGCCTGTAATTCGCCCAGCAGAGCTTGGCTGCGGCGCCGGGCAATCTCGTTTTCACGGTTCAGGATGATAAATGCCGGAACCACCAGCTCGCCGGCAATGGTGGTCAACGATAGGGACAGGCCGCGCGCCGGCCCCAGAAAATAGATCAGCGACCCGCCGCTGAATAAGATAAAAACTCCAACCCAGGCCCACAGCGTACGCCCGCCGAACACCAGCGAGGCCGGGATGCTCAACAGCATGTACAGCAAGATCAAGAAATCGAATTCCGGGCGCAGAGAAATCAGCCAAAAAATGATCACAGATTGGACCGCGAAATATAAATGAAAAAGCCATCTGGGCAGGTCGGGCCAGAACAACGCGGCTGTGTACAGTACCAGAAAGAGCAGCTCCGCCGCCAGGTACGCCGGCAGCCGCGGACGGATGCTCTCTAGCGCCAGCGTGCGCGCCAACACCGCCGCAAACACCAGGTAAATCGCCAGGTAGCCCAGTCGACCCAGCCTGGCGGGTGGGGAGGCAGCCTGACCTTCCATCGAACGGTCTCTACCCAAATGCATCGCTAATCCAAATCCACCAGGCCATGTTTAATGGCGTAGATCGCCAATTGGGTGCGGTCTTCCAGGTGCAGCTTGCCCAGAATATTGCTGATATGGGTCTTGACCGTCTTCTCGCTGATCACCAGCGCCTGGGCAATCTCGTGGTTGCTGCGTCCTTGCGCCACCAGGCGGACGACGTCCAGCTCACGCCCGGTAAGCTCATCCGGAACGCTTTGACGGGGGGCACCTGCCTGCTGGACGACCTGTTCCATCAGCTTGCGGGCGATATCCGGGTGCAGACGGGCTTCGCCGCGATGTGCGGCGCGGATCGCTTCTACCAGCTCGTCCGGGGAGACATCTTTCAGCAGGTAGCTGGAGGCGCCAGCCTGGATCGCCGGGAAAACCTTGTCATCCTCGGTGAAGCTGGTCAGAGCAATGACTTTAATCGCCTTGCCCAGCGCCTTCACCTGGCGGGTGGCGGCGCTGCCATCCAGGCGCGGCATCACCAGGTCCATCAGCACCACATCCGGCTCGAGCTGGCGGGCCAGCTCCACACCCGACTGTCCATCACTGCCCTCGCCGACAACGACGATGTCCGGCTGCAGTTCCAGAAAGGTGCGCAGCCCCTGGCGCACCACCTGGTGGTCGTCCACGATCAGGACTTTGATTTTCGTCTCAGGCAATGCCATGCTCGTCCTCCTCCTGCGCCCGGGGTTTCTCCACCCGGATGCAGGTACCGCGCCCGGGAGAGGCTGCGATGCGCAGCGCCCAGCCAATTTCTGCAGCGCGCTCACCCATGCTGACCAGACCCATCCGGTCACCGCGCCGCGCCTGCTGCGGGTCGAAGCCCCGCCCGTGATCCTCGATCTCCATCCAAAAAGGTTCGCTCAGATGCAGGCGGATGTGCGCCTGCGAGGTCTGGGCATGTTTCAGCGTGTTGTTCAGCGCTTCCTGGGCAATGCGCAGCAGCCCCTGCTCTTCGGAAGCCGGCAGCGGCTGGTCGCCCTCGGTCTCGATGCTGACCGACAGGGCGCCAGCGAAACGGCTGTCCACCAGCAGGCGGTGCAGTGCAGCCGCCAGCCCCTCCCGTCCGGCTGGCTCGGGCTTCAGCTCATCGATCAGCACCTGCATCTCCCCCAAGGCGCTGCGCGCCAGCGCGTACAGGCGTTCCAGCTGCTCGGCCACTCGAGAAGGATCGCGTTCCAGCAGCAGGGCAGCAGACTGGCTGGTCAGGTTCATGCTGAAGGCCGTTTGGGTGACCGAATCGTGCAGCTCGCGCGCCAGCCGGTTGCGCTCGCGCGCCGCCGCCAGCCGCTCGGCCTGTGCAGCATATTCCTGCAGCCGGCGGTTGGCTTGCTCCAGCTCGGCTGCCAATGCCTGGTTGTGCAGGTGCGCCGCCTGGGAGCGGCGGATGGTGCGCGTATAAGAGCCCAGGAAAATATTGCTGGCAGTGTAAATTAACACCAGCGCGATCGCCTGGTAAGCATAGGGCTGTGCCAGCAGCAGCGCCATGATGACCGCACACAGCCCAATCCACAAAGCCCCCATGCGGGCAGGCAGGCGCAGCATCACCTGCATGCTGAGAATACCCAGCAGCACGCCCATAAAATCTGGTGTGTCCGGCAGCGCCATCAGCACAAAAGCCAGAGCAGTCTGGAGGGTCAAATACAGGGAGAAATACGCCGGCCAGCGGCGAGACACAGCCGGCTCGCTGGCAATCAAGAGCGCCCAGAGCAGCAGCAGCCCCAAGGCATATCCCAATACCGGATCATCCCCGAAAAAAAGCGCAGTGCGCAGTGCGACTGCTATGAAATACAAGCCAGCCGCAAGAATCGGGATCCACTTGGAAAGCCATTCGCTCGAGCGGGTCACTGTTTACCGTGCAGAGAGACAGGCAGGTGGATGAACAGTATTACTATGATTGATTATATATCCGGGAGGCTGAATCTGCCTCGAGAAGTTGGCGGTATTGCGCTGCTGGTTGGCATCAATTACCGCGACAATGAAAGCCTGATCTCGACGCCCCCTTAGTCCGCCTTGTATTGGGCCAATTCCTCGCGCAGCACCCGCCGCAGCAGATCTTCGATGGACAGCTCCTGCCCGTTGATGTAGGCGCGCAGCGCCTGGTTGATCATCGTCTGGTAGTTGCCGCCGCCCTGCTCGTCTGCCTGGCGGCGAAACCACTCCAGAATGTCCGCATCCAGCCGGATGGTGATGCGTTCTTTGCCAGGCGGCGCTGGCAGCACCGCGCCGCGCTTGCCGTTGCTGAAATCGTACTCTGCTTTCATCTCACACCTGCCTCATAATCCTTACGCTCCCGTGCAGTTGCCTGACGAGCGGATACCAACCAGAGCGAATTCAACACCATGCTTTTTTTTGATTGCTCAGCGCTTTTTGTGGATCCCATTCGATGGACATCAGTGACCAGCCTCAGTTACTGATTACATTATATGCACACCTGTGCATACAGTCAAGCTAATCCGCTGATCTTCGGACAAGAGTTCGGGCTCCATATAAACAGCAGTCATCGCGAGCGATAGCGAAGCGATCTCCTCGACAGTTGGTGAGATTCCCACGCCCCTACGGGACTCGCGATGACTATTCAACTGATGGTTGAACGCTTTACAGGTCGAGTTTGACTTTGCTTTCCTTCAGAACTTCTTCTGCGATTTCGGTTACTTTTTCCACCAGGAAATCGAAATCCTGGCGCGTGCTGCGGTGATTGGTAATCGAAACCCTCAGGGCAAATTTGCCATTCAAACGGGTGTAGCTGGGAACCGCCAGCCCGCGCTCGTGCAGCCGCATCAAAATTTCCCGGTTGAGATCATCTAGCTTCTCCTCGTCCACCAGCGGTGCAACCCAGCGAAAGCACACGATGTTCAGCGGCACATGATCCAGCAGCTCCAGGGATAGATGATCCTTCACCAGCCCTGCCAGGTATTGGGCGTGTTCGATATCCTGTTCGATCTGGCGTCGAAAATGGTCCAGCCCATAGGCGTTCAGCGTCATCCACACCTTGAGCGCCCTGAAGCCGCGGGTAAGCTGCAGCCCCAGGTCGCCGAACCAGGCATGCTCGCCGCCTGCCAACCCGCGCGGCATGTGCGATAGGTAATCGGGCGAAACAGAAAACGTGCCCACATGGTCTTCGAATTTGCGGATCAGGATGCAGGCGACTTCGAAGGGCATATACATCCATTTATGCAAATCGAAAGCCAGCGAATCGGCGCGCTCCATCCCAGCCACTAAGTGCCGGTACCGGTTCGAGAGGGCAGCCAGAGCGCCAAAGGCGCCATCTACGTGGAACCAGATGCGCTCACGCTGGCAGGTATGGGCCAAAGCATTCAAGTCGTCGATTGCGCCGGTATTGGTTGTACCGGCATTGCCGATGATGCAAATGGGCTGGTACCCGGCTGCTTTATCTTTGCGGATCGCCTCTTCCAGCGCGGCGATGTCCATTTCATAGCGCTCGTTTACAGCGATAAAACGCATCCACTTCTTACCCAACCCCAACTGCTCGACCGCTTTATAGTTGCTGCTGTGGGTTTCGGTGGAAGCATAAACAGTCATCTGGCGCGGCGCAGCGGCGACCCCTTCGGAACGGATATCATAGCCTGCCATGGCGTTGCGGGCTACCGCCAGACCGATGAAATTCGCCATCGAGCCGCCGGAGGTCAGGATGCCGCTCGAGCTCGCCGGAAACCCGACCATCTCTTTGCACCAATCCAGCACCTGCCGCTCGACGTAATTGGCAACTTGCTCTCCGCCTCCCAGGTTTGGATTGACGACCGACGCCAGCATATCCACCAGCGCAGCGTAGGGAATGCCGTTGCCCATCACCCAACCCCAGAAACGCGGGTGGATGTTGCCCATCGGATTAGACAGAATATAGTCTTTGAATAACTGGTAGGTCTGCTCTTCGCCGGAGGGCGATTGAGGCACGGGCTGGGCGAAGAAATCCTTCGTCTCCTGTGTCAATGGCTTCCAGACAGGCTTCTCACGAATCTGCTGGAGATGCAAGAGGGCGTCATCCACCATCTGGTGGCCCAAGGCACGCAGCACGTCCCAGTCTTGAGGATCCAGGTTGGTTTCTTGATAATTGGATTCTTGCATGGCGTCACTCCCGGAAATAATTGGATAAATTTTATCATGTTTAATATTGCCGCAGGTAATCCAACCGGTTGGTGTGCACGAAAAGCCGGATCTTATACGCATCGCTTCAGCAGAACTCGCCTACCGGCAGCGTGATTGGCTTGACGGAACGCGTTTACATAGGTATAATATTTCCAAATGTAAATATTATTATTGACATATAGAAATATAAAATGAGATTTAGAGATTTCCACAGCAATGCGAAGAACTTACCCGCCTTCAATCTCAACGATGTGCGTAAGTTTGACCCTGGTTTCCACCGCCAACAGCTAAATGATTGGTTGGTCAGAGGCTATATCCAGTTCCTGGCTGGCGGCTATTATCTGTTTGCTGACGCGCAGGTGGATGAGAGCACCCTGTTCATGCTGGCTAACAGGATCTATGAACCTTCCTACGTGAGCCTGGAGTCTGCACTGGCGTATTATCTTGTTATTCCCGAGACGGTGCTGGGTATAACCAACGCCAGCTCTCGCAAGACCATGCGGTTTGATAGCAAGTGGGGCAGGTTTGATTACCGCAGCATCAAGCCAACTCTGATGTTTGGCTACCGGGTGATCAATCACGACAAGCTGATCAAGTACAAAATTGCCAGCCTGGAGAAGGCAGTGCTCGACTATCTTTATTCGAATGCAGGCATCGACTCGATGGAAGATTTAGCCGGATTGCGCTGGAACAGGCAGGAATTGTCCGGGTTGGACAATCCATTGTTGACTAAGTATCTGAAGATCTTCGACAACAAGGCTTTAGAGCGTAGGGTTGCGCTACTAATGGAGTATATCCATGCTTGATTTCCAACAGATCAAAAGCCAGTATCCGGAAAATTTACAAAGATTCGAGCGGGCCATCCTGCGAGAGTATCTGCAGTACAAAATCCTGCAAGCCATATTTGACAGCCACCATGCCAGTAAATTAGTCTTCCTGGGAGGAACGGCCTTGCGGATTATTTACGGAAATACTCGTTTTTCTGACGACATTGATTTAGACAATTTTGGTTTATCCTGGGTCGAGTTCGAAGAAGTCATTCAGAAAGTAAAACGCTTCCTTGAACTGGAGGGGTTTGAAGTTGAAATCCGAAATGTCGCCAAAGAGGCGTATCGCTGCTACCTGAAGATTCCAGAGCTGCTGTATGCGCAGGGGCTCTCCCCGCTTCAGGGAGAAAAGATGCTCATCCAGGTAGATACAACCGCCCAGGGCTATGTGTATAAACCAGACACCATTCTGATCAACAAATTCGACGTTTTTTCCGAAGTCAGGGTAACTCCGCTGAATATCCTTCTATCCCAAAAAATTTACACATCCGTAAACCGGAAGAGACCCAAGGGCAGGGACTTTTATGACATCACCTTCTTATCCAGCCGCACCAGGCCAGATATGGGTTTTTTGAGGCAGAAGCTGGGAGTAGAGACTACACAGGGTTTGAGAAAAGAGATCTCTACGAGAATACAAGCGTACGATTTTAAGATTCTTGCAGACGATGTAGCACCCTTTGTAATTAACCAGGCAGATATCAGGAGGGTGGAAAAATTTCGAGAGTTTTGGGCGCAGGTGGAGCTGGAGTAGAAAAAATCAGTGCGCTCGGCCTGCCGATCAAGCGCCATTTATACTTCGAGCCGAAGGCGCTCAATGAGCTGATGGAGATGCATACAATCCACCTGTTGGATCAAACAAAACCCGAAGCAGATTCAGGAATTCCGGATGAGGCTATAAGATAGCATATACATTGTGATTTTCTCTATGGCTTTCATACCAATCCCGGCGGTATTTTTTATGGCATTCCCGGCAGGATGGGTGCCGGACGCCCAATGCCTTCCAGCGCCAGTTGAATTCGCTTTCATCTTTCAACTCATGGCAGGTAGCGCATTTCTTCATAGCTACATTATCTCACCCCCATAGCATTTGCCTACCTGACGATGGGAAATTCTTCCAGGTAAAGTTCAGTTGCTTCTTTTAGATTCTCTACTGCTTCTTCGATCGTAGTTCCCTGGCTGACCGTTCCAACTACTGGGCACTCGGCTACGTACAGGTCTTCTTCCAGGTGAATAACCGCAGTTAAGGTCACCTTTTTATCCATAATAATCCTCATCGCTTCATGAGCAGGATATCTGCTCATCATTCTAGCATACCTGTGTTTATTAAATACCCCAAGCTGCTGCCCATTAGTGAATCACGCAATTTTCTCCCTGAAGGAGCGTCCTGTGCGACTGAAGGGTCTCTCCGGCCGGCAGGAGAGATGCTTCGCTTTGCAAAAGCAGCTACGCTTAGCATGACAATGCCCTGATAAGAAAAACCGCTCGATAATGAGCGGCTTCTCTTATGACCCCGACAGGACTCGAACCTGTAACCAATTGATTAAGAGTCAACTGCTCTGCCAGTTGAGCTACGGGGCCTTGCGGTTGGTAATTATACCCCAAGCCTGCCGGCTGTCAATCGCCGTGCTTTCAAAATCCTTGGTTTTTCGATCCTCGTTTACCTGTATAATTGATGGCAAGATGAGCAAATCCAGGGTCTTCCTGCCCGGACTCAAAATCGGTCACGCCCACGACCCCCAGGCGCTCACCGGCTGCACGGTGATCCTGTGCGAAGGCGGCGCGGTGGGCGGC